>NZ_JBETMF010000004.1:0-344209 GCF_040427045.1 Agrobacterium vacciniicorymbosi
TTTGGGTATGCCCTTCGCCGATCGCCTTAGCCCTGACGAAAATCTGCTCCGGCAGAACGTTTCCATTTAACAAGGAAACGCTCTAGGCGCGCGATCTCATGGAAGCCATCGCCTGTTGCACTATGTCGATCATGCCAAGCCCATCGCATTGTGAGACATTGAAGCGCATGAAGGCGGATGCGGTCTCTGCCTGACCGAAGATATTGCCCGGCGCGAGCACCGTGTTTTTTGCCAAGGCAAGGCGGGCGAGTTCGGCGGCATTCACCCCGTCGGGCAGCTTGCACCACAGAAAGACACCAGCCCGCGGCTCCATCCACGGCGTGATGCCAATTCCTTTCAGTCGCGTGGCGACATCCAGTCTCGCTTTGGCAAGCCGCGCCTTCACGGCCTCCATATGGCGGCGGTAATGGACGTCCTTGAGAGCGGTGAACACCAACATTTCACTCAACTGGCTGCCGGAAAAGCTGGCGGCGATCTTCATGTCCGTCAGCGGCTCGATCCAGTCTTTGGGTGCTGCGATGTAACCGCAGCGGGCCGAAGCCGAGAGGGTTTTGGAAAAGCTGCCAATCTGCACGACGCGGTTGAGCCCATCGAAAGCGGCAAGACGTGGTGCCTTCTGTTCTTCGAAATCCGCGAAGATATCGTCCTCGATAATGGTCATCCCGGCCCGTTCGGCCAGCATCAGTACCCGGTGCGCGGTGACCGGTGACAGCACGGCTCCGGTCGGATTGTGGATGGCAGAATTGGTGATGTAGAGCCGGGGTTGATGCTCGCTCAAAGCCTGCTCGAACAGCGCCACATCAGGTCCATGGGGCGTATAGGGCACGCCAACGACCTTGACGCGGTGGGCGCGCAGCAGGGCGTGGAAGTTGAAATAGCATGGGTCATCCACCAGCACAGTCTGGCCGGGCTCCAGCAGAAAGCGGCAGAGAAGATCGATGGCCTGCGTGCCGGAATCGACGAGCATGATCTGCTCCGAACCCGCCTGAACGCCCTGTTCTGCCAGCCGGCGGGAGAGAAGCTGCCGCAGGGGCAAAAGTCCGAGCGGGGTACTGTAATCCGTCAAATGCTGCACATCCCCGCGAGAAAGCGTGCGCATGGCGCGGCGCAGGATGTCTTCCGGCATCCATGAGGCTGGCATCCAGCCGCAACCGGGTTTAGCCATATCGTCGCGGCCATCCAGCGCCAGCCGCGAGACCCAGAATGGATCGACTGCCCGGTCGAGTTTTGGGCCAATATCGGCTAGAGACAGCGGTGCAAAAGTGCTCGAAACATAAAAGCCGGAGCCGGGACGAGACCGGATGGCGCCTTCCGCCACCAGCCGTTCATAGGCCTCCACAACGGTCGAAGCGGAGACCTGCATAGCCTTGGCAAAACCACGCACGGATGGAAGCTTTGCGCCCGGCGTCAACGTGCGCGCAGAAATACGGCGTCGGATTTCCGTCATGACAGCCTCTATGCGGGGCGCTGAACTGTCCACTTTCAAAGCAACCACATTGATCCGTACTGCTCCATATACCATAACAGTTTATGTAAACTGTATCGCACTGTTTCTGTCATTACCAGCCGTGACGGCGCATAGCTTTAGCCGAAATGGAGTGATGACATGGACAGAACATCGAGCGGCTGGTGGAGCGGCTTTTTAGGCGTGGTTATCTTCAGCGGCTCTTTGCCCGCGACACGCATGGCGGTGACGGGCTTCGATCCGGCGTTTCTGACGCTTGCCCGCGCCAGCATTGCAGGGTTGCTTGCGCTCGCGCTGCTTGTCGCGTTTCAGCAGAAGCGACCGGCGCGTAGCGATCTTCTGTCGCTGGCCATCGTGTCGCTGGGCGTCGTCGTCGGCTTTCCGCTGCTCACCGCCTTGGCGCTGAAACATATCACCTCGGCCCACTCCATCGTCTTCATCGGTCTTCTGCCGCTTGCCACCGCAATCTTCGCAGTGCTGCGTGGCGGGGAAAGGCCGCGTGCGGCGTTCTGGGCATTCTCTTGCCTCGGCAGTGCCTTGGTCGCCGGTTTTGCACTGACGCAGGATGGAGCCGCATCGCTGAGCGGTGATCTTTTGATGCTGGGTGCCATTGCCGTTTGCGGGTTGGGTTATGCGGAAGGGGCTGCCCTGTCGCGGCGACTGGGCGGCTGGCAGGTCATTTCATGGGCACTGGTTCTGTCGCTGCCCGTCATGCTGCCGCTCGCTATTGTTACTATGCCTGCAACCTGGAGCAACATAACAGGCACTGCTTGGGGCGGCCTGTTTTACGTCTCGCTGTTCAGCATGCTGATTGGCTTCATCTTCTGGTATCGCGGGCTGGCGCTTGGCGGCATCGCGGCTGTCGGGCAGTTGCAATTGCTCCAGCCCTTCTTCGGCCTCACGCTGGCCGCGACCCTGCTGGGTGAGCCGGTGAGTGTGGCGATGATGGTCGTCACACTGGGTGTCGTGGCCTGCGTGGCGGGTGCCAAGAAGTTTTCAAAATAGGCGCCCGCCCGGTGATCAGCCGTTGCTGCGTGTCCAGCGATGCCAGGACTCTTCGCTGCCGCTGAAGACGTTGAGGTCGATCTTGCCTTCCACCCCATGCGACAGGCCAGAGCCGGAATATTGCCAGAACAGCCATTTGCGGTCCGGATAGACCTTGGATGGATGCTGGGCCACGGCGCGCAGCCAGAAGGGATAGTTCAGGAGTTCGCCCGACAGGTGGTCCTTGTAGAAATCCGGTGCGGTGTAGATGATCGGGCGCTGGCCGTAGTGACGCTCCAGCATGTCCATGAAGACCTGCATCTTTTCCAGCACCTTGGCGCGGGGTAGGCGCATTTTGCAGCTGGATTCGCCGTTATATTCCACGTCGATGACGGGTGGCAGGGCATCCGGGTCACGCGGCACGTTGCGAATGAACCATTCCGCCTGATGGCTTGCCGGGCGGCACCAGTAGAAGAAGTGGTAGGCACCTCGTTTGACACCAGCCGCCTTGGCGCGGTTCCAGTTGGTCTTGAACATCGGGTCCAGATGGTCGCCGCCATCGGTTGCCTTGATGAAGGCGAAGTTCGCGCCGCGTGATCTCAACCGTTCCCAGTCGATATCGCCCTGCCAGCGGGAAACATCGACACCGTGAACCGGGAAATGCCGTGGCGTGACCTTGCCGAAATTGATTGGCTTGGCATCGCTGAAATTGGACTTGAAAATGCGCGAGCGCACCGCGGGCCCGGCATTGATGGCAGGTGCTGCGGCCATGGCCATCTGCACCGGCTTTTCATTGGGCATGGCGACACCCGCCTGCGGGGCCATCGGTCTCTCGATCTCTGGCACCACGCGCGGTGCCGTCTGATGATCAACGGCAGCAAAAGCGGGTGAGCCTGATGGCATTGGACCGCCCCAGGCCAGCACTTTTTGCGCGGGTTCGGCACGAAGCGGGGCGCCGACACTGGCTTGCGGCACGGGAGCCGAAGGCGTCACCGAACTCGTGGTTTCCTTGGAAGGTATGCCCGCCATCAGGCCTTCCGGCCCGGAGCTGGACGTACAGCCGGTAATGGATAGGCAGGCTAGGACGAAGGCTGGCACTGTCAATCGATGCATGAGAACCCGTACGCAAAACAAGCGGGCAAGCACAACGCGCACCACCCTGAGACCCGAGAAAAAATATGACTAACGACAAATTATCAAAAAAGGCTGAATCCAATCTTTACGGATGCGGATGAGCCAGAGCAGGAGGAATTTTTTAAGGTCAAGATTTCGCTATCTAGATGTGAACGCCAGAAAGCAAAACGCGCGGACAAGATGCCCGCGCGTCAGTTAGATCATCAGTCGATGGAGTTTATGCAGCGAAACGGTGGTTCCGCTGTCTGTCATGCGATTCCAGACGGAACTGCTCCAGCAGGCTCAACAGTTGATCGGTTTCTTCGTTCAGCTGTTCGCTGGCCGCACTTGTTTCTTCCACCATCGCCGCATTCTGCTGCGTCAGCAGATCCACCTCGCCGACGGAGCTGTTGATCTGCTGCATGGCAACGGACTGGTCCTGTGTCGCCTGGGTGATCTGCTGGACCTGATCGCTGACATGGGAAATCTGCGTGCCGATCTGGGCAAGTGCTTCACCCGTCTTGGCCACGAGGCTCGATCCGGCTGCGACTTCGGTGGAGGAGATTGCAATCAGCTCACGGATTTCCTTGGCGGCTGCGGCTGATCTCTGGGCAAGCTCGCGGACCTCATGGGCAACCACGGCAAAACCCTTGCCGGCTTCACCCGCACGCGCCGCTTCCACGCCCGCGTTCAAGGCCAGCAGGTTTGTCTGGAACGAGATGGAGTCGATGACCTCGGTGATATTGCCGATTGTCTGGGACGCATTCTCGATGCGCTGCATGGCCGAGACCGCGTTGCGGACGATGACCAGCGATTCCTCGGTGTTGCGACGGGTCTTGTCGACAATGCCGTTGGCTTCGCGGGCGCGGTCCACAGCATTGCGCATGTTGGAGTTGACCTCATCCACCGCTGCTGCTGTTTCTTCCAGCGATGCAGCCTGACGTTCGGTACGGCGGGCCAGATCGACGGCGGATTCCGACATCTGCTGGGCATTGCCTCTGATGGCACCGACATTCTCGCGAATGCCGCCAATCGTCTCGCGCAGCCGCAGCATGGACTGGTTGAAGTCTACGCGCAATTGCTCCAGGCGGTCGTTGAAGGGCGTGTCGATGGTCGTGGAGATATCACCGGCAGACAGGCGCTCCAGACCGCCAGCCAAGGCGCTGACTGCAAACTGGATCTGGCGATCCAGCTCCTTGCGCTCTGCATCATTGGACTGTCGCTGCGCTTCGGCGGAAGCGCGCTGCTCTTCGGTGGCAACTTCCAGGCGGGTGCGCTCCTCGGCATTTTCCTTGAAGACCTCAAGCGCACGCGCCATGTCGCCGATTTCGTCGTAACGGTTCTTGCCATCCAGCGGAATGTCGATATCGCCCTTGGCCAGACGCTTCATTGCATTCACGATGCCGAGGATCGGACCCTTGAAGGTCATGACCAGACCAATACCGGCAAAGATTGCGACGAACACGCCGATGACCATGGCGGAGAGCGAGATGCTGTCGGCCTTGCTGCGTTCGGTATCGGCAGCGGTGCGCTGCTTTTCGGCGAAATCCGTCAGATTGACCCAGACACGGCTGATTTGCTCTTCCGCCATGCTGAAGGCAACCTTGCGCTGCTGTGACAGGGCCAGAAGATCGGCTGCGGCGCGATCCATTTTGGTTGCGGTTTCGTCGATGATCTTGGCGCTCTTGCGCGTGATATCGGACATCGCCGCATCACTCGACATGCTACCTGCCGAAACATTCAGACGGAAAGCTGCATCGCTGAACTTTTCCTGCGCAGCCTTGGTGGGGGCGGCGACATAGCCTGCCATTTCAAGCTCGAGATTCTTGGCATCGTCACCGATCTGGCGCGCGGTTGCCAGAAATGTGCTGGCCTGTTCGATGGGCTGGTCAAGCTGGCCGAAGACTTCCGTCGCCTGGCGGGATTTGACGGTCGCAAAACCCTGGAGACGAATGGTTGCCGGGCGCATGAGGTTGACCACGCGCTCAATGGTGCCAACGGTGGCATCGTTGACGACACCGATGTCCAGCTGTGCACGGATTTGCGTCACGCCATCGGCAAGCTGATCGATGATCATCTTCTGGTCGGCGGAGGCAATGGCGACGAGTTCCTTGACGGTCGGTTCCAGCGTACCGATGGCGGCCTTCACCACGGCGGTCTTTTCTTCCGGCGAGGTGACCTTGTTGAAGTCGGTCACAACGGTGGCAATGAGGTTGGCGCCGCGGTTCAGCTTGTCGGCCTCGCGCAAAAGCAGCTTCGCCTTGGTCTCGTCGGTCTGAAGCGTATTTCTGATGTTGGTGGCGTTGGCCAGAAGACCGTTCAGCTCTTTCAGCACGGTGGAGAGGTCGGCACCCATGCCAGCACGAAGCGCCTGCTCCTTCTGGTGGCTCGACCACAATTCGTCGACTTGGCTATCGATGGTTTTTGTCCGCTCGATTGCATCTTTTATTTCGGTGGAGCTTCCATCTTCGTTCGCACGCAGGAAATTGGCCTGCTCGGCGAGCTGGCGGTGCAGCGCCGTGCGCGTCTCATCATTGGTGTTGTTCAGAAAAGATGTCATGCCGCCATAGACTTCCTTAAATCCCGTCAAGGATTGAAGGATGGTGTTGGAAACATCCATGCGACTTTGCAAAAGGTTTGAGGCATAGAGGCCGGAAAGCCCTACTGCCAGAATACTTGCAACGAATGGCGCGATAAAAACAATGACTTTTGTCTGTATTTTGAAGCGCGCTAATAAGTTGTCGATAAGCATTATATTCCCCAAGGCCAGTTTTTGATTTTGACTTTCTTCGCGGCTGAAAAGACCAGCGCCATACCACTTCTGCAACCGAGGTTTGAAAATAATGTTAATATTCAGTGAGTTCCGTATTGTGTGATTTCGCATGGCAAAGCCGGCGGAAAGAACCACCGGCTTCGATCGATATCTCAAAGATCAGTTACTGGCTTTAAGCGTCGTCTGAAACGCATCCACGATCAGCTTCACCAATTCCGCATGAATATCCCTGCGGTCGCGCGGACCTGCCGGTTCGCAGATCGGGTCGATCTCCCCGACCGATTTCAGAAACTCGGCGGCGTCAGGTTTGCACACGGGCAGGAAGCTGAAGTGATCGGCATCATCAACCTGCGCATAGGTCGCATGCGGTACATCCCTGGCAAGCTGGTCCGACAGCACGGAAACAGGAATCTTGCCGACACTGCCCAGATTGATGAAGGACAGCGGAATGTCGATGGCCTTCAGGCTGTCCTTGGTGAAGGCAACCTCCAGACCGGGATCGACGAGAACTGCCGTGCGGATGCGGGCATCGTGGTTGGACTGTTCGAACCGGGCCTTGTCGACACTGCGCAGATCGAACTTCGGCACGGTAATCTGCTCATCATTCTTGTAGCCGCGCCCACCCGCAAACCACCGGCAATCCATTGAGGGCGCATAATCAACGCAATATTGAACGTAGGCGTCGAGATTGGCACGAGCACCGGCCAGTTCCAGCGCGGTACTACCACCCAAGGAAAAGCCGAGAACGCCGATACGACTGGCATCGATGGATTTCGACCATTCCGCATCGGTTGTCAGCGAGGTGATGATGGTGGAGATGTCATCCGTCCGCTCCCAGATTTTTGGTGTGTCTTCCGGGGTGGAATCGCCGCTTGTCGTGCCGGGGTGGTCGGGTGCGACGACGAGGAAACCAGCTTCCGCCAGCGCCGTTGCAACCCACGCCATGCCGATACCGCGTGAGCCGGAGCCGTGCGACAGGATAACAAGCGGCAAATGTTCGGGTTGAATGGCGGCATTCTTGAGAGCAGAGGCACCCTCGAAAATCCTGTTTTCGCCGACCCTGACCGTTTCGCTTTTGCCATCAGACGGATACCAGACGGTCACGGCCAAATCCTTGGCGCGGGCAGGGGAATGGATGGTGATATCACGGGTGCCGACACTCTCACCCGCCAGAGCGGATTGCAGGGTGAATGCCGACAGAAGAATGGTTGCGGAGATGATGGAGCGCATGGAAAAGCCTCATGGTTTGAAACAACGAGGCTGGTGTCGGCCTATCGCAGTTTTTTCACGCCCTGAAACATGTTTGAGGTCGTCCGCAAACGCGATCTGGTCCATGTAGGAGGCATTCTTCTTTTTGTTTCAGGTCGCCTGCCGTGATTTTCATTCCTCTGCCTATCGTCGTCGCACTGCTGCTGTTTCTGATGCTGGTATCCATCCTTCGCGGCAATGGCGAAGGCAGAGCCAATCGACCGTTTCTGGCATTGATTGCGCTGAGCGCCGTGCAATCCACTCTGGTCGGTCTGCGGTGGGGATATCAGATCGACGCGCTGAAATTTGCTCTGCCGATCATGGCGTCATTCTTGCCACCGCTCGCCTATGCCAGTTTTCGCAGCCTGATGAAGGACTGGAACACCAGGAGTGCCGCAAATATTACCAGCATCGCCGTGCCGCCGGTGGTCATCGCCATTACACTGGTCGTGTTTCCCATCGCCATCGATTTCATGCTGATAACGCTCTTCGTCGGCTATGCGATTGCCATTGTGCTGCTTGGGCGCCGGGGTCCGGATGGGCTGGAGGAGGCGCAATTTGCTAGTGTCACATCGGTCCACCGCGCGCTCTATATTGCCGCCGCCGCCCTTTGCCTGTCGGCGGCTTTCGATGTTCTCGTCCTGCTCGATTTTCACTGGGCGCGCGGCGAAAATGCAGGCGTGATCGTCAGCAATGGCAATCTGCTCGGCCTTCTCCTGATCGGCCTTACCGCATGGGTTGCCGGAGACAGCAAACCGGAGGCACTGCCAAGCGCTATTGAGGCGGAGACGGAGGCAGCGAGCCCGACTGCCGAAGATCAAGAGATCATGTCACGGCTGGATGATCTGATGGCGCGGCAAAAATTCTATCGCGACGAAAACCTCAATCTGACCCGCCTGGCCCGCAGGCTGTCGCTGCCCAGCCGCCAGATTTCCCACGCGATCAACCGTGCGACGGGCGGCAATGTCTCGCAATATATCAATGCGCTGAGGGTAAGGGATGCCTGTCGCCTGCTGGAGGAGACGGATCAATCCGTGACCGCGATCATGCTGGAAAGCGGCTTTCAGACCAAATCCAACTTCAATCGCGAATTCCGCCGCATCACCGGCATGAGCCCGCTGGCATGGCGGGAGCGGGAAGTCTGGAAGCTCGTCTCTGCCACCAATAAAAATGGCCACCCGGCATAGTCGGGCGGCCATTCGGTAGGATCAAAATCAGATGATTACAGATTGCCGTTACGCTGCTGGATCATCATGTAGGTGTCGTATGTGTATTCCGCGATCTGCGCCCAGAGATAGGCATCCTTCTTGAAGGCCTGCTGGCTTTCGTAGATCTTCTTGAAGTTCTCGTTGACGGCGGAAATCTCCGCATAGGTCTCAAGTGCGGCCTTGTGGCAGACGTCGAGAATTTCCTGGCTGAAAGGCCGCAGGATCGCGCCCTGCGCCACCAGTTCCTTCAAGGCCTTGGGATTGTGGGCATCGTAGCGCTCCAGCATGGAGGCGCTGCCCACCGCGCAGGCGTCTTTCAGCATGCGCTTGTAGTTTTCCGGCAGGCTGTTGAACTTCTCGAGATTGACGAAGGCGTGGCAGGCCGGGCCACCTTCCCACCATGCGGGATAATAGTAGTATTTCGCGACCTTGTAGAAGCCGAGCTTCTGGTCGTCATAGGGGCCGACGAATTCGGTTGCGTCGATGGTGCCCTTTTCCAGCGCGGCATAAACGTCACCGCCTGCAATCTGCTGCGGAGTGATGCCAACCTTCTGCATGACCTGACCGGTGAGGCCGGCGATGCGCATCTTCAGACCCTTAAGGTCATCGATGGTATTGATTTCCTTACGGAACCAGCCGCCCATCTGCGCACCGGTGTTGCCCAGCAGAATGGAATAGATGTTGTGCTTGGCCAGAAACTCGTTGAGCAGCTCGTTGCCGCCCGCCTGATTAAACCATGCGTTGGTCTGGCGGGCATTGAGGCCGAAGGGAACAGACGTGCCGAGTGCGAAGGTCGGGTCTTTACCGACATAATAGTAGGAGCAGGTGTGGGCCATTTCGACCGTGCCTGAGGTAACGGCATCCGCAGCCTGAAGCGCAGGTACGATCTCGCCACCGGCAAAATGCTGAATGGTGAAGTTACCGCCGGATGCTTCCTTCACGTGGTCGGCCACGATCTGTCCTGCGCCGAACAGAATGTCGAGGCCCTTGGTGAAGGAAGAGGTCATGCGCCAGGTAATCTTGGGATTTTCCTGCGCGATGGCCGGTGCGGCAAGCGCGGTTGCTGTAACGCCGGCGCCGACGGCACCTGCATTGCGGATGAATGATCTGCGATCCATGTCGATTTTGCCTTGAATATAGAATTTAAGGCGAACCGCCTGGTACGCCTCCCGCGAACTACTAACCATGTCCGGTTGCAGCCTTCAAGATAATCTTGGTGATATTGCGTCAAGCATTTCCGTTTTTCTAATGGACGCAAGCGCTTGCTTTATCGCTTCATTGCGGGATCATCGAATGCCGGATTATAGAAGAGTGAAAGCGTCAGGCTGCGGGCGATGCGCTCGGCCGTGGCCATGAACCAGTCCCGCGCCTCCCGGCTGGGCGCAATCTCTTCCAGCGTCTGCGCAAAAAGCGCCAGCCATTGCGTAAACAACCCCTCGTTCAGCCCATCCATGCCATGATGCGCCTGCACTGGCTTGCCGCCATAGGCCCCGGTCTTGAAGGCGATGGCAGACCAGAAGCCTTTCATCTTATCCATATGCTCCGGCCAGCGACCATTCAGGCGATTGTCGAACACCGGGCCAAGCGTCTCATGCTCGCGAATGCGGGCGTAGAAGGTCTCTACCAGCCTTTCGATGAAGGCCGCATCGACGCCGATCTTCGCCATTGCTGCCTCCGCGCGGCTTTGTATCTCTGCATTGTGCGCGGCCCGTGCTTGGATGCTTTCGGTCATCAATATCTTCTCCGTCATGGGCGCATTATGGACGCCCGATCCGCCACTCACAATGCGACGTTTTGGACGTTGAAAAAAGAATTAGAATCGTTCTAATTTCGCTTGCGGAAAACATCGCGGAGGATTATTTAGAATTATTCTAAGTAGGATGATCCCATGTTCCGCAGCCTGTTCTCCCTGTCAAAGCGCCCTTTCACATCTCTGGGTGAGCAGGAAATCCTCGCTCTCGCCATTTCGTCAGAGGAGGATGATGCGCGCATCTACCGGTCCTATGCCGCGCATCTGAAGGCACAATATCCGCAGTCCGCGAAACTGTTCGAGGACATGGCTGAAGTCGAGCAGACCCATCGCAACATGCTGATCGAGCAGCATCGGGATCGTTTCGGCGAAATCATTCCGCTCATCCGCCGTGAACATGTGCGCGGTTTTTACGAGCGCAAGCCCGACTGGCTGGTAAAGAACCTGCCCCTCGAAACCATCCGCGAAGAGGCCGAGCGCATGGAGGCGCAGGCCATTCGCTTTTATGATGAGGCGATGAAGCACGTCACGGATGCTTCCACCCGCAAGCTGCTGGGTGATCTCGCCGAGGCGGAACGCGGGCATGAAGACATTGCTGGCATGTTGAGCGGCAAGCATCTGCCGGAAGATGTGAAATCCGAGGAAGAGGAAACCGCAAAGCGTCAGTTCCTGCTGACCTATGTTCAGCCCGGTCTGGCTGGTCTGATGGATGGCTCGGTCTCGACGCTGGCCCCCATCTTCGCTGCCGCCTTTGCCACGCAGGATACATGGCAGACCTTCCTCATCGGCCTCTCCGCATCTGTTGGCGCAGGTATTTCCATGGGCTTTACCGAAGCCGCCCATGATGACGGCAAACTGTCAGGGCGCGGCTCGCCTTTGAAGCGCGGCCTTGCATCGGGCATCATGACCGCCATCGGCGGTCTGGGTCACACGCTGCCCTATCTTATCTCGCATTTCTGGACGGCAACCGCCGTCGCCGCCGTCATCGTCTTCATGGAACTCTGGGCCATAGCTTTCATCCAGAACCGCTATATGGAAACGCCGTTCCTGCGCGCGGTGTTTCAAGTGGTGCTGGGCGGCTCGCTGGTGCTGGCGGCGGGCATTCTCATCGGCAATGGCTGATAACGCTCGATGCCGATGGCCTCCAGAAACGCCTGATCGTGGCTGACAACCAGAAGCGCGCCGTCATAGGCGCGCCAGCCCGCCTCGACAGCTTCTATGGCGTCGATATCCAGATGGTTCGTCGGCTCATCCAGAATGAGAAATGACGGTGGGGCGGCACCTCCCAGGGTACAGGCCAGACCCGCCCGCAAAAGCTGTCCGCCGCTCAATGCTCCGACCGTCTGCAAGGCCGCATCGGCGCGAAACATGAAGCGGGCCAGCGCCGCGCGGCATGCATTGTCGTCTGACTGCGGGTTCAAGCGGCGGAAATTGTCGAGAATGGATGTGGTGGCATCCAGAATGCTGACCTGCTGATCCAGCATGGCCCAGTCCGTGAAAAGCCTGATCTCACCGCGCCACGGTTTTAACGCGCCTGTTATAAGCGAAAGCAGCGTGGATTTGCCCGAGCCATTCGCGCCGGTCACGGCAATTCGTTCCGGCCCGGTGATGGAAAAGGAAACATCACGCAAGATGGGCTGGCCCGGTAGATATCCCGCCGTAATCCCGTCCATCTGCAACACCATTTTCGTTGCAGGCAGGCCGGTTGAGGCAAGAGAGACTGATAGTGGTTGAAGCACTTCTATCTTGCGACGCGCGGTCTCGAGTGCTTGCGTAGCGTCGGTCTCTCGGCTTTCCGCCAGCCTTGAGTGGCTACCGCTGGTGCCTTCGCTTCGGTTTTTCATGGCTCCAAGGAGAATGCGGGGCTGGTCGCCTTTGGCAGCCTTGCGTCGCCCGTTGCCGTCTTTGCGCGCTTTGGCCTCTGCTCTCTCCTGCGTTCGGCGGGCGACCTCGTTCAGCTGTCTCTCAGCCTCGGACATGTCGCGCTCGACCGCGGCTAGCTCCAGCGCTTTCAGGCTGCGATAATGGCTCCAGTTGCCGCCATAACGTTTTGCCCCAAGCGAGGTGATGTCCACGATGGCATCCATTGTGTCCAGCAATTCGCGATCATGGCTGACGACCAGCGCCCCGCCCCGCCATGTCGAGAGAAAATCGATGACGGCGTTGCGGCCCTCGCGGTCCAGATTGTTGGTCGGCTCATCCAGCAGCATGAAATCTGGCTTTTGGAATACCAGCGCCGCAAGCCCTGCGCGTGTGCGTTGCCCACCGGACAGGGATGACAGAGATGTTTCGGCACTGGCATCAAGACCGAGAAGACCAAGAGCCGACCGCATGCGGTCTTCCAGCGTCCAGTCTGCGATCTCCAGTTCCGCAAGCGTTGCGTCACCGCTTTCGGCACGCCGAAGAATGGCGAGCGCTTGGGAGACGCCGAAGAGATCGGCAATGGTTTCATGCGCATCCACCTGCACGATCTGCTGCATCGTGCCGATGCTGCCCGTGATGGACACGCTCCCGGCATGCGGGGGAACGTCGCCAGCGATCAGTCTCAACAATGTGGATTTTCCAACGCCGTTGCGACCTACAAGACCGGTCCGCTCACTGTCGAAGCTGAGCGTCAGGTTTGAAAAGAGGGTGCGCGCGTCAGGCGTGGACCAGCTGAGATTGGAGAGGGTTATGGAGGCAGGCATGAGCAGGGACTTTCCCGAAAACAACAAAAAGGGCGGCTGTTGTTGTGGGGGAGAAATCCATGTCGAACACATCCTGCAAGAATTGGCTGGAACCCTATAATAGGGTCGGCTCAATATGTGTTCAAGCTAAAATGAGATTTTGGAAGGCGCGGTGACACGCCGTTCCCGAATTGCGGCAGTCGGGAACCTGCCGCATCACGTCATTAACGCAGCGCACCGACCAGAACGTCGCGACCATCTTCGATGGAAACCCAGCGGCCCGTGTTGAAGGACGCCTGACGCTTGAGATAGGTGTAGTTGGTGTCCGTCCACAGCTTCACATCGTCGGACAGATTGTCGAGAATGAAGTCGCCTTCATTGGTGCGCACGGTCAGCACGGCATGGCCTTCTCCATCAGGCTTGCGCACGACGGTGATGAGAAGGTCGGAAACGGCAAAGCCGCGTTCCATCAGCTTGCGGCGTTTCAGAAGCACGAAGTCTTCGCAATCGCCAGCGGTTTTGGGATATTCCCAGACCTCGTCCTTGCCGTAGACTTCCAGATCCGTCATGGCGACGATGGTGGAATTGACTTCCTTGTTGATGTCGCGAATGACCTTCCAGCCGTATTCCGTCACGCGTGGTGGCGGGGTCAGCTTGCTGCGGATATCGCATTCGGACATGTACTTCTGGCAGAACTCATAATGGCCGATTGGCTGGGACGTAATGCCGCCGGTGACCATGGACGGGCTACCCTTGTTATCTGCCTGCGCCGAGGCCGCAGAAAGTATTCCGGCCGCAACTGCTACAAGCAGAGCAAGCGCCCGCGGTGCATTCATCATGAAACCCGTCCCTTAAAATCTTAACGAAAAGTTAAAAAGGTTAGGGGCGGGAGTCAATCGGAACTCATGGTCCATGAATGCAAGATGAATAATATGGTTAAGATCGTTGCGCTTTTGCCGCCAAAACAAGGCTTTTGGCCGCCGCCAGCATCCGCTCGATATCCTGCGGACGCGACAATCGGTGGTCTCCATCACGGATGAGGCTCAGTACTACATCGTCGGCGGGCAGGTGGTTGAGCAGTTTGAGCGCATGCTGATAGGGCACATCGTCATCCTTCATGCCTTGTAGGATATGCACCGGGCATCCGGTTTCGATGATGCCCTTGAGAACGAGATTGTTGCGCCCGTCCTCGATCAGATTGCGGGTGAAGATGTTCGGCTCCGGGCTGTATTCCGATGGCTCCTCGAAATAGCCGCGCTCTACAAGCGATGCTTTTTCGGCATCCGACAGATTGGGCTCTATCAGTTCGGCGGTGAAATCCGGCGCGGGCGCAATCAGCAGCAATCCGGCAACCTGCGGTCCAGCCGTGTCTTTGCGCAGTTCCTCGATCAGCCGCAGCGCAATCCAGCCACCCATGGACGAGCCGATGGCAATGATGCGCTTAGGGGCCTTGTGGCGCAAAACGGCGATGGTTTCTGCCAGCCAGCGCGAGATCGTGCCCTTGTTGAAGTCGCCCTTCGAGGCGCCGTGGCCGGAATAATCGAGGCGGATGCAGGCAAGACCATTTTCAGATGCAAACCGGTCCAGCTCCACCGCCTTGGTGCCCGTCATATCCGAACGATAGCCGCCCAGCCACACCAGGGTCGCTGAATCCTCACCCGCCTGGGCTTCGCGCGCAAGGATCGCAATGTCTCTGGCGTCATCGGCGTTGCCAACGGTAATGTATTCAATCGCTTGTTCGCTCATGGGGGCATAAATCTCCTGCTTTTTACGCACCTTGTAGAGCAGATTCTTAAAAAGCACGACAGGAGGTGATTTTTTTGCGCGGACGTGCTATTGACTTCGCGGCGGCATTCACGACATTTCCGCCATTTGCACCGACAAGCTGGTTTTTGCCGACGCGATCCCGAAACAGATCAGGAGAATACGACCATTCGCAGACCGTTCAAAGCCGATGCCCCCGTCAAAGAGGGCCCGCGCTCCAACAGGGAAATTCGAATTCCCAAGATTCAGCTCATTGATGAAGAAGGCCAGAACCTTGGCGTGATGCCGACGGATCAGGCGTTGAAGATGGCAGAAGATGCCGGTCTTGATCTGGTTGAGATTTCGCCGAACGCGGAACCGCCGGTCTGCAAAATTCTTGATCTTGGCAAGCTGAAATATTCGACCCAGAAAAAAGCGGCCGAAGCGCGCAAGAAGCAGAAGATCGTTGAAGTTAAAGAAATCAAGATGCGTCCGAACATCGACACCCATGATTATGAGGTGAAGATGAAGGCGATGAACCGTTTCTTCGACGAAGGCGACAAGGTAAAGGTAACGCTGAAGTTCCGTGGCCGCGAAATGGCCCACCAGGAACTCGGCATGAAGCTTCTTCTTCAGGTCAAGGAAGACACCCTGGCGATTGCCAAGGTTGAAGCCGAACCGAAGTTGGAAGGCCGTCAGATGATGATGGTTCTGGCGCCAAAATAAGTCTGAAACGTCTGAATCGCAGGCGTTTACGTCCCGTCGCAGGGGAATTTATCATTCCCCGTTGCTCTTTTTCATAACTGCGGTTATAGGAGCGCGTCCGAACGGTCCGGCAGGGCATGCCGTGGCCGTTCTAGAATAGCTTGAAAGCAGGCTTCGTCTGCCTGTTTTCGATACAAAATAATGGAGTAGCAAAATGCCCAAGATGAAGACGAAGTCCGCCGCGAAAAAGCGGTTCAAGATCACTGGCACTGGCAAGGTTCTCGCAGCCGCTGCCGGTAAGCGCCACGGCATGATCAAGCGTTCCAACAAGTTCATTCGCGACGCGCGCGGAACCATGGTTCTGGCCGAAGCTGACGGCAAAAAAGTCGTCAAGAACTACCTGCCGAACGGTCTCTAAGACTTTTCCGCACATTTGGACATTTTAAGGAGATCATGACATGGCACGCGTAAAACGTGGCGTAACTTCCCGCGCCAAGCACACCAAGACACTCAAGGCAGCCAAGGGCTTCTACGGCCGTCGCAAGAACACCATCCGCGCAGCCAAGGCTGCTGTGGACCGTTCCAAGCAGTACGCTTACCGCGACCGTAAGGTCAACAAGCGCAACTTCCGCGCTCTGTGGATTCAGCGTATCAACGCTGCTGTTCGCGAATTCGGCCTGACCTATGGCCGCTTCATCGACGGTCTGAACAAGGCTGGCATCGAAGTTGACCGTAAGGTTCTGTCCGACATGGCTATCCATGAGCCTGCTGCTTTCGGCGCTCTCGTCGACGCTGCGAAGAAGGCTCTTGAGTATCTCAAGGACGCTGGCACGACCAACGAATTTGAAACCGCTGTAAAGTAATTACGGCGCGGACAAACTGTTGTTCATTTTGAAACCCGCGCCGGGCCACCGGTGCGGGTTTTGTCATTTTTACCGCGGTCCGTCCCGACTGCGAAACGGGCATATGCCCACGAGTTTTGAATGTTAGAAGCCGCGGCCCCAGATGAGAAAGCAAGAGGTTTCCACGTCCATCTCGAGGACGCGGATATCGCTGCTCTCATGCAGGTTCTGCTGACGAGCGATCGGCGCATCCAGCAACTCAATCTTTCCGTCGGCTCCGTCTGGATCAAGCGGCAGGGCACCGAGCAGGCGCCGTGGTGGGTCAAGCTTCAATCGCTTCTGGGCTCGGCGCTACCCTACAAGTTCCTCAAGCCATCTCCTATCCTGACGCCCGCCGCCATGATGGCCCGCGAAAAGCGCAGAATGATCGAATTCGGCGAAAAGGGCTTTCCGGTGCCTGACATCATCTACGCATCCGAAACCGCCATCGTGCTGGGCGATGTGGGGCCAACCGTGCAGCGCATCCTCAAAAGCAAAATCCGTGCGGGCGATGTCGATCACGATGCGCTGCTTGTCGATTGCGCGGCAGCCATTGGCGACTTGCACGCAGCTGGTCTCTGCCACGGTCGCCCGCATGTGCGTGATTTCTTTCTGCGCGATGGCCGCATCGGTTTCATGGATTTCGAGGAAGAGCCACAGGCCGTCATGCCCATCGAGACCGCGCAGGCGCGCGACATCTGGCTTCTCTTTTTACCACTTACCAACCTTGCCCAGCATGGCCGGCAAACGCTCGACGCCGCCTACCGCGCCTGGGCATCGCGGGCGCCAAAAGCGGCAATTGGAGAATTGCACCGGCTGGTGCGTGTTCTCGGCCGTTTTTTGCCGCTCGCCCGGTTGATTGGGCGCGTGCAGATGGGTAGTGATCTGCAACGCTTTATCGAGGCGACCGACTATCTGAAGAACGCTGTTGAAACCGAAGCCGCAGGCTAAAGCCCGGCGAGGCAGGAAAATATGACTGAACTGGATACTTTGAAATCGCAATTGATGTCGGACATCGCCGCCACCGGGGATGAAGCGTCTATCGAAGCCGTGCGCGTGTCTGCGCTGGGCAAAAAGGGTTCGGTCTCCGAGCTTTTGAAAACGCTGGGTTCTATGACGCCGGAGGAGCGCCAGACGCGCGGTGCCGCCATCAACCAGCTCAAGAATGAGGTGACGGATCTCATCACCGCCCGCAAGGCCGAACTCAAGGACGCCGCTATCACCGCGCGCCTGAAGGCGGAAACGCTGGATATCAGCCTGCCAGTGCGCCAGTCGCCTGCGGAACGCGGTCGCATCCATCCGATCAGCCAGATCGTCGATGAGATCACCGCCATCTTCGCCGATATGGGTTTTTCCATTGCCGAAGGTCCGGATATCGAAACCGACTATTACAACTTCACAGCCCTGAACTTTCCCGAGGGGCATCCGGCCCGCGAAATGCACGACACCTTCTTTTTCCAGCCGGATGAGAAGGGTGAGCGCAAGGTGTTGCGCACGCACACATCGCCCGTGCAGGTCCGCACCATGGAAACCCAGAAGCCGCCGATCCGCATCGTCATTCCGGGCAAGACCTATCGTCAGGATAGCGACGCCACGCACTCGCCGATGTTCCATCAGGTCGAAGGTCTCGTCATCGACAAAAAGTCGAATGTCGGCAATCTGCGCTGGGTTCTGGAAGAATTCTGCAAGACCTTCTTCGAAGTCGACAGCGTCGCCATGCGCTTCCGGCCCTCCTTCTTCCCTTTCACGGAACCGTCTTTCGAGGTGGATATCCAGTGCGACCGCTCCGGCCCCATCGTCAAGTTCGGCGAAGGCAAGGACTGGATGGAAATCCTCGGCTGCGGCATGGTGCATCCCAACGTCCTGCGCGCCGGTGGTCTCGACCCGGACGAATATCAGGGCTTTGCCTGGGGCATGGGCCTCGACCGCATCGCCATGCTGAAATACGGCATGCCCGACCTGCGCGACTTCTTCAACGCCGACGTCCGCTGGATGACCCACTACGGCTTCCGCCCGCTTGATATGCCGACGCTGTTTGGTGGTTTGAGCGTATGAGCGAGCTACCAGAGGCATTCCGCAATGCCGTGACTTTCGCATTTGGTGACACGCCAAAACTGGCGGATGATCTGCTTGCGCTTGTGCTTTCTGGCAAGAAGACGGCAACATGCGGTGCTTTGCGGGACTTTGGCCCAAAAGGCGACCCTATGCCTGTCGTTGGGCGTCGCGATGTCGTTCTGGATGGTGCGGGTCGCCCCGCAGCGGTGATTGAGACGGTCGAAGTCGTCATCCGGCAGTTCAATGCTGTAGACGCGGCATTCGCTTTTGAAGAAGGCGAGGATGACCAGACACTGGAAGCATGGCGAGTTGGGCATGAGGCCTATTTCGCTCGTAATGGCGGATTTGCGCCAGACATGGAATTGGTTTGCGAGCGATTTCGCCTGATAGACGTTTTGAAGCAGGATATGGATTAGGAAAGTGCCGACCTTACTGATCTGGCATGGGTACAAATTTCGGTTCTACTCCTCTGATGGAGCAGAGCCGCCTCATGTTCATATCGTCAAGGACAAGCTGTCGGCCAAGGTGTGGCTGATCAGCATGGAAATCGCCTATAATCACGGATATAATAACCGAGAAGTCGCAGAATTTTTGGCAAAGATAAACGAAAGCCGCGACCATTGGATGGAGAAGTGGAATGAGTTCTTTGGAATTTGAAACCGAGGAAATGTCACCCGTCGCTGCCGATTGCGACGACCACTTCGTCTATGTGGCTTTGGCAGATGGTCGGCAAATCCGAGCCCCGTTGTGGTGGTACCCATTTCTGAACGATGCAACACCAGAACACCGCGCGAATGTCGAGATGCAGTTTTCGGGCGTGTGGTGGCCAGACATGGATGATGGCGTTTCCGTAAAGTCTATGCTTCTCGGATGGAAAGCTCCCGGCGCCAAAGCGCCGCAGAAAGCCGCATAAGCTGGAAGCCGAGCGGCTCAAGATCGCCAGTCCAGAAGAGACAAATACCGTTAAGGACAGACACATATGAAATTCACACTCTCCTGGCTGAAAGAGCATCTGGAAACGGATGCGTCTCTCGAACAGATTTGCGAACGCTTGACTGCCATCGGCCTCGAAGTCGAGGACGTGGATGACAAGGCGGCTTACAAGCCTTTCGTCATCGCCAAGGTGCTGAGCGCCGAGAAGCATCCGGAGGCCGACCGTCTCAAGGTGTTGAGCGTCGATGCGGGTGATGGCAAGCCGGTGCAGATCGTTTGCGGAGCGCCGAATGCGCGTGCTGGTCTCGTCGGTGCGCTGGCGCGTCCGGGGGACTACGTTCCGGGCATTGATGTGACGCTGGCCGTCGGCAAGATTCGCGGCGTGGAAAGCCACGGCATGATGTGCTCCGAAAAGGAGCTCAACATGTCCGACAGTCATGATGGCATCATTGATCTACCAGACGATGCGCCGGTCGGCACGTCCTTTGCGACCTATGCCGGTCTCGACGATCCCATGATCGAAATCAACCTCACGCCCAACCGCCCGGATTGCACCTCGATCTACGGCATCGCGCGCGATCTGGCGGCCTCTGGTCTCGGCGCGCTTAAGACAAAGCCAACGCCAAGCTTCAAAGTGGAGGGTGCGACACCCGTCGACGTGAGCCTCGATCTGGACGATGCCGCACTCTGCCCCGGTTTCGGCTTGCGCCTCGTGCGCGGCGTAAAGAACGGCCCCAGCCCCAAATGGATGCAGCAGCGCCTGATCGCCATCGGCCTGCGCCCTATCAACGCGCTGGTGGATATCACCAACTACATGACCTTCGATCAGGGTCGCCCCATGCACGTCTTCGATGCGGGCAAGGTCAAGGGCAACCTCGTCGTTCGTCGCGCCAAGGACGGCGAAACCATCCTCGCGCTCGATCAGCGCGAATACAAGCTTGGCCCGACCAATGTCGTCATTGCCGATGATAATGGCATCGAATCCATCGGCGGTGTCATGGGTGGCGAGCATTCCGGCTGCGATGAAAACACCGTGGATGTTCTGATCGAATCCGCGCTCTGGGACCCGATCAACATCGCCAAGACCGGCCGTTCGCTCGGCATCATCACCGATGCCCGTTACCGTTTCGAGCGTGGCGTCGATCCCGACTATATGGTTCCGGGTCTGGAGCGCACGACCGAACTGGTGCTGGATCTCTGCGGCGGCACGGCGGCAGAAGCTAAGGTGGTCGGCTACAAGGGCTTCGAGCCCAAGTGGATCGATTTCCCGCTGTCGGAAGTTAAGCGCCTGACCGGTCTGGATGTTTCGGCTGAGGAAACGCTCGACATTCTCAAGGGTCTCGGTTTCGGCATCGAAGGTTCGGGCGAGCGCGTCAGCGTCTCGGCGCCCTCGTGGCGTCCTGATGTGGATGGCAAGGCTGATCTGGTGGAAGAGGTCATGCGCATCCATGGCGTCGATAACATCAAGCCGGAGCCGCTGGAAAGCCTTGGCGCGGTCAATGGCCGTATCCTGACGACGCTGCAGATTCGCACCCGCACGGCCAAGCGTTCGCTTGCTTCGCGTGGCATGCTGGAAGCGGTGACATGGTCGTTCATCCCGGAAGCGCAGGCTAGGCTCTTCGGTGGCGGTTCGCCCGCGCTGAAGCTTGCCAACCCCATCGCTGCCGATATGTCGGATATGCGCCCGTCGCTGCTGCCCGGCTTGCTGGCGGCGGCCCAGCGCAATGCCGACAAGGGCCATGGCGATGTGGCGATTTTCGAAGTCTCCGGCACCTACGAAGGTGACACACCGGAGACACAACGTCGCGTGGCCGGTGGCGTTCGCCGTGGCACGGCATCGCTGGCTGGCTCCGGTCGCATGTGGTCCAACACGGCCAAGGGCGGCGGCAAGCCGGTGGATGTCTACGATGCCAAGGCCGATGCTATGGCCGTCATCGAAGCCTGCGGCCTGCCCATGAGCAATGTGCAGATCGAGGCGGGCGCACCTGGCTGGTATCACCCGGGCCGTTCCGGCACCATCAAGATGGGCCCGAAGGTCATCTTGGGTTACTTCGGTGAGTTCCATCCGAAGACGCTCTCCGAACTGGATGTCTCCGGCGCTTACGCAGGCTTCGAAATCTATCTCGACGCCATGCCCGAGCCGAAGAAGAAGGCGACCCGCACCAAGCCTGCGCTGGAGCTATCGCCGTTCCAGACCGTCAAGCGCGACTTCGCCTTTGTGGTGGACCGCTCCGTTGAAGCCGGCTCCATCATCAAGGCCGCAACCAGCGCCGACCGCAAACTCGTGACCGGCGTCAATGTCTTTGACGTCTTCGAAGGCGCATCCGTCGGCGAAAACAAGAAGTCCATCGCCATCGAAGTCCAGATTCAACCAGTCGACAAGACCCTGACGGATGAAGACTTCGAAGCGCTGACGGCCAAGATCGTTGGCAATGTCGAGAAATCGACGGGCGGCGTGCTGCGGGCATAATAAAACGGATGAGCCTCATGTTTAGGCTCATCCAAATTTTCAATTAAACTATTGATTTTTTTGGATTTTACACGCAAAATGCGGAAATTCCGTTTTTGGGTGTAAAAATGTTTGAAATCAATGCGTTGAGCGGGGATGATGTTCGGGCGTTTGTTGACGTGAGGCAACGCTATGAGGTCTTGCTGCAACTTCAGCATCAGCATTGGCACAGCTTCCGTGGTACGATGCGGTACGGTGAGCGCTCCGGCAAACAATATCTTCTTCGCCGCATCGATAAGTCAGATCGTTCCCTGGGATCGAGAACAGAGCAGACTGATAACGTCCTCGAAAGATTTCAGACAGAAAAAACGGCTATAGAGACGCGTATCGCTGGCTTGAAGGCAGAGATAGAGGCCCGTGCCCCATTAATGGCAGCGCGAGGTGTTGGCCGGATTCCCGCTGTCCCGGCGCGGATACTTCGCCGGCTGGACACTGCTCGTTGGCTGGGCGAGGGTGTAGTGGTGGTCGGAACGAATGCATTGTTCGCCTATGAGGCGCTGGCGGGCGTACGTATTGTTTCAGATGTCATTGCAACAGAAGATATCGATCTTTTAAGGGATGCCCGCCGCCGCATAAGCCTGAGCGCTCATGGCGTAAGCGAGCGCGGTTTGGTTGGGTTGCTTCAAGATGTCGATCCTAGTTTCGCCGCTGTGCGTCAAGGCAGCTTCCGGGCTGTGAACCGGAGTGGCTTCATGGTGGATCTGATCGAGCCTCTCTCGAAGTCTCCTCTGCATCAGCCAGAAAGCGGCCTTTCCAATCATCAGGATGATCTTGTCAGCGTACCGATTGAGGGATTGGCTTGGCTGGTGAGTGCGCCGAAAAGTGAGGCCGTCATTCTCGATGAAACTGGCTTGCCGTTAAGAATGGTGACGATAGATCCAAGGGTTTTTGCGCTTCACAAACTGTGGCTGTCCGAAAAGGCAGATCGTGATCCGCTTAAAAAGCGCCGAGACAGACAGCAGAGCAATGTCGCTGCACAAATCGCCCAATACCATTTAGGGCTAAGCTTTGACGCTCAAGAGTTGAGCGCACTTCCGGCAGCGTTGCGACAGATGAAAGATCGTCTGGAGATGTCACCACCATCAAAGGCTCAGTGGTGACATCTCGCAGCGCCCTTTAACGGTTCGCCATTGCAGCCATCTGCTCGGGATACCGACCACCCGCGACCTTCGCCGGAGACAGCAACTCACCCAGTTTCGCAGCCTCCTCCGCGCTCAGCGCCACATCTGCCGCGGCCACGTTCTTTTCCAGATTGGCTATCTTCGTGGTGCCGGGAATGGGAACGATGAAATCGCCCTGGGCCAGCACCCATGCTAAGGCCAGTTGTCCGGCCTCCACGCCTTTGTCAGCGGCCATCTCTTCCAGCAACGTGATCAGCGCCAGATTGGCGTCGAAGTTTTCGGCCTGGAAACGGGGCAGGGAGCGGCGGAAGTCGGTTTCGGAGAGACCGTCCAGCTTTTTCAAAGCGCCGGTCAGTACGCCGCGACCGAGTGGGCTGAAGGGCACGAAGCCGATGCCGAGTTCGCGGCAGGTGTCGAGCACGCCGTTTGTTTCGACATCGCGGGTCCACAACGAATATTCGCTCTGAAGTGCCGTGATGGGGTGGGTGGCGTGCGCCTTACGGATCGTCTCCGCATTGGCTTCTGAAAGGCCGAGATGGCGGATTTTTCCGGCCTGTACCAGTTCGGCCATGGCACCAACCGTGTCTTCAATCGGCACGTTGGGATCGACGCGGTGCTGATAAAATAGATCGATGACATCCACGCCCAGCCGTTTGAGGGAGGCATCGGCCACGGCATGAACATTTTCCGGTCGGCTGTCGGTGCCCACCATCATCTGTCCGGCTGGCTTGCTGGCATCGATTTTGAAACCGAATTTGGTGGCGATGGTGACCTTGTCGCGATGAGGCTTCAGACCTTTGCCGACGAGGACTTCATTGGTGAAGGGACCGTAGACTTCTGCCGTGTCGAAGAAGGTTACGCCGAGCTCGACTGCACGGTGCAGGGTCGCAATGGATGCGCTTTCGTCTGCGGACGGGCTGTAGGCGTGGCTCATGCCCATGCAGCCGAGGCCGAGCGCTGAAACGGAGAGGTTGTTTCCGAGAATTCTGTTTTGCATCTGTCTGCCTTCCATAAAGGAACCGCCCGTCATTACGAGCATGAGGTCAAGATAGCGCAGCAAGTGGGCAAAAATAATCGCTGTTATTCGCGCCGGGTTGTTCTATCATTTGGAACAATGAACCGTATTCAACTCTCCCAACTGGCCGTTCTGGCCGCCGTTGCCGAAGGGCGCAGCTTTCGCAAGGCGGCGGCGGAGCTTGGCATTGCGCCGTCCGCCGTTAGCCACGCCGTGTCTTCGCTGGAACTCAGCCTCGGCTTGCGTTTGCTTCACCGCACCACGCGCAGCGTCTCGCCGACGGAAGAAGGCAGGCGCTTGCTGGAGACACTGGCACCAGCGCTGGCGGATATCGATGCCGTGATCGGTGCGCTGGCCGAACAGGTTGGTCGCCCCGCCGGGCCGCTGCGCATCACCATGCCGCGTCTTGCGGCGGAAGACATCGTCGTGCCACGGCTGGGCGCGTTTCTTGCGCGCTACCCGGATATTTCGCTCGAGATTTCCACGGATGACCGCTTCGAGGATATCGTCGCCAAGGGGTTCGATGCCGGTTTGCGGCTGGGCGAAAATCTGGAAGCGGATATGATTGCAGTTCGCGCCAGCGCCGCTTGGCGGGGTGCCATCGTGGGTTCACCTGAATATTTCGAGAAGCACCCGTTACCGCAGCATCCGCGCGATCTCATGCGGCATCGCTGCATTCGCCGCCGGTTTTCAAGCGGGCTGATCTACCGCTGGGAACTGGAGAAGGATGGCAAGCCGCTGGTGGTCAATGTGCAGGGACCGCTGATCCTTTCCGATCAAAGCCTCATACGCTCTGCGGCAATCGATGGCGCAGGTCTGGCCTTCGTGTTTGAGCAGCGCATAGAGAGCGATGTGAAAGAAGGCCGGCTGGTGAAGGCGCTGGAAGACTGGTGCGCGCCCTTCGATGGCTTTTACATCTATTATCCCTCGCGCCGGCAGATGCGTCCGGCGCTGAGGGCTTTCGTGGATTTCTTCCGCGTCAGAACTTGATCCGGTAGCGGATGTGGCCGTCGCTTTGGACATAGCTGTCATAGAGCTTGCGGGCTTGGGCATTATCCTCGTTGGTGTGCCAGTAAAGCCGTGACCAGCCTTTGTCCTTGCAGATAGATATCAGGTCATCGATCAGCGCGCGGCCAATACCTTTGCCACGAATGTTAGCATTGATGAACAGGTCTTCCAGATAACAATCCGGCGTCTTGACCCATGTGCTGTCATGGCAGTGGTGGATGGCGAAGCCAACCACCCTCCCATCCAGCACCGCAAGGCGCGCAGAAACGCGCGATGCTGGGTCGATGATACGTTCCCATGTGTGGGCGGTCACATCGACAGGCAGATCGACGTTGTAAAAGGCGAGATAGTCATTCCATATACCAAGCCAATCCGCCTGATCCTGACTGCTGGCATCACGAATGCTGAGATCCATTTATGCGCCAGCCTTATCCAGAAGAACCACCATCTCATCGGTCAGCTTCAATTCGGTCGCACGCTTGAAGCTTTCCAGTTGTGAAAGGCTGGTGGCGCTGGCGATGGGTGCAGTCACGGCCTTTTTGCGCAGAAGCCAGGCTAGCGCGATATCGGCCAGCTTTGCGCCGGTTTCGGCAGCAATCGTGTCCATGGCACCCAGAATGGCAAGACCGCGCGTGTTGACGTAATCGCCAACACGGTAGGAGCGCGCAACGCCTTCCGTATCCGCCTTGCTGCGATATTTGCCGGTCAGGAAGCCTGCGGCAAGGCTGTAATAGTTGATGACGCCGATGTCTTCCTTCGCCGTCAACTCGGCCAGCGGGCCTTCGAACCTCTCGCGGGTGTAGAGGTTATATTCCGGCTGCACAACATCGAAGCGGGCTAGCCCCGTTTTCGCGGAGACATCCAGCGCTTCTTGCAGGTCCGGAGCATCATAATTGGAGCAGCCGATGGCGCGCACCTTGCCCTGTTCCTTCAGCTTGGTGAAGGCTTCAAGCGTTTCCTCGATGGGTGTACCGGCATCCGGCTTATGGGCTAGATAAAGGTCGATGTAGTCGGTCTGCAGACGGCGCAGCGATGCCTCGACTGCTTCCGCGATGCGCTCGGCCTTGAGGCCTTTGTCATAGCCAACCTTGGACACGATGATCGCCTTGTCGCGCGCCACGCTGCCGCGTTTCAGCCATTTGCCGATGATGGTTTCGGACTCGCCGCCCTGATGGCCATCCACCCATGCGGAATAGACATCTGCCGTATCGATGGTGTTGAAACCGGTGTCAAAAAACGCATCCAGCAGCTGGAAGGACGTTTTTTCATCCGCAGTCCAGCCGAAGACGTTTCCGCCAAAGACGATGGGGGCGATGGAAAGGCCGGTCCGGCCAAGCGCGCGTTTCTCCACGGATGATACTCCCTTTGTTTTTCTGATGTGTCGCAACAGTAGCAAGCGGATGGAGCCATAACCATTGAATTTCCTTGATGGCTGGCCACCGGCTTGCGTGATGCAAACGACGTTCAGGAGGAAAGGGTTCGGTAAAAACTTGGCGGTTCTTTATGGTGCTGCTGCCACACGCGGCGAAGATGTCTGGCAGAAGCGAAGCCGGAGCGCTCGGCAACCGCCTCCATATCCAGCCGCGAATGCGCCAGAATATCGCGGGCGAGATTGACGCGCATCAGGTTGATGTAATCCACCACGCTGACGCCGGCATGCTCCCGAAACAGCCGAGAAAGATGCCGCTCGCTCAAGGCCGCCGTGCTCGCCAGCCGTGCCAGCGACCATTCGGCGGCAGGATCGGCGACAATGGCGTCCTGTGCCTTGTGGACGGAAGGGTGAATGTGGTTGCGGCCTGAAAGCCAGGGCGAGATTTGCGGGTCATTCGCCGTGCGCCTGATATAGATGACCATGGTCTGTGCAATGCGCGCGGCAATCACCGGGTTGGTCAGCGTCGAGACGATATGCAGCAGAAGATCGATGCCGGTGGAAATGCCAGCGCTGGAAAAGCACCGGCCATCTTCCACGAACAGCCGGTTCTCAAGGACTTTGGCCAAGGGTGCGACCCGCCGCAGTTCACCTACGCAATCGGCATGGGTGGTGCAGTGGTGACCATCGAAGACACCGGCCTCTGCGGCGATCAGCGCGCCGGAGCAGATGGAGACGATGGTGGTATCGACCCGCACCGTTTTGCGCAGCCAGTCCGCGAGAACGCGCCGTTCGGATCGTCCTTGCTTAGTCTCCACCAGAGAGCCGCCGGAAATCACCACCATCGCATTGTCGGGCAGGGCCTCAGGCAAGGCTTCCAGCCCGGCCAGCGAAAGACCTATCGTCGTCGTCTGCGTGTCGCTCGCCGCAATATATTTGCAATCGAACCGGATGTTGTCCTGTTGCTGGTTGGCATAGCGCAGAACCTCCAGCGGCCCTGCGACATCCAGCAACAGCGTTTGCGGCGGCAGCACCACGAAAACCGGAATGATCTTGGTTGGTGCGCCGCCAGTCGTCATCATGCAGCCTCTTTACGTGCCTGCAACGCTTCGTCTACCGTCACGATGCGCGCAAAGCGACCGGAGAGCACCAGCTCTGTGCGTGTCGCGATATCCTCTGCCGAAAAGACTTTGCCGGATGCATGGGTCATGGGAAAGGTCAGCGTCGCCTCGGTCACAAAATCAATCGTGTAGCCCAGATCGGAGCCCTGCCGCGTGGTGGTTTCGCAGCATTGCTCGGTGCGAATGCCGGAGATGATCAGCCGGTTGATACCGTGCTGGGTCAGCCACACATCGAGACCCGTGCCGATAAAGGCAGAATGCCGGTTCTTACGAAAGGTCACGGCAGGCTCGATGCGAATACCATCCAATGCCCGGATGAAACCGCTCTCCTCGGCAAAGGCCCGGTCGCCATCGACATGGAAAATCTGGATCACGGGAATATCCGCCGCTTCAGCGCCATCGATCAGTCTTTGCTGGGCGGCGAGATAGGCAGGCAGGCCGCTCTCCTCGAAATAGGGTGCATGCCGGAAAGATTCCTGCACATCGATAACCAGAAGCGCGGTGTTTAAGTGGGACATTTTCTGTATCTCCAGTTTCTGATGATTACAGTTTTTCCCATTTGATAGAAAGCCGAAAGTACGCAGAGCGCCGAAGAGAGGACATTTTGAGCCATACGCTATGATGAGGCGTCTATACTTTTCGGGCGGTTGCTTGTCAGTCGCGGCATGTTAAGGTGCGGCCCATCACAGTGGAGGCAAGCATGTTGCGTTTTGGAATTCTATCGACGGCGAAAATCGGCCGGGAACTCGTCATCCCCGCCATTCAGGATGCGGAAAATGCCGTCGTCACCGCCATTGCCAGCCGTGATCTCAGCAAGGCGCGGCAACTGGCCGACCGTTTCTCCGTGCCGCATGCCTTCGGCTCCTACGAGGAGATGCTGGCGTCCGACGTCATCGATGCCGTCTATATTCCTCTGCCAACAGCCCAGCATGTCGAGTGGTCAATCAAAGCCGCCGATGCGGGCAGGCATGTGCTCTGCGAAAAGCCGATTGCCCTCAAGGCCGACGAGATCGATAGCCTGATTGCCGCACGCGACCGTAACAAGGTGCTGATATCGGAAGCCTATATGGTGACCTATGCGCCGGTTTGGCTGAAGGTGCGCGAGTTGCTCGCCTCGGGTGCCATCGGCACGCTCAAGCATGTTCAGGGTGCCTTCACCTATTTCAACCGCGATCCCGGCAATATGCGCAACATTCCCGAACTCGGTGGCGGCGCGCTTCCGGATATCGGCGTCTACCCCACCATCACAACCCGCTTTGCCACCGGCAAGGAGCCGAAGCGCGTTCAGGCCGTTGTCGAGCGTGACCCGGAATTCGGTACCGATATCTATGCCAGCGTGAAGGCGGATTTTGGTGATTTCGAACTCAGCTTCTACATCTCCACCCAGCTTGCGGGCCGGCAATTGATGGTCCTGCACGGCACCGAAGGTTACATCGAGGTCAAGTCGCCCTTCAATGCCGACCGCTGGGGTGCCGAAGAGGTGGAGCTTACCAACCAGAACCACGGACAGTCGCAAATCTTCCGCTTTCAGGACAGCCGCCAGTACCGTCGCGAGATCGAAGCTTTCGCCAAGGCTGCGAGTGGTGAAGAGGCTGAAATCGTTTCTCTGGAAAGCTCGAAGAACAGCCAGCGTTTTATCGATGCGATCTATCGTGCTGCTGAAAAGGATGGCTGGGAAACGGTTTAATCTGGGGACTTCAGCGCCCGCGCATAACCGAAAACACCCAGTGCCAGCGCGGCAATCGATGTTGCCGCGAAAACCACTGGCCATTGCAATTGCGGATTTCGCGCCATCATCAGCGCGAAAAGTGCATAGCTGACGATGAATATGGTCGCACTGATAGTGAGGGGTAAGATGCTGTTGAGGCGGCTGGAGTTAAGCCGCCGCCGAGTGGCGTAGATTGCCACTAAAAAAGCAGTGAATACACCAATCAATCTGGCAACAAGTAGATCAATATTCGCAGCGGTGGCTAAAGCCCACGTCATAGCGAAGTCGATGATCGCACAGATGGAATGCAGTAGAATAAAGAACACAAGCGTCGCTGGTCAGTCTCGTTCCACGTCAGGGAAACGGCACTATAGCGCAAACACTACGTTCGCCCAGAGGTCAGGCCGTGCCTAACCGGCGCATTGCCATCATCCCGACAAAACCGCCTGCCAATCCGGCATTGTAACCGGCAACAGCAATCACCAGCGGCAAGAACTGGATGCCATTGGCGGAAAAGAGCGCTGCACCCAGAAATGCGGTCACGATCAGAATGCCAACGCCTGCCATAGCAATGGCGGATCGCAGCATGAGAGCGGTAAAACCAAGTGAGATTCCGAGAATAAATACCATGATGCCGCTCCTCCTCCAGTGGGCCTGAGGAAAGGCATCGTCATCCTCAAAAACCCTTATTCTCCTCCAGGCATGCACTTTCAACGACGGACCTTAGCAGATTGTTGCAATTTTGTGAAATTTATTCGTCCGAAGATTGTCGAAGGCGTGTCATCAAGCGGATTTGCGAATCGCGGGGCATGGGGTAGAAACAGGCATGAGCGATATTTTCAGCCAGCCACTCACCAACCTCGCCGAGTTCTCTGTCTCGGAGCTTTCCGGCTCCATTAAGCGCACGGTCGAAACCGCTTTCGATCAGGTGCGTGTGCGCGGTGAGATATCGGGTTATCGTGGTCAGCACACATCTGGACACGCCTATTTTTCGCTGAAGGACGACCGCGCCCGCATCGATGCCGTGATCTGGAAGGGCAGTTTCTCCAAGCTGAAATTCCGTCCGGAAGAGGGCATGGAGGTCATCGCCACCGGCAAGATAACCACCTTCCCCGGCTCGTCCAAATATCAGATCGTCATCGAAAGCCTGGAGCCCGCCGGTGCCGGCGCGCTGATGGCGCTTCTGGAAGAGCGCCGTCGCAAGCTGGCCGCCGAAGGTCTGTTCGATCAGGCGCGCAAGCGCCGTCTGCCCTACATGCCAAGGGTCATCGGCGTCGTCACCTCGCCAACCGGTGCCGTCATCCGCGATATTCTGCATCGCATTTCAGATCGTTTCCCCGTGCATGTGCTTGTCTGGCCGGTCAAAGTGCAGGGCGAAGGTTCTGGCGAAGAGGTGGCCAACGCTATCAGAGGATTCAATGCACTTGAGGTCGGCGGTGACATTCCGCGTCCCGATGTGCTGATCGTCGCGCGCGGCGGCGGCAGTCTGGAAGACCTCTGGAGCTTCAACGATGAAATCGTCGTGCGCGCTGCCGCCGAAAGCCAGATACCGTTGATTTCGGCCGTCGGCCACGAAACCGATACGACGCTGATCGACCACGCCGCCGATGTGCGCGCACCGACACCCACGGGTGCCGCCGAAATGGCCGTGCCTGTCAGGGCCGATCTGGAAGCGCAGCTTGCGGGCCTTTCCGCTCGCCTCTACGGTTCCATGTCCCGGCAGATGGACAATCGCCGTCAGGGCGTGCGCGCTCTCGTGCGCGCCCTTCCGTCGCTCGATCAGTTGCTAGCCCTGCCACGCCGTCGTTTCGATGAGGCGGCCAGTGGTTTGGGTCGCGGGCTAGAACTGAACACACTCAACAAGCGTCGCAGTTTCGAGCGCACGGCCTCGGGTCTCCGCCCGGATGTGCTGGCCCATGGTCTCACGCAGCAACGCCAGCGCATTCAGGAACGCATGCAACGCGCTGAAAGCCTGGTCGAGCGCCGCCTGTTGCAGGCGCAGTCGCGTGTCTCATCGTCGGACTCGTCGCTTCGTGCGCTGCCTGCAAGGCTTCTCGGCCAGTTGGAGCGCCAGAAGGAGAGGGTGGCCAGCGCCACCCGCCGCACCGATACCGCCGTGCTACACCGCATGTCGCAAAACCGTTCCGGCCTCGCTTCGCATGACCGCATCCTGCAATCGCTCTCCTACAAGAACGTGCTGAACCGCGGCTACGCCGTCATCCGAGATGAGGACAACCGCCCGCTAACACGTGCTGCTGCCGTTGCCTCGGGTGCTGTGGTATCGATGGAGTTTGCGGATGGCCGCGTCTCTGCCGTGGCTGGCGGTGCGGATGTTCAGCCGATCGAGCCGACGCCCTCGGCACCCAAGAAGAAGCCGCTGAAGTCGACCACGTCCGGCCCGATCGATCAGGGTAGCTTGTTCTAGGGTGAGTTACGTTTATCGGGTTCGAGCCTCGTTGTATGACGGGCTTTTTACGTTCTCCATCGTCATCCTCGGGCTTGACCCGAGGATCTAAAGACTCCCGACATTGAACGTGATTAGATCCTCGGGACAAGCCCGAGGATGACGTAAAGCAATGGGTTGAAGTTCATTGCTTCAGCATTCTGCAGTACGAAAGCCCGCTCCCAAAGACCCATTCACTCCAAATCCGCCAGAAACACCTTCAGCAACCTGTTGAACTCCCGCCGGTCATCCTCACTCACCGCTGCTATCAGCCGATGCTGGTTCGCCACATGCGCCGTTACCGCCTCATCCACGACAGCAAAACCTTTATCCGTCAGAGCAATCAGCACACTGCGCCGGTCTTCCGGGTTGTTGATGCGCTCAACAAGACCCGCCTTTTCCAGCTGGTCGATGCGGTTGGTCATGGTGCCGGAACTGACCATGGTCATATCAAGCAGCTCGCCGGGAGAAAGTCGGTAGGGCTTGCCCGCCCGGCGCAGTGTGGCCAGCACATCGAAGGCGGAGGATGACAGGCCGTGTTGCAGAAGAACGGCCTCCACCTCGCGCCCGAGATGGGTGGACAGCCGGTGCAGGCGGCCCATGATGCCCATCGGCTCGACATCGAGGTCGGGGCGTGCCTTCGCCCATTGCGCCAGAATTCTATCGACGTGATCATCTGCGGGTTTTTCACTCATGGAGAAGAGATAACATCAGGTATCTTGACGTCAAGATAAAAGCACGTATCCTGTATTTATCTTGATATAGAGATTCTTGAAATGAAGAAAAATCCAAGTTACATCGCCGATGTCGTCATGACGGGCATTGCTCCGGCCATCTGGGGCAGCACCTACATCGTCACCACATCGTTCCTGCCGCAGGGTTACCCCATGCATGTCGCCATGCTGCGGGCACTGCCTGCTGGTCTGTTGCTGCTGCTTTTGGTGCGCAAGCTGCCCTTCGGCATCTGGTGGGGCCGCGCCTTCATTCTCGGCGCGCTGAACTTCGCCTTCTTCTGGGCCATGCTTTTCGTTTCGGCCTATCGCCTGCCCGGCGGCGTCGCCGCCACCGTGGGCGCGGTGCAGCCGCTGATCGTCATTGCGCTCTCGCGGCTATTTCTGGGAAGAGACATTCGTGCGCTCACCATCGTCGCCGGCCTCATCGGCATGGCGGGCGTGGCGTTTCTGGTGCTGACACCGCACGCCGCGCTTGATCCCGTTGGCATCGCCGCCGCCCTTGCAGGCGCGGTTTCCATGGCTTTCGGAACGGTGCTGACCCGCCGCTGGCAGCCGCCGGTTTCCAACCTCACCTTTACGGCGTGGCAATTGACGGCAGGCGGGCTGCTGCTGGTGCCGGTGGCGCTTTTTCTGGAGCCTGCGTTGCCTACTCTCACCACCACGAATGTGCTGGGCATGGCCTATCTCGGGCTGATCGGTGCGGCCTTCACCTATCTCCTGTGGTTCCGCGGACTGGCGCGCATTGAACCTTCGGTGGCGGCATCGCTCGGGTTTCTAAGCCCCGTCACCGCCACGCTTCTGGGCTGGCTGGCGCTCGGCCAAAACCTCGCGCCAGCACAGGTTGCCGGTTTCATCATGGTGCTGTTCAGCGTCTGGCTCAGCCAGAAAAGTCAGGCACCACGATAAGGCTTATCAGGCCCACTCGCCCTTGCGCATGACTGGCACCTTGGAGCCATCGGCTCTGACACCGTCTATATCGACCTTGTCGGAGCCGATCATCCAGTCGATGTGGATAAGGCTTGAATTGCCGCCCTGTGCCTTGATCTGGTCTTGGCTAAGCGATGCACCATCGAGGAAGCACTTGGAGTAGCATTGTCCCAGCGCAATGTGGCAGGACGCGTTTTCATCGAACAGCGTGTTGTAGAACAGAATGCCGCTGGCCGAGATGGGCGAGGAATGCGGCACCAGTGCCACTTCACCCAGACGCCGCGCGCCTTCATCCGTATCCAGCACTTTGTTCAGAACAGCCTCACCCCTGGAAGCCTTGGCCTCCACAATGCGGCCCGCCTCGAACTTCACCTGAATATTGTCGATAAGCGTGCCCTGATGCGATAGCGGCTTGGTGCTGGAGACGTAACCATCCACCCGCAGCGCATGCGGTGTGGTGAAGACCTCTTCGGTGGGGATGTTCGGGTTGCAGGTCACGCCATTCTTGGCCATCGACGCGCCGCCGTGCCATTCATGGTTGTCTGCCAGACCGATTGTCACATCCGTGCCGGGGCCGGTGAAATGCAGCGCGGCGAAACGCTCGCCATTCAGCCATTTGGAGCGCTTCGCAAGATTGGCATTGTGCTCTGCCCATGCCGCCACCGGATCGGCCAGATCGACGCGGGACGCGGCGAAAATCGCATCCGCCAGCTTCTTCACGGCCTCGTCTTCGGGAATGCCAGGAAACACCTGTTTGGCCCAGGAGGGGTTGGGGTAGGAGATGATGTTCCAGTTGATGTCGAAATTGGAAATCTTCTCCAGCGCTGGCTTGTAAGCCGTGGAATTGGCCTTGTTGGCGCGCGCCACCTTGGCCGGATCGGCGTCCGCCAGCAGCATGGGGTTGTCGCCGGAAATCGCCAGACGTGCCGCGCCATTGGCATAGGCCTTGGCCATGCCCTCATAGAGCCAGCCGGACGCCTTGTCGAAATTGGCATCGCTGGCGTGGGCGTAACGCGCGAGCGTCGTCTCTTCGTCGGAATAGAAGGTCGTCACCAGACCGCCGCCAGCCATATAGGCATGCTTGGTCAAGAAACGCACCAGCGGCAGTGCTGCCAGCGGCGCGGTGATGACCAGATCCTGATCCTTCTGCAATTGCAGCCCGACCTTGACGGCAACTTCGGCCAGTTTTTCGAGTTTGACGGGATCGATGGGAGAAACTGTCATGATGCGCCTTCATATGCTTCAATAGGAGGCGCAAAACATAGCCCATTCGCGGCGAAAGCCAACCGGCTTTCTGCTATTCACTCACCAGCGGTGCCGCGATGGCTTTCAAAACCGACTGCGCATCCCTGGGCGAAAGGCGCACCTGCAATCCCCGCTGCCCACCATTCATATAGACGAGATCATGGCCCATAGACTGGACCTCGATGGCCGTTGGCACCTGCTTTTTCTGGCCAAAAGGGCTGATGCCGCCGACATGGTAGCCCGTCGCCCGCTCGGCATTGTCAGGCTTCATCATCTGCGCAGATTTACCGCCAAAGGCCGCTGCCAGCTTCTTCATGCTGACCTCGTGGTCGGATGGCACGACAACGCAGACCGCCTTGCCATCCACCTCTGCCATCAGGGTTTTCAGCACCAGATGCGGCTCGGCCCCGATGGCCTCCGCCGCCTGAAGGCCGATGCGCTCGGCATTCGGATCGTATTCATAGGTCGCGGTGGTGAAGGAAATACCGGCCTTGGTCAGCACCTGCGTGGCACGTGTCGTCTTCGACATAGGGCTCGCCTAACCGAACAGCGCCGCATAGGTGTCAGGTTTGAAGCCAACCGTGATCTTGCCCTTCGCCTCCAGAACCGGCCGCTTGATCATCGATGGCTGCGCCTGCATCAACGCAATGGCCTTCTCGCGGTTAAGGTCAGCCTTCTCGGCCTCATCCAGCTTCTTGAAGGTCGTGCCAGCGCGGTTCAGCACTGTTTCCCAACCGGCAGCATCGCACCACGCATTGAGATGGGCCGCATCGATTACGGCGCTTTTATAGTCATGAAACGCGTAATTGATGCCCTCAGCGTCCAGCCAGCTGCGCGCCTTCTTCATCGTGTCGCAGTTCTTGATGCCGTAAATCGTAATCGTCATATCATCAGCCTTTTCATGCTCTTCCAAATAAATAGCAAAATACCTGCCGGGTTCAATCTCCAATGAGCTATGCAAATTTGCATAGGCTGACATCCAAACGAGTTCGAGCTAAGCTGCATGGCTTGCCTGCTATATCATGAGTTGTGCAAAAGCCTTCGAATGCTCATATTCTGGGCAACACGAAGGAGAGACCTACATGCGTAACGTTGCTAAGACATCCCGTAAATTCTTTGGCGAAACCTTTGCCGTTTTCGGTGCGGCTCTTGCAGTTTCCGCCGCTGTCCGTTCCCACCGCAAGCCAGCCGGCGCAGACCTCGACGCCCTCGGCATCGACCGCAAGGCTTTCGACAAGGTTCAGCTCTAATCTTGAACTGACGCTGGCGAGGCATGACGGCCTCGCCTTGGCATGAGGCGGAATGCGCCTGTGCTGTGCAAGGGGCGCGTTAGGCTTCGCTGACTTGGTTAAAACCAGCAGCTTGAGCCGCCTTGACGAACTTGCGATCAAAGGTAACGAACCCGCTGCATTGCGCGGTTCTTGCCAGATGCAAAGCATCACCAAAATCCATAGACTTTTCCATCAGATTCAGTGCATCTGAAACGCAGTCAGCGTCCTCGACGTTGACCGTTGGTAATCCGAAAAACGCGCGAAGTGCGTGGACGGATTGTTTGCGGCTATACCCATAGGCACTGCGCAAGACCCATTCGCTTTCCAGTGCCACCGTAACGGCGATAAACACGAGTTGCCCATCAATTATGGAACGGGCGCGAGCAGACTGCTCAGGGTGGTCGCCTGCAAGGTAACGAACGACGATGTTTGTATCAATCGCGATCATGGATTCTGCGCGCTTCGGCTAATACAGCCTCATCCATCTCTTCCAACGTCTTTGGTTTGCCACTGAATGGCAGCATTCCAAACACGTCTTCGGGTCTTGTGGGTGCAAAGGCGGGAGCCCGTTTTAGCAGAACGCCGTCCGGGGTTTCCTCAACAGTCAAACGCGTTCCAGCTCCCCAGTCGCGATGCTGGCGTATGGTTTTGGGAAGAATGACCTGCCCTTTTGTGGAAACAGTTGTGGTGAGTTTTTCCGGCTGCGGCATCGTATCTACCTCAAAGTAAGACAGAAGTAAGATAGCCTATTCTAAAGTTTTATCAACGCCCAAACAAAAGCCGGGCTCCGTCCTTCGACAGAACCCGGCCATATCACGCCGTCAAACTGTTCTTATTCCCACTCGATCGTACCCGGTGGCTTGCTGGTCACATCATACACAACGCGGTTGATGCCCTTGACCTCGTTGATTATGCGCGTCGCAGTACGTCCCAGGAAGTTCATGTCGTAGGGGTAGAAATCCGCCGTCATGCCATCGACCGAGGTTACGGCGCGGAGCGCGCAGACGAAGTCGTAGGTGCGGTAGTCGCCCATGACACCCACGGTCTGCACTGGCAGCAGCACGGCGAAGGCCTGCCAGATGGTGTCGTAGAGACCGGCCTTGCGGATTTCATCCAGATAGATGGCGTCAGCCTTGCGCAGAATGTCGAGCTTTTCGCGCGTCACCACGCCGGGGCAGCGGATGGCGAGGCCCGGACCGGGGAAGGGATGGCGGCCGATGAAGCTTTCGGGCAAGCCGAGCTCGCGGCCCAGCGCCCGGACTTCGTCCTTGAACAACTCACGCAGCGGCTCCACCAGCTTCATGTTCATACGCTCTGGAAGACCGCCGACATTGTGGTGGCTCTTGATGGTGACCGAAGGGCCGCCGGAGAAAGACACGCTTTCGATGACGTCAGGGTAGAGCGTACCCTGTGCGAGGAATGCGGGTGCACCCTTGCCGTCGGAGGCGATCTTGGCGGCTTCGGCCTCAAAAGTCTCGATGAACAGGCGACCGATGGTCTTGCGCTTGACTTCCGGGTCGGAAACGCCAGCCAGTTCCGTGAGGAACAGATCGGACGCATCCACATGCACCAGCGGAATATTGTAGTGGTCGCGGAACATGGTCACGACCTGCTGGCTCTCGGCCAGACGCATCATGCCGTGATCGACATAGATGCAGGTCAGCTGGTCGCCAATCGCTTCATGAATGAGAACGGCAGCCACAGAGGAATCGACGCCACCAGACAGGCCACAGATGACACGCCCTGTGCCAACCTGCTCACGAATCTTGCGGATCATTTCGGCGCGGTAGGCAGCCATGGTCCAGTCGGATTTCAGGCCGACGATCTTGTGCACGAAGTTGGACAGAAGCTTGGCACCGTCAGGCGTGTGCATCACTTCGGGGTGGAACATCGTGGTGTAGTAGCGGCGCTCTTCATTGACGGCGATGGCAAAGGGCGCGTTCTCAGACGTTGCGGCCACTTCAAAGCCTGCCGGCAGCTGCGTCACGCGGTCGCCATGGCTCATCCACACCGGGTAACGTCCGCCCAGTTCCCAGAAACCGTCGAATAGCGGGCTTGCTTTTTTGATCTCGATATCGGCGCGACCGAATTCCGCCGCGTGACCACCTTCAACAACACCACCCAGCTGGGTGCACAGCGTCTGCTGGCCGTAGCAAATGCCGAGGATCGGGATGCCTGCATCGAACACCGCCTGTGGTGCGCGCGGGCTTCCCTCTGCGGTCACGGAGGCTGGACCACCGGAGAAGATCACGCCCTTGGGCTCCAGCTTCTCGAATGCCTCAGCGGCGTTCTGGAACGGATGGATTTCGCAATAGACTCCGGCTTCGCGAACACGGCGCGCAATAAGCTGCGTCACCTGGCTGCCGAAATCGATGATGAGGATGCTGTCGGGATGGGCTATCTGGGTCATGGCGAGCCTTTAAAGAAATCCGGGGCTTTAGGCAACCCGTGACATGGCCTGAAAAGCCAGAAAATAAGCGGCTGCGCAAGAGTTTTAGAGCGAAATGCTGCCATCTTCTATTGCGCGACATAGCCTGTCCACAGCGTCGGCCAGCTTCTCATCGATCACATGCAGATACTCCGTCCAGTCATCGATATGATGCACATCCGCCTTGCCATCGGAGATTCCGCGCAGGCCGATCAACGCAACGTCGAACCGCTGGCAGGCGCGCAAGATTGCGAATGTCTCCATTTCCACCATGTCAGCATCCACCCCGTCATAGGCAGCACCGGACACAACATTGGCCCCGGTGGAAAGCCGCGCTTGCGCTACGCCGGGAATGCGCAACGGCAGTGGAATTTCGGCGGGCAGATCGAGAAATGGCGTGCAGCCCTTCTGAAAACCGAAGGCGGACGCATCCATATCGCGGTAGGAGACGGAGGTGGCCTGATAGACCTCCGCCTGCTCCAGCACACGAGATCCGGCAGAACCAAGCGAGATGACGAGATGGGGTAATTGACCGGCTGCGTGGAGTTCGCTCAGAACTGCGGTCAGCGATACCGCTGCCTCCACCGGGCCGACACCTGTCATCAGCGGCTTGAAACGCGCCTTCAGGTGCGGTCCATATTCTGCATCCGCTGCCATAACGAACAGCAGGCGCTTGCCCGCCACATCCAAGATCTCATAGCTCATTCGTCAAAACCTTCGCGGCCCTTCATCACCATCATCGTTCCCGTCATAGAGGCAATCAGCTTGGCCGGTCCATCGGACAATGCATAAGCACGGCCATCGGCGACGATGATGTTGCTGCCCGGCTTGGTGATTTCACCGCGAAACAGAAACCGCTCGCCGCGTCCCGGCGACATCAGGTTGACCTTGAACTCGATGGTCAGCAGCGAAGCGTCAGGCTCGATGATGGTATAGGCGGCATAGGTGCAGGCGGTGTCGAGCGCTGCGGCCATCACGCCCGCATGTAGAATGCCATGCTGCTGCGTCAGCTTGGGGTGAAACGGCAGTTCGATTTCCACCAGCCGGTGCTCGATGCGCGAAATCTCAGCGTTGATGGCCTGAACGACGCCCTGGCGTGCGAAGCTCTTTTCTATCCGCTGGCGAAAATCGCCGGGATCGGTGAAATCCATTCCCCTGCCTTTCCTGTTCTTTGAAAAGACATGGCGCGTTGATCACGACATGGCAAGGGGAGGTCGCGTGCTAATTCAGATAAACGATGCTGGCATTCAGCAGCGTGGCGAAGGCCACCCACGCCGCATAGGGCAAGAAAAGCCACATGGAAATCCGGTCGCGCGTTGATGTCATGATGATGAAGGCGATAACGCAGATCAGCATCGGCACGATAAGAATGAGTGCGCCGACGGGGCTTTGCATGGTGAAAAAAATCGGCGACCACATGAAGTTCAGCAGCATCTGGCTGCCCCACAGCTGCATGCGCCCGCCCATGCGGCTTTGCAGCCATGTGCGCGCACCGGCAATCGCGATCATGATGTAAAGCGCGGTCCAGACCGGCCCGAAAATCCAGTTGGGCGGGTTGAAGAACGGTTTGTTGAGCGATTGATACCATTCGCCCGGCACATTGTTCATGCCGATGAGAGCGCCGATGGTAACGACGGCGAGGATGAAAACGAGATAAACCAGCGCTTTTTTCATGTGACATGAAAGGCGCAGAAGATGCTTTGGTTCCAGCGCGATTTCAATAATTTAGCCGGCAAGCCTGACGATATGCTGGTCCCACGCCACAGCACTGGTTTTTGTGCCAAATTGGCCGTCATAGGAGGAGGTGACGATGCCTTTTGCAGCGGCGGCAACACCTGCTGCCTCGCTAAGAACCGTTTCACCAACGACGCTGCCAGTCTTCTCGTCTAGCGTCACGCTGGCATTGCCATTGGGCGATGTCAGGCCCACCACGCCATCCCGGCGGTTGATTGCAATGGCCCCGACATAATTGGCCAGCCGTGCGGTGGTTTCCTCCGGTAGATCGATGAAACGCAGATCGTCGCCTTTGGAAAAATGCCCCACCAGAGGCGGCAGGTCGTTGCGCGGCCCCTCATACTGGCAGGCAAACCAGATGCGCCCATCGCGGCCCAGATCGACGTGGCGGGTGGAAAGCTGGCGCAAATCTTTCGCAAGCCCATGCCGCTGGATCAGCCGTCCCGTCGCCGCATCCAGCAGCACCAGCGATGGCTCCATCGTGTCGATATTCAGTTTGGTGCGCCCGAAATCCGGGTGGGTCTCGATGCCGCCATTGGCGATGATGATCATCCGCCCGTCATCGCTGACAGTCATGTCGTGGGTGCCGATGCCGCGCGCATCATATTCGCCGATGCGCGTGAAGCCATCACGGGCATCGTAGAGGCCGATCACACCGCGATTGCGGTCGAAGTCGTTTTCGCTGGCGTAAAGGATCGAACCGTCAGGCGAAAACTGCCCATGACCGTAGAAATGGCGGTTCTCCGGCGTGTGCATGACGATGGGTTCACTACGTTTCGCCGGGTCGAACGCCATGAAGAAGGTGCCGGGTCTGCGCGCAAAGGCCACCGTAACCCCGGTGGCACGGCTGGTCGCCATGCCATGGGCGCGGGCAGGCAGAACCAGCCGATCGATGATCTCGCCCGCCTCGCTCACCGTCGCCACGCCATAAGCGCCATCACGGTCGCGAAAGGCCGAGGCGAAAACGGCATCCGTGCGCTCCAACGCATAAAGCGAACGAGGCGCAAGCGATGCCAGAAACGGCAATCCTGCCGCCTTGATAAAGGCGCGCCGGTCGATCAGCAGCCGTTTGTCGCGCGCCACCACTTAATCCCCATCCGCAAAGGAAAAGCCGGAGCTAAGGCCGATTGCGCCGCCATATTGGTCGTTGATGCGGTAGATCAGGTCCTTGCCGTTCAGCAGCAGGTAATCCACCTTGGCCCGCTCCTTGTCGGCATCAAGCGCCTTTTCGACATCGGGCTCGATGGTACCTGATACGCGGACCATGGATTTGGCGATGAAATCGATGGAGCCGATGATGGAGCGCTGGTCGGGCGGCAGAAGATCGCTCATACCGGCCTTGTGCAACAGGCCCTGCACGGCAGCGACATTGTCGCCAATGCTTGTCCATGTCAGGCCGGAGCGCCAGTAGATCGCGGTGCGCGGAAATTTGGCATTGTCCGGACCCTTGTAGAAGGTCTCGATGCGCTGGTCGCGAATGGCTTCGGAGCCATGCACCAAGATACCCAGCAGCGCCACAAGCGCCTCGCGCTCGTCACGAAACACCGGATTATCAGGCCCCGGTTCCTTCCAGTTCTTCGCGGTACCGTCAGGCGCGTCCCACAGAACGGATAGTTCTTTCCCGATATTGGCGACATTGCCCGCAATGGCCGCGCCGTAGCGGCAGCGGAAACCGTTTTTGTCAGCCAGAATCTCGTCCGCTCCGGTGCCATACAGCACATATTCCAGCGCGCCGAAGCCCTGCGCGGCAACGCTTTTCGCCGCTACGCCCTGCCGTGCCGTCACGCTCTCGTCTTTTTCCGAGAGGTAACGCTGCACTTGCTTGAGACCGAGACCCTTTTTGTCGGGATAGTAGAGCACCCGCTCGAACCGGTTCTGCTCGATGACAGGACCGACGCGGACGATTTCGATACCAGACCATGCGTGGGTCGCATCTGCAAAGCCCGCTTTCGCTGCCGCCATCGTGTCAGCGGAAGGGGCGGCACACAGCGCCTGCATCTTGCCCTCAAGCGCCTTGGCGCTATCGCGAAAACCGTCATAACCAGGGCGGATGAAGCCATCCACGGCCTTTGCCATGACGCTGCGCACCTTCACCGGGTCAAGCGGCGGTGGCGGCATCAGTTCCACATCCTGCGCCAGCGCCGTGCCAAAGCTCATCAGAAAGGCGAGCGGCAGAAGGGCATGAAATTTTCGCATCGCGTTTTCCATCACAGAGACTCCAGAAATGTCAGCAAAGCCTGCCGGTCAGACTTTTGCAAGGCAGCAAAAGCATCGCGCGCTTTTTGCGCCTCGCCGCCGTGCCATAAAATCGCTTCGCTCAGGCTGCGCGCCCGCCCGTCATGCAGGTAAAAGCCATTGCCATTGACGGCCTGCGTCAGCCCGATACCCCAGAGCGGCTGGGTGCGCCAGTCACGCCCGCCAGCCTCGCCCACCTGCTGCCCATCCGCCAGGCCTTCGCCCATGTCATGCAGCAGAAAATCGGAATAGGGCCAGATCAGTTGGAAGGAATGCAGCGGGTCGTTGGCATCACGCTTCGTCACGAATTTTGGCGTGTGACAGGATGCACATCCCGCCTCGTAGAACTGCTGCTTGCCGCGCAGAACGCGTGGGTCATCGACATTACGACGCGCCGGCACGGCCAGATTTTCGGTGTAGAAGGTCATCAGATCAAGAACAGGCGAAGGCGCTTCCACATCGCCCAGCCGCTTCTGCACACCGGTCGGCATGGAAAGACAGTCGGTTTCCTTGTCGGTGCAATCGCCAAAGGCGTTAGGCGCATCCGGTGAAGAAATGCCGATATCGTGGGACAGGGCGCTCGCCGCCTGATCCCGCACGCTGGCATTCTGCGCCTTCCAGCCGAACCGACCAAGCTTCAACGCTCCGCTGCGGTGGTCGCGCACCCATGCCGGTCTGCCGCCATCAGGCCTGGCATTGGCCAGAATATCCTCATCCGCAATGGCCTCGATGAGGCCTAGACCCAGCGTCGGCTGGGCGATGCGGGCAGACAGCGTCGTGTCATGCTCCAGCGGCCCATAACTCAGCCCGTCGACGCCATAGCTCGGCTTGCGCAGCGACACGGTCTCGCCATCGTCAAGCCTCACCGTCTGATCCTCATAGGAAACAGCAAGCCTGCCCTCCGCTTTAATGCCGGGCACGGCAAGGTTCTGAAGCTGCCTGCCATAGGTCGAATCGGGGAAGTTCAGCACATCATGTTCACCGATGGCCTTTGTTTCTTCCGGCGTGCGGGCAGGGCGGGCAAGACGCAGAAACATCGACACCGTATCCTCATTCCCCACTGGTGGTCGCCCGCGCCCATCCTTTATGTGGCAGGTCTGGCACGACCGCGCATTATAAAGCGGCCCCAGCCCGTCGGACGCCTGCGTGGAGGATGGCGAGGACACCCAAAGTTTCTGAAACAGTGCATTGCCCAGCTTGAAATCCTGGCCGCGCTCGAAGCTCATATTGGCGGATGGTTGCGAGAAGGGATCGCTTGTGGCCGTCGTGGTTGCCGCCCCGGCAGACATGGCCTCGAAGGGCTCCGGTTTCGAGAAATCCGCTGTGGGGCGCGTGATCCGGGTTACGCGCTTAAGGTCTGCGGTGGAAAGATCGTTGCGGGTGGTGGTTTCGGCTTCGGTGCCGCCCAATACGCTATAGTGCGCTTGGCTTACCCCCCTCTGTCCTGCCGGACATCTCCCCCACAGGTGGGGAGATCGACAAGTGGCGACCTCTTGCACATATTCAACGTTGCGGATGAAGCGGAGAGCGTGAGGCTGGCCGATCTCCCCCCTTGTGGGGGAGATGTCCGGCAGGACAGAGGGGGGTAAGCCAAGCGCACTGTCGTGGGTTATGGCAATACTGCTAGCTGCCAAGATAAACAGAAGACAGAAAAGGCGTAGCTGCCGCAAATGTCTCATGAAACCTTCACATCGGGTTTAGGGGAACGGTCGCGCCACTGCTATGCCAGTTCGGGACCGGAATGATGGAGGTGAACCGCGTTCGTCGCCAAATGATCCGCCTGCAAAACATCTGGCAGCAATAGACAGGCCGCATGTCACCACGCGGCCTGCAAAAAGCGTCTTACTTGAACACCGCGTTCGGGCTATCCAAACTGTCGGAACCTTCCAGCTGAATCTTGCCCAGATCGAGCGCGGCAATCACGCGTTCAATCGTCTTGGTCTGGTCCAGAAGCCCGTCAATCGCCGTCTGCACCACGGCATTGCCGTCCTTATTACCTTCGGCAATCATCTGGTCATAGGCCTCGACCGTCTGGCCGCGCTTTTCCATGGCGTGCATGGCGTCCAGTGTCTTGTTCAGCTTGGCCTTCATTTCCGCATCCAGCGTCTTGTCACTGGCAGCGACGAGTTCGGAGAGCGAAGGGCCGGTCAGCTTCTTGCCGTCTACCGTGGTGTATTCACCGCTATAGGCAGCGGCAATGCCGATGGCGTCGTTGAGGTGCGAGTTGTAGGTGTTGTCGGAGAAGCAATCATGCTCTTCTTCGGGATCGTGCAGCAGAAGGCCGAGCTTCATGCGCTCGCCTGCCAATTCGCCGTAGGACAAGGAGCCCATGCCGGTCAGAATGGCGGTCAGGCCCTTCTTCGGGTCGGCTTCCACTGTCTTTGCTGCTTCGCCATCCGGTGCCCAGTTGGCCACCATCTCTTTCAGGTCCGAAACCAGCAGCGTGGAAGCTGCCTTGAGGTAATCGGCGCGGCGGTCACAATTGCCGCCGGTGCAATTCTTGGTGTCATAGTCGGTGTAAGGACGGTTGCCCGCACCCGGTCCGGTGCCATTCAAATCCTGGCCCCACAGAAGAAACTCGATGGCATGGTAGCCGGTGGTCACGTTGGCTTCCACTTCGCCCGCTTCCGCAAGGCTCTGGATCAGTTCCGGCGTAATCTTGGAGGCATCCACCTCTTCGCCGCCGACCTTGATTTTCTTGTTGGCGATGATGTTGGCCGTGTAAAGCTCGTTCTCGTCGCTTTCTGTGCCGTAAGCGCTATCGACATAGTCGATCAGGCCTTCGTCCAGTGGCCATGCGTTGACCTTGCCTTCCCACTCATCAACGATCGGGTTGCCGAAGCGGTAGACTTCCGTCTGCTGGTAGGGAACGCGGGCCTTGATCCAGGCTTCGCGCGCCGCCTTCAGAGTGGCGTCGCTGGGCGTCGCGATCAGTGCGTCGATGGCCTTGTCAAGCGTTTCCGCTGTCGTCAGCGCATCCTGATATTTCGCATGGCCCAGTTCCGCATAATGCTTGACCACGGCTGCCGGGTCGGTCGCAGCGCGGACGGGAAGTGCGGTGAGGGTCACGGATGTGGCCAGAAGCGCAAGACTTGCGCCTAAAACGGTTTTGCGGAACATGATCTCTCCTTGGGCTCTCTCGTAACGAGGCCGTGAAGGCGAGTTCTGAACCAATCACAAACTTGTGTCAAATATTCTAGTTTAGAAGCTTTCCAAGCGAACTGCCGGATTTTGATCTTCGTCAAATCCGGCGTTTCACAGCGGTTGCAGCATTCTTTAGAATATTGGAATTTGTCGGCCGTTTTAAGCGTTCCGCTTCATGGCGCAGAAGAAGAAACCATCCGTATCCGTCGTGGCAGGAGTCAGCGTTATGGTCTCGCCATCGGCGGAATGCGGCTTGACGGTTTCCGCCCCGAAGATGCCTGTCCAGCGCTCCAGCGCCGGACGAATGGAAAATTCCGGGTTCTCGGCGCAGAAACGGCGCACCTGACGCTCGTTTTCTTCCGGCAGAACCGAACAGGTCACATAGAGCAACTCGCCGCCGGGGCGAACGAAGGTCTTGGCCTGATCCAGCGCCTGACCCTGCTGTTCGACGCGCTCTTCCAGATTGCGCTGCGTCAGCCGCCACTTGGTGTCGGGACGGCGGCGCCATGTGCCGGTGCCGGTGCAGGGGGCGTCCACCAGCACGCGGTCGAATTTGCCGGCATAACGCTCCAGCCCTTCGGCGCGGTCATGCACCTGCACATTGCGTGTACCAGCGCGCTTCAGCCGCTCGATGATCGGTGCCAGCCGCTTGCGGTCGGCGTCGAAGGCATGAACCTGACCTTTGTTGTTCATGGTCGCAGCCATGGCCAGCGTCTTGCCGCCGCCGCCTGCGCAATAATCGAGGATTTGTTCGCCTTCCTGCGCCCCGGCCAGATCGGCAACGATCTGCGATCCCTCGTCCTGCACCTCGAACCAGCCCTTCTGGAAGGACAGTTCGGCGGTAACATTGGGCAGGCGTGACGGGCCTTCGCCAGCGGCGATCCGCACGCCCTGGCGGGCAATGCGTGTGGCCTCCGCCTTTGCATCTTCCAATGCCTTGATGACCTTGGTGCGGGAAGCCTTCAGCGTATTGGCACGAAGATCCAGCGTCGGGCGCTCATTCAGTGCCTTGGCCTGAAGCAGCCAGTCGTCGCCGAATGTGGCCTCAAAGGAGGCCTGCACCCAGTCGGGAATGTCGCCCTGTATATGAGAAGGTGCGTCTGAAAGCGCACGCGAGGCAAATGCTGATAGAGCCGCCTCGGACAAGGGTTCCGGCGCGAACTTGTCGCCATCGAATTCGGCGCTCAGCTGTTCGGCGGATTTGCCCCATTGGCGCAGCATCACGGCATAACCCAGCGCGGTCGCGCTTTCGTCGTCCATCAGCCATGCGTGGGAAAGTTTCATGCGCAGGGCATCGTAAACGATGTTGCCGATGGCGGCCCTGTCGCCGGAACCAGCGAAACGATGCGCCAGTCCCCAGTCCTTCAGTGCGTCGGCAACGGGACGTCTGCGCGCCTCGATATCCGCCAACACTTCGATAGCCCCGGCCAAACGCCCGCCCAAACGCATTTTCTACCTCATTCACAATGTGTCCGGGTTGGTAGACGCGAATGGTGGCGAGGGCAAGCCTTCACCAAGAATTCCCTAAAAAACGCTTGGAGCCTGTTAGTTGGATGCAAGCACTTCGTAGCAGACCTTGGCCGTGCCGGAGCTGACCATGCCAATGTTCTTGGCCGCTGCCTTGGAGAGATCGAGAACGCGTCCCTTGATGAACGGGCCACGGTCGTTGATGCGAACGACGACGGCCTTGCCGTTGCGTGCATTGGTGACCTTCACCTTGGTGCCAAAGCGCAAGGAGCGATGAGCAGCGGTGAGGTTGGAAGGATTCATGCGCTCGCCCGAAGCAGTCTTGGAGTTCAGTGCATACCAGGATGCGCCTCCGCAGCCGGTGCCGGCATTTGCCTGAAGTGGAGCGATGATGGAACAGACGGCTATAGTTGCAGCCGCAAAAGTCATGCGTCGGATATTCGTCAAACTGTGCTTCCCTGATACTCGGCCCCGCGCCGATGAACTTAGGCGAATTGAACTGAGGTGAGTGTAGGGCGAGGGAAAAATGGCAAAAAATGGCCGAGGGCTAATCACGAAGTATTACAGTCTGTAACATTCGTGATGATGAGTCGTGAAGCGGTAATTAGATAGCCTTCGATGCTTTCAGGAAAAATTTATTTAGAATCAACAATAAGGAAGAAATTCATTGCAACTTCACGCCGTCGTGAATCAGATCACGAATTCATGGTGAAATATTTTTCCAAAGCATGAAAATTTTAGCCAAATTTGCGCATTAACAAAACCTTAAAAGGCCAAAATGCGATTAAAACCTTCCTCAAAACTGCCTTTGGAAGGATTTTTCATCGCAATGAAGATGAACATTCATTCATCTCGCCATACTTCGTCCTGCCAGAGCTGCCGCAGCGATTGGCGGTAATCGGGATAGGCAAAGTGGAAACCAAGCTCCGTCAGCTTGCGGTTGGAGACGCGTTTGTTCTCACCATAGAAGGAGCGCGCCATGTTGCTCAGCTCAGCGGTCTCGAAGGATTGCTCCTCCGGCGGCTCCACACCCATAAGGTCTGCTGCAAATGTCACCACATCCTGCGGCGGTGCGGGTTCGTCATCAGTAACGTTGAAAATGCCGGACGCGTTTTTCTCGATCAAAAAGGCTGTCGCAGCCCCGATGTCTTCGACGCGGATCCGGTTGAACACCTGATCTTTCTTGACCAGCCGCCGCGCCGTGCCCTTGTCCAGATTGACGAGACCGTTGCGCCCCGGCCCGTAAATGCCGGACAGACGCAGCACGCAGAGCGCCACACCAGCCTCTGTCGCCGCCGTCTCCCAGGCCTCTTCTGCCGCCACGCGTTCTTTGGAACGCACGGAAACCGGACGGCAGGGCGTGTCTTCATCCACCCAGTCGCCATCATGGTTGCCGTAAACGCCGACCGTAGAGAGATAGGCGGCCCATTGCAGTTGCGGCATCAGACTTTTGAGATCGCCATCACACAGCCGCAGCAGGGGATCGCCGGATGCGCCGGGCGCGATGGACTGCACAAGATGGGTCACGCCGCGCAGCTCGCTGCGCAAATCCTCATTCAATGTCTCGCCATCAAAGATGAAGGGTGCAATCGCCAGACATTGTAGTGTGGAGATATTGTCTTCACCGCGTGTGGTCCCGGCAATCCGGTCCATCTTGCTTTGAAGCGCTCTGGCGATGGCCTTGCCGGAATATCCGGCACCGAAAATCATCAGATGCGACATCTACTCTCCTGCCATACGCCACTCGTCCAGCACGTCCGAATCGTCTTCGGTCTTGCGGGTGGCAGCGTAGGCATGGAAGCTCTGCCTGTCCATCAGTCTTGAAAGCGCCCACACCGCCATGCCGCGAACCTCGGGCGACACATCCTGCGCAAGTAGCTGACACTGCTGAATGAATTTCACGTCACCGGAGTTTCCCGCCGCAATCAGAACATTGCGCACGAAGCGGTTTCGACCGATCCGCTTGACCGGCGATCCACTGAAAAAGGCGCGAAAACCCGCATCATCCAGCGTCAGCAGAAAGGCGATTTCCGGCTCTTTCAGTTCCTCGCGCGCCTGCAATTTCATCTCCGACGCACTGGCCGCAAACTTGTTCCACGGGCAGGCGGCAAGGCAATCGTCACAGCCATAGATGCGGTTGCCGATCATCGGGCGGAATTCGGACGGGATTGGTCCCTTATGCTCGATAGTCAGATAGGAAATGCAGCGGCGCGCATCCAGCTTGTAGGGCGCAGGGAAGGCCGCGGTCGGGCAGGCATCCAGACAGGCGCGGCAGGAACCGCAATGGTCGCGCTCCGCCTCATCCAGACAGAGCTCGGCGGTGGTGAACATGCTGCCTAAGAACAGCCAGGAGCCATGGCTGCGGCTGACCAGATTGGTGTGCTTGCCCTGCCAGCCAAGACCGGCAGCTTCAGCCAGCGGCTTTTCCATCACCGGCGCGGTATCGACAAAGACCTTCACGTCTTCACCTGCACGCGCCGCAAAGCGGGTGGCGATCTCCTTCAGTCGTCCTTTAATGACGTCATGATAATCGCGGTTGCGCGCATAGACGGAGATTGCGGCCTTGTCGGGCTTGGAGAGAATACCGCGCGGGTCTTCATCGGGGCCGTAGTTCAGGCCGAACATCACCACGGAGCGCACGTCGCCCCACAGCGTCTTCGGGCTGGCCCGGCGATCCTGCGTTTCCTCCATCCAGCCCATGGTGCCATGATAGCCATGGCTCAGAAATTCCCGCAGCCTTTCGGGCGCCAGCGGAATACTATCGGGGGAGGTGATACGACAGAGATCGAAGCCGAGCGTGGCCGCTTCCGCGCGAACGAAATCCGTCAGCTTGGCGGCGCGAGCCTGTTGCTTCTGCAATGCCGTATCGATGGCGTGTCTCCCGATGAGAACGGCAGAAAGCCTGCCATTAGCATCACTATATATAAAGCCAGTGTCTCAGGCTTAAAAATCCAGATCCGCGTAATGGGAGGAGGGCGCAAGGCGCGGCACGCGCTCGGCCAGAAGCGGGCGGAAGGAGGGGCGGGATTTGACGCGCTGATACCATTCCTTGGCAATCGGCGCTTCCAGCCATTTAATTTCGCCGAGATAGTCGAGAATGGAAACGGAAGCGGCCGCGGCAAGGTCGGCATAGCTCAGGCGATCGCCCGCAAGCCATGTGCGCGAACCGGCCAGCCATTCCAGGTATTTCATGTGCTGGTGAACATTGGAGCGCGCGGTGCGCAGCAGCTTGCTGTCTGGCGGGCCGCCACCCTGCGCGGTGGACATTTGCAGCTTATAGGCGCGTTCGCGCACCAGCGGGCGGGTCACGTCGGTTTCCATCTTTTGCAGGAACCATTCCGTCAGACGGCGGATTTCCGCGCGCTGGAACGGGTCTTCGGCCAGAAGGCGCCTGTCGCGTTTCAGCACACCATGGGTCTCGTCCAGAAATTCAGCCAGAACATAGGGACCGCAGAGCGAACGCATATTGTCGTCGAGATAGACCGGCAGCGTGCCGGCGGGATTGAGTGCCAAAAATTCGCGCCGCTTCTCCCAGGGCTGTTCTTCGACCAGATCCGCCTGAAAGCCGTATTCGGCCAGAATCAGCCGGACGAATCGGGAAGCCGTCGACATGGGAGAATGAAACAGAGTTGGCATCGGCACTCGAATTTTGAATTAGGAGAAGGATGTATGATGATCGCCAGAAGGCAGAAAGCTGCGGCTGTGCAGAAACTATAAGTTCAGCTTTTTTAAGACAGACTTAAAATTTGACGGGTTGTTGAGCCGTTTATTGCTGAGCGAGCCTTCTTCGCCCATGAAAAAAGCGCCGTCGATAGACCGATGGCGCTTTTTGAAAGATCCTGCATCAAGCGCATGGCTCGATGTGATCAGTTTGCCGAGATGGAACTCGTAGCGCATGGATCGACGCCGTATGCGGGCGAGCAGCCGGTCTTGCCAGCTGCGACCGTACCCGGTGCCATGAACGAACCTGCCAGAACAACCAAAGCCGCACACGCAAAAAAGAGTGCGATAGACCTGCCCATTTTATACTTGCCTTTCAGACGATTAACGAAACGGTCCAAGCCGCTGCGCTATGATTGTTAGGTTCCGGATGTGTGTTGGATGTGGCGTTTATCAATAAAGCAGCTTGCTGAACACCGGGTTAATGCGAACTCTTGTCCACAGTTGCGCTTGTGCCACGCTTGCGATGCTGAAGTGCTGTTTGCATGATGTGCCCCCACATAATGAAAAGGGCAGCGAACACATTCGCCGCCCGTCGGGAGCATAACTCACCACTTTGAATTTGGTTGCATGCTTATTTTAAAAGCATTTCGAGAAAAGCGAGATGCCGCTTTTCCCTCAGCAAATGCGATAAAGTTTAAGCTGCCTTGCCCGCATTGCTGAACTGGCCATTGGTGCGGTAGCTGACCATATAGGACGGCAGAACCGAAGCAACGCGGACCGGCGTGATACCGATGCCATCGAGCGTCAACCCGGCCTTTTCGGCATCAGGCGAAACCACATTGTCGGTTCTCAGCATGGTGACCTGATCGGCGGTCAGCGGCGGCGTGATCAGCGGCACCAGAGAGGCGATCTTGCCCATCAGCGATGCGATGCCAAAAGGCACGCTGACCAGCGGGCGCTGGCGATAGGTGGCGGCGAGAACCGCCTCGAGACAGTCACGGAACGTCATCACGTCCTGACCACCCAGCTCGTAGGTCGTGCCGCTCTTCAATGCGCCATCGACGCTGCGGGCAACAACTTCAGCCACATCTTCCACATAGACGGGCTGGAACCTGGTGTGACCGCCACCGATCAGCGGTAGGAAGGGCAGGCGCTGTGCCATGCCGGCAAATTTGTTGAAGAAATCATCTTCCGGTCCGAAAACGATCGAAGGGCGCAGGATGACGGCATCTGGCAGAACCGAGCGGATGGCCGCTTCAGCGCGACCCTTGGTGCGGGCATAGCCTACAGAAGAGTTCGCATCGGCGCCAATAGCGGAAATATGCGTCAAAGTCGCACCGGCATTCTTGGCGGCTTCAGCCACGGCGCGCGCACCGAATTCCTGCACGGCGTCAAAGGTGTTGCGACCGCTTTCGAACAGAATGCCGACGCAGTTCACCACATGGTCAGCATCCGCCACGGCCTTGTTGACCGAGTCCTTGTAGCGCAGGTTAGCCTGAGCAAAGGAGATCTGCCCGACATTGCCCAGAGGCTGCAAAAAGCCTGCCAGATCAGGGCGACGAACGGCAACGCGAATGCGGTAACCGCGCTTCGCGAGCGTCCGCACCACATGCCGTCCGACGAAGCCCGAACCGCCAAAAACGGTGACGAGAGGGGGAAGGTTGGCCAATGGCATGGGAGGCTCCTGCGAAGCGTTGATATAGCGTTTCCGTCTCTTAGCTTAAAGCCGGGACAACGGGAAGAGAGAACAGCATCCGCCAACCACCAGAATGAACGGATGCTTGACGATGATCAAAGGCCGTCCATGATCATCAGTTCGGAGTCGGCCACTTCCTTGCGGATTTTCAGTGCCAGCTGGTATTCATCCGAGTTGTAGCAATCCAGAGCATGTTGCATTGATGGAAATTCGATGACGACATTGCGCGCCCGGCCCTTGCCCTCAAGCTGCGTTACGGAACCGCCGCGGGCGAGAAAATTCGCGCCGTACCGTTCAAAAGCCGGTGTCGCCGTGGAGATATAGTCCTTGTAACGCTCTGCGTCGCGCACATCCACCTGTGCAATCCAGTAACCCTTGGCCATGATGTTTTCCTCTCAGATTGCTTTTGACATTTCATCCAGAATGGCGCGCGCAGCAGCCTTCGGATCGGCAGCTTTTACGATGGGACGACCTACGACCAGATGGCTGGAACCGGCCTTGATGGCATCGAATGGCGTTACCACCCGCTTCTGGTCGCCCGCCTCGCCGCCGATGGGGCGAATGCCGGGGGTCACGACTGCCATGTCCGCTCCGACGATCTCACGCACCGCCGCAGATTCCTCCGCCGAACAGACGATGCCGCCCATGCCTGCATCCCGCGCCTGAGCAGCTCGCTTCAGCACCAGCGAGCGTGCGTCGCCCTGATATCCGGCTTCCATCAGATCGGCGTCATCCATGGAGGTCAAAACCGTCACGCCCAGCAGCGTCAGGCCGGAACCTTCCGCCGCCTTGACCGCCGCCCGCATCGCTTTGGGGTAGGCGTGCAGCGTCAGCATCGACATGCCCATCTTGGCGATGTTTTCGACGCCCGATGCCACGGTGTTGTCGATATCGAGAAGCTTCATGTCGAGGAAGATTTTCTTGCCGCTGGCGGCCAGCTCCTTGGCAAATTCCAGCCCACCGGCAAAGGCCAGCTGGTGGCCTATCTTGTAGAACAGAACATCGTCGCCCAATGCGTTGACGATGCTCTCGGCCTGCGCCACGGTTGGAAGGTCCAGCCCGACAATCAAGCGCTCGCGTGCGGTCATAGTGTCATCCCCTGCCACGTTTCCATTGCCGTCCAGTCGCATGTGATGCGCCTGTCTGCAAGGGAAAAACAGTAGAGGTTGCCACCGCCGGGCGGCTGGTCTTCCCGTCGCGTGATGAGGTTGTGGGCCAAGTGGCATTTCAGCAATGTGCCAACGGCACCATGGCCGATAAAGGCAATCGGTTTCGCCGGATCGTGGCTGGCAAGGATAGCTTCTATGGCGTCAACGATACGTGTCTGCGCATCCGCCGCCGTCTCCCAACCCTTGTAGCTGGCATGAGGGTGGGCAAAGAACCAGTCGGCGGCGCGTTCGAACTGTTCCGGCGGCAGAAAGCCTGTCGCGCTGCGGTCATTCTCATGCATGTCCGCTGCGGTTTCCGGTGTTGTGCCGCTGGCGCGGGCAAGAATCCGCGCCGTTTCGATGGCCTTGTTTTCTTTGCTGGAAACAATACGTCGCAGGCCTTTGGCCCAAGGCAGCAGGCTCGCCTTGCGGGCCCGCTCTATGCCGATATCGGACAATCCCCAGTCGGGAACCGCCACCGTCGCATCGATCCGCACCTGCGGATGGGTGATGTAAAGCGCATACATGTGCGCAAGCCTAGCTCAGGCGCGTGTATAGGTCCACAGCTGCGCTGGCGGAATGTTGCGCACCACGAAGTCGAAATGGCGGATGTGGTAGAGATGCGGCTGGGCCACGATGGGCGATACCGGACCGTAGGAAATCTGTACCACCGGACGCCCATGCGGCACGCGCTTCAACAGCTCGTCCAGCAGCTTGATGCGCGCTGCCATCGGGAAATTCAGCATCGGCACGGCTGAGATCACGCAGTCGAACATCTGGTCCTTCTGCTCGCCCAATGTCGTATCCAGATCGAAGGCATCGCCATTGATGAAGTTGACGCCGGGATAGCTGCGCAGAAGCTGCTGATAGAAGTCGGTGGAATATTCGATGGCGGTGATCTGCTCCGGCTTCAGGCCGCGACCCAGAATAGCCTTGGTGATGCAGCCGGTGCCCGGCCCCAGTTCCAGAACGGACAGGCCGGATTGAGGAGTGATGACACTGGCCATGCGCCGCGCGGTGATGCCGGATGTCGGAACGATGGCCCCCACCTTCTTGGGCTGGTTCACCATGCCCTTGAAGAAACGGATTTCCTCTTCGAATTTTCTGCCGAAGCGTTCTTTCAAGCTCAGTCCCATCCGCGTCCCCTCTGTTCACGTCGAAACAACATTTGTTGAAACTATGGCGATATGTTGTCTCGTCCTGTCGTAAAGGCAATGAAAAATGTCGCAACTGGAAAATCTTAACAAACTGTAAAAAATCCGCAAACAAAAATGCCGGTGAGGACGTCACCGGCATTTTGCATGTTTCCAAGACGGGAGCGTCCTAAACGCGCATCGGCATCAGCACGTAAAGCGCGTCATCGCCCGCGGTGTCGCGCACCAGCGTTGGAGATCCGGCATCGGCGAGAAGGAAGATCGCGTCCTCGCCGGAAAGCTGAGCGGTAATATCAAGCAAATACTTGGCGTTGAAGCCAATTTCCATGCCGTCATGCTCGTAGCCGACAGCCACTTCTTCCGTCGCACTGCCCGAATCCGGGTTGTTCACCGTCAGCGTCAATTGACCTTCGGCAATGGCAAGCTTCACGGCGCGGCCACGCTCGGAAGAGATCGTCGAAACGCGGTCCACGGCTTTGGCGAAGCTCTGGCAATCAACGCGCATTTCCTTGTCGTTGCCGGTTGGGATAACCCGCTGGTAATCCGGGAAGGTGCCGTCGATCAGCTTGGAGGTCATGACGATGTCGCCGATGGTCATGCGGATCTTGGCGTCGGAGACCTCGACCGTGACTTCCAGCTCGGGATTGTCGACCAGCTTCTGCAATTCGCCAACCGTCTTGCGCGGAATGATGATGCCCGGCATGCCTTCCGAACCCGAGGGCGCCTTGACATCGGCGCGCGCCAGACGGTGACCGTCGGTAGCCACGGCGCGCAGCTTCAGGTCATTGTCGCTTTCGATGGTGTGGAAGAAAATGCCGTTGAGGTAATAACGCGTCTCTTCGGTCGAAATTGCAAACTGCGTGCGGTCGATCAGCATCTTCAGATCGGCTGCCTTCAGCTTGAAGCTGTGGCTGAACGTACCCGCCGTCAGATCGGGAAAGTCGGTTTCCGGCAGGCACTGCAACGAGAACTTCGAACGACCGGAGGCAACCGTCATGCTTGACCCGTCAGGGTTCGTCGCCAGAAGCACTTCCGAACCGTCCGGCAGCTTGCGCACGATTTCATAGAGCAGATGCGCAGGCACGGTGGTGGAGCCTGCCTGTTCCACCATGGCCGGTGTGGCCTCGGTGATCTCAAGATCGAGGTCGGTCGCCTTCATGTCCAGCTTCGCGTCGGAAGCGCGCAGCAGCACGTTGGACAAAATGGGGATCGTGTTGCGCCGTTCCACCACGCGATGAACGTGGTTCAGCGATTTCAGAAGGTTCGACCGCTCGAGAGTAATACGCATGGACACTACCGCTTTCAACCGTTGCGATCCCAAAGCTCGGATCGCCAAGATAGTCTTCTCCAGCTTGGGTGCCGGATAATGTGGACGGGCAAAATGGCAGAGTTATTGAGGAAAATGCAAGAGGCTACTCGGCGCCATCTGTTTCATTTTCCACCTATACACAGTGTTCACAGGGCTTTGGTCAACAAGCGCCCTTGTTCCCGGCCCTCGTCTTGACCATAAAGGCAGGGAAACATGACATGATGGGAATGACGCGGTGACAGACGACATATCGACCGAAGAGGGTAACGACGCACCAGAATTAAATGGCCGCGGTTTCAAGGTCGGCGGCTTCACCGTGCCTGCGAGACCCATCGATGCAGCGCTTTATCTGGTCGCCACCCCCATCGGCAATCTGGGCGACATCACCGTGCGGGCGCTGGAAACGCTGGCCTCTGCCGATGTTCTGGCCTGCGAAGACACCCGCGTAACCCGTATTCTCTTGGACCGGTACGGCATTCGCAACCGTCCCTATTCCTATCATGAGCACAATGCCGAAGAGGCTGGCCCCAAGCTCATTGCCGCGCTGGATGCCGGAAAATCCGTGGCGCTCGTGTCGGATGCCGGAACGCCGCTCGTCTCCGATCCCGGTTATCGGCTCGGCCAGATGGCGCTTGAGGCAGGCCATCGTGTCGTACCCATTCCCGGCCCATCCGCACCGCTCGCCGCACTCGTCGGCTCCGGCATGCCAAGCGATGCCTTCCTGTTTGCGGGCTTTCTGCCGGTCAAGGACAAGGGCAAGCGCGACCGCTTTTCCGAACTGGCCAAAATCCCGGCCACCCTGATCTTCTTCGAATCCCCGCACCGCATCAGCGCCACGGTGAAGGTGGCGTCCGAAGTGCTGGGCGTAAACCGCCGCGCCGTCGTGTGCCGGGAACTCACCAAAACCTTCGAGGAATTCCGCCGAGGGACGCTTGGTGAACTCACGGAGTTCTACAACGACGACCGCATCGTCAAAGGCGAGATCGTGCTTCTAATCGAACCACCCTCCTACGACGAAATCCCCGATATGGAAGATGTCGAAAAGCTGCTGAAAGACCTCGTCTCCTCCATGCCCGCCGCCAAGGCCGCGGCTGAGGCGGCAAAGCTCACCGGCCTTCCGCGCAAGGAACTTTATCAACGCATCCTCGACATGAAGGACAGCGATGGCGCCTGAGCCGAAGACCAAGCCGCCCATGAAACACCGGCGCCGCGCTGAAAAGCGTGGCCATCGGGCTGAATATTGGGCCGCCCTTTATCTCATACTCAAAGGCTATCGCATCCTTGCCCTGCGCCACCGCACGCCGCTGGGAGAGATCGATCTCATCGCCCGCAATAAGCATGTGATCGCTTTCGTTGAGGTCAAAGCCCGCAGCACCGAAACCAGCGCCGTCGATGCCGTCAGCTACGCCTCGCAGAACCGCATCCGGGCCGCCGCAGACCTCTGGCTGTCGCGCCGCCGCGATGCCGCTTTGCTGTCATCCCGCTTCGATATCATCGCAGTTTTACCGCGCCGCCTGCCAAAACATTTCATCGATGCCTTTTGAGGGTTGCACGCTGGCGGTGTGATTCGATGTGCTGCCTCATTCATTAGGTTGTGCTGTAATAAATCTGCCATAAATTTGTAAAAGGCCCGTCATCGAAGGGGCCTATTCGCATCCTCACCCAACAAGGGCGGTAGAGGATCGAAACTATGATCAAGAAGTTTTCCATGGCTGCAATGGCCATCACGTTTTCGGCGACGTCTTCCATGGCGGCAACCAACATCACCTGGTGGCACGGCATGGGCGGCCGCAACGGTGAAGTCATCAATGAAGTCTCCCAGAAGTTCAACGCTGCCCAGAGCGAGTGCGCGATAACACCGGTTTCCAAGGGTTCTTACGAAGAAGCCCTGGCCAGCGGCATCGCTGCTTTCCGCTCCGGCGAACAGCCAAACATCCTTCAGGTCTTCGATGCCGGTGCCGCCACCATCATCAATGCCAAGGGCGCTGTCATTCCTGCTGAAGACATCATCACCAAGGCTGGTTACAAGTTCGACCGCGAAGCCTTCATTCCCGGCGTGCGCAGCTTCTTTGCTGCCGCTGATGGCAAGTTCGTCGGCATGCCGTTCAACTCGTCCGCGCCTATCATGTATCTCAACACCGAAGCCCTGAAAAAGGCTGGTGTCGAAGCGCCAAAGACCTGGGAAGAATTCGAAGCCATCGCACCGAAGCTGAAGGAAGCCGGTTTCATTCCGCTCGTTCAGACCCAGCTGACATGGGAGTTCACCGAGAACTTCTTCTCGCGCAACAACCTTCAGTTCGCCACCAACAACAATGGCTACGACAGCGTTGTCGACACCAAGCTGAAGGTCACCGACCCGAACCTCATCATGATGTTCGAAAAGCTGAAGTCCTGGAAGGATCAGGGTTACTTCGCCTATTACGGCGCAGGCTGGAACGATAACCAGAAGCCATTCGAAGAAAACAAGGTCGCGCTCTGGATCGGTTCTTCCGGCTCCTTCGGTGGCCTGCAGAAGACGGCACAGATGCCGTTCTCCGCAACCTTCCTGCCATACTGGGGCTCCATCAAGGGTGCAGGCACCAACTCTTTCATCGGTGGCGCTGCCCTGTTTGCCATGTCCGGCAAGCCTGAAGCAGAAAACAAATGCGTTGCCAGCTTCTTCCAGTTCCTGACATCGCCTGAAATCCAGAAGTTCTACCACCAGGCAACCGGTTACGTTGCTATCACGCAGGCAGCTTACGAGCTGACCAAGAAGGAAGGCTATTACGAGAAGCAGCCTGTTGCCGAAGTCGGCATCAAGCAGCTTTCGCTTCCAGGCGGTGAATGGTCCAAGGGTTATCGCCTCGGCTTCTACCCACAGATCCGCGCCATCATGGAACGTGAATACGGCCGCATCTTCTCCGGTGAAGTTTCCGTCAAGGACGCCTTCAACATCATCGAAAAGGAAGGCAACGACCTTCTGGCCCGCTTCGCCAAGACCGCTGGCTGATTAAACGACCTCTGAAATTAGATGGACCTTCCTTCATGACGAGGGAAGGTCCGTTGGTTATCTGCAAGGCTTGTCCAACCCCCGCCGTCATCCTCGGGCTTGTCCCGAGGATCTAACGAACCACAACATTGAACGTGGTTAGATCCTCGGGACAAGCCCGAGGATGACGGCGAGTAAGAATGCGAAGCCTCCCATAGTCCCGGCCTCCCTTCAGCCTTGAAGAGAAGCCACAACCCACAAAGGTTTGCGCGCGTGGCTTATACGTCTTCACAACCGCGTCCCCTCCGGTTTCTGCCGGGCTTCATCGCCAAGGCCAGAAAGCCTGCGGTGACCGCTGAATCGGCTGCCAAAAGGGTGCAGTTCTCGTCGTCTGCGCTGCCTTACCTCTTCATCGCGCCGCAGCTGCTCGTCATATTCGTGTTCTTCTATTGGCCGTCGGTGCAGGCCGTTCAGTCGTCCTTCTACATCGAAGACCCCTTCGGCTTCGGCTCCACCTTTGTCGGCCTTGCCAATTATTCCGATGCGCTGTTCAGCGCCGAATATCTCAGCATCGCCAAGTTCACGGTCATCTTCACCGTTCTCGTTACTATTTTCTCACTGGCCATCGGCCTGCTCCTGGCGGTCAAGGCAGATGCGATCATTCGCGGCGCTTCCGCTTACAAGACGATGCTGATTTCGGTATACGCCATCGCCCCGCCGGTCGCGGGCCTCATCGGCATGATGTTTTTCGATCAGCACATCGGCCCCTTCGTCAAGATCGCCGCCTATCTCGGCTGGCACATGCAGGTGGGCGTCAATTATTTCGACACCGCCTTCGCCATGATCTCCGTTTCGGTCTGGAAGCAGATTCCTTATAATTTCATCTTCTTCCTGTCGGGCCTGCAAAGCGTGCCGGTGTCCGTGCGCGAAGCCGCCTTTATCGATTGCCGCTCCGGTTTTCGCCGGTTCTGGACGGTCATCATGCCGCTGCTGGCACCAACCGCTTTCTTCCTTCTCATCATCAACATCACCTATGCGCTGTTCGATACCTTTGCGGTCATCGACGTGATGGTGAAGGACAAAGCCGCCAACAACCCCATTACCCTTGTCTACAAGGTGTTTCTGGATGGCTTCCGTGGCAACGATATCGGCGGTTCCTCAGCACAGTCGGTCATTCTCATGGTCGTGGTGTTCGTGCTGACGGTCCTGCAATTCCGCTTCCTCGAAAAACGCATCCATTACGGTTGAGGAGTATCTGACATGTACAAGACAAAACCCCTCGACCACCTCATTCTCATCATCGGCTCGCTGTTGCTGATCCTGCCGGTCGTTGTTGCCTTCATGACATCGACACATACCGCAGCCGACATTCACATGAACGGCCTGACGCTGCTTCCGGGCGATAATTTCGTTGGCACCTATGAGAAGGTTCTGACCCAGAAGGGCGGCTTCACCGGTCAGGTTACCGGCCTCAACATGGTCATCAATTCGCTGATCCTCGGCATTGGCTTTGCGGTCGGCAAGATCGCGTTATCGATGCTGGCGGCCTATGCCATCGTCTATTTCCGCTTTCGTTTCGCAACGCTGGCCTTCTGGATCATCTTCACTACGCTGCTCCTGCCGCTCGAAGTGCGCATCATGCCGTCCTACGAAGTCATGAGTAAACTGGGGCTACTGAACTCCTACACCGGTCTCATCGTGCCGCTTCTGGCATCGGCCACCGGTACGTTCTATTTCCGCCAATTCTTCAAGGCGGTGCCGGATGAAATTCTGGAAGCTGCTCGCATCGATGGTGCGGGGCCCGTCAAATTCTTCATCGATATTCTGCTGCCCCTGTCACGCACCATGATGGCCGCCATCTTCATCATCATGTTCGTCTATGGCTGGAACCAGTATCTCTGGCCCATGCTCATGACCAATGATGAGAGCTTCTTCACCATCATGCGCGGCATCAAGTCGATCCTGCAGGTCTGGATCGGTTCGCAAATTCCCGACTACAACGAAGCTTTCGCGCTTGCCGTTCTGGCCATGCTGCCACCTGTGTTGATCGTCGTCATCTTCCAGAGCTGGTTCATCAAGGGCCTCACCGAAAGCGACAAATAAGGAAAACGACAATGGCCGAAATCGAAATCAGTCAGGTCTGCAAGGATTACTCCAACGGTATGCGCGCCGTGCACGATGTGGATATCTCCATCAAGGATGGAGAGTTCATCGTGCTCGTCGGCCCTTCGGGCTGCGGCAAGTCTACGCTTTTGCGCATGGTGGCTGGTCTGGAAGAAATTTCCGATGGCACCGTCTCTATCGGCAATCGCGTCGTCAATGACATCGAACCCGCCGACCGTGACATCGCCATGGTGTTCCAGAACTACGCGCTCTACCCGCATATGTCGGTGCGCCAGAATCTGGAATATGGCCTCAAAAACCGCAAGACGCCAAAGGCCGAAATAGATGCGCGCGTGGCGGAAGCCGCCCGCATGCTGGAGCTTCAGCCCTATCTGGATCGCAAGCCGCGTGCTCTCTCAGGCGGTCAGCGCCAGCGTGTGGCGATGGGCCGTGCCATCGTGCGCAAACCGGCCGCCTTCCTCTTCGATGAGCCGCTGTCCAACCTCGATGCCAAACTGCGCGTTTCCATGCGCGGCGAGATCAAGCGCCTGCAACGCCGTCTCGGCACCACTTCCATTTACGTGACCCATGACCAGTTGGAAGCCATGACGCTGGCGGACCGCCTGGTGGTGCTGAATGCCGGTCGCATCGAACAGATCGGCGCGCCCCTCGAAGTCTACCACAAGCCCGCCTCCACCTTCGTCGCCAGCTTCATCGGCTCGCCTGCCATGAACCTTCTGGCAGGCGAACTGCACGGAGATCGCCTTGCCATCGGCCCCGCCATCCTGTCGCTCAACGGCTACGCACCCGCCTCCGGCAAGGTCACCGTCGGCATGCGTGCGGAAGATTTGCGGCTTTCCGCTGCGGGCGAAGAGGGCATGCCCTTCCGCGTCGATTACATCGAAGAACTCGGCTCACAGCGCCTCGTCCACGGCATGCTGGGCGACCAGACGCTGACACTGGCATGCTCTGCCGAAACCGAAATGCCGCAAGATCTTTCGCTATCGATTGCGCCTGAAAAGCTGCATTTCTTCGATGTCGAAAGCGGAAAACGCATCGAAGGTGCAGCGGCTACTGCCCAGCAACCGGCGCAACAGCTCGCTGCAGCGCTTTAGGACACGCAGTTCTCTTGTTGGACGATTTGAATTATCGCCGTGTTGCGCACAGCACGGCGCAATGGAAGGTGATGCTGTTTCAATACGCGACTTGAACAGTTCGCGCTGTAACAAATCTGCTATAAAACTGTAAAAGCCCCGTCACGGAACGGGCCTATTCGCATCCTCTCCCAACAAGGGCGGTAGAGGATATTATTATGTTCAAGAACATTTCTATGGCGGCTTTGGCTGTCGCTCTGTCTGCGTCGTCTTCGCTCGCAGCGACCGAAGTAACCTGGTGGCACGCCATGGGCGGTGAACTTGGCCAGAAGCTTGAGAGCATCGCGAAGAACTTCAACGAGAGCCAGAGTGAATATAAGGTGGTTCCTGTTTACAAAGGCAGCTATCCTGAAACTCTGACAGCCGCCATCGCTGCGTTCCGTGCAAACCAGCAGCCTGCCATCGTTCAGGTTTTTGAAGTCGGCACCGGCACCATGATGGCCGCTAAGGGGGCAGTTTATCCCGTCTACAAACTGATGGCGGACGAAGGCGAGTCTTTCGATACCAAGTCGTTCCTGGCACCGGTTGTCGGTTACTATTCCGACACAAGTGGCAACATCTTGTCGCTGCCGTTCAACTCTTCCACGCCTATCATGTATTACAACAAGGACGTCTTCAAAAAGGCAGGCCTTGATCCTGAAGTTGCTCCAAAGACCTGGAAGGAGGTTGAGGAATTTTCAAAGAAGATCGTCACGTCCGGCGCTGCAAAATGCGGTTTCACATCGGCTTGGATCACCTGGGTACAGACCGAAAACCTGTCCGCCCTGCATGATCAGCCTTTCGGCACGCAGGAAAACGGTTTTGGTGGCTTCAACACCGAATTCAAGTTCAATGGCCCTGTTCAGGTTAAGCATTGGTCCAACCTGAAGAAGTGGCAGGACGAAGGCCTCTTCAAGTATGGCGGCCCAGTGGGCGGCGATCAGGCGGCTACCATGTTCTATGCTCAGGAATGCGCAATGACGATGAATTCGTCGGCTGGCCGCGCTGGCGTTATCAACAATGCCAAGTCTTTCACACCGGGCTTTGCCCCGCTTCCTTACTATGACGACGTCATCAAGGAACCTAAGAACTCCATCATCGGCGGCGCGACACTTTGGGTGCTGAACGGCAAGGACAAAGCGACGTATAAGGGCGTTGCAAAGTTCTTCTCCTACCTTTCGAAGCCTGAAGTTCAGGCCGACTGGCACCAGTTCACCGGTTATCTGCCGATTACCAACGCGTCTTACGAGCTCGGCAAAACCCAGGGTTACTACACCAAGAACCCGGGCTCGGATGTTGCGATCCAGCAGATCACCCGCGGTACGCCAACTGCCAACTCCAAGGGCGTTCGCTTCGGAAACTTCACGCAGGTCCGCACCATCGTGGATGAAGAGTTCCAGTCGCTTCTTGCTGGCAAGAAGGACGCTCAGCAGGCACTCGACAGCGCTGTAACGCGTGGCAATACGCTTCTTCGCGAATTCGAAGAAGCAAACTAAACGACGTCTATATCGTGGAGAGAGGGCCGGTACTGCCGGCCCTCTTTTTCTCTGTTCAGCGCACCGTAGCGGGACTTCATGGAAACGAAACGAACCACATTCGACAGTCGCTTACTGCCTTATCTGCTGCTTGCGCCTCAGTTGATCATCACCCTCATTTTCTTCATCTGGCCTGCCGCACAGGCTGTCAAATCGTCATTTGAGCGTGAAGACCCTTTTGGTTTCACCACTGTGTTCGTCGGTCTGACCCATTACAAGAACCTTCTGGCGGATCCCAACTATAGGGATGCTTTGGGACAAACTGCGATTTTTGCTGTTTCGGTAACGGTATTATCCATGGTTCTAGGCCTCGCTTTTGCAGCAGCTGTGGATCGTTTCGCCCGGTCTAGCCGTGTCTACACCACGTTGTTGGTCTGGCCCTATGCGGTCGCGCCGGTCATAGCCGGTGTTTTGTGGTGGTTCCTCTTCAATTCGTCTACAGGTATTCTGCCTTACTACTTGCAGATGATCGGGATCAAATGGCAGCATGACCTGAATGGCACTCACGCCATGATCCTCATTATCATCGCGTCTGCCTGGAAGCAGATTTCCTACAATTTCCTTTTCTTTCTGGCGGGTCTGCAATCGGTGCCGCAATCCCTCGTGGAGGCCGCAGCCATTGATGGTTCCGGCCCGGTCAAGCGCTTCTTCAACATCTCGTTGCCGCTGATTTCACCGACGACGTTTTTTCTATTCATTATCAACGTGAACTACACGATGTTCGATACCTTCCCCATCATTGATGCAACAACCGGCGGCGGTCCTGCACAGTCGACCACGACGCTGGTCTACAAGGTTTTTCAGGATGGTTATGTTGGCCTGAATATCGGTTCGTCTTCGGCGCAATCGGTTTTGCTGATGTTGATCGTTATGATCCTGACCTTCGTGCAGTTCCGCTATGTCGAACGCCGCGTGCAGTATTGAGGAAAGATCATGATTGAAAATCGCCCATTCCTGACCTTCCTGACCCACGCCTTTTTGATATGTGGCTTTCTGGTCGTCGCGTTCCCGGTTTACGTCGCCATCATTGCGTCAACGCATGACGCTTCGACTTTGGTCAGCGCTTCTGTACCGCTGCTGCCCGGGTCACATTTCATTGAGAATTATCGCCAGCTTCTGACAAGTGCGTCCGCAGCAAATGGATTGCCGAACTATTCGCATATGGCCCTGAACTCTCTCATTATGGCCCTGGTCATCACGGTGGGGAAGATTGCCATCTCCATTCTGTCCGCCTTCGCCATTGTTTATTTCCGCTTTCCATTCCGCCAACTGGCGTTCTGGATCATTTTCGTCACACTCATGCTGCCGGTCGAAGTCCGCATTATGCCGACGTATAAAATCGTGGCGGACCTCGGCATGCTAAACTCCTGGGCAGGTCTTACGATTCCGCTCATCGCCTCGGCTACAGCCACGTTTCTCTTCCGCCAGTTTTTCATGACTATTCCGGATGAAATGCTGGAAGCGGCGCGCGTTGATGGTGCGGGCCCGATGAAATTCTTCCGAGATATTCTCCTGCCGCTGTCGAGGACCAACATCGGCGCACTCTGCGTCATCCTCTTCATTTACGGCTGGGTGCAGTATCTCTGGCCAATGCTCGTCACAACCGATCCGGGTTACTACACATTGATGATGGGCATGAAGCGTATGGTGACCGTGCAGGACGGCATCATTGAGTGGAACATCGTGATGGCGGGCGCGGTCCTTGCGATGCTGCCGCCCATTCTGATCGTCATTTTCATGCAGCGGCTATTTATCCGCGGACTAACAGAGACGGAGAAATAATATGGCTGACATTACAATCGCAAACGTATCGAAGATTTATTCTGCCGGTGCCAAGGCGGTGGACTCCGTTTCCATCGACATCAAGGATGGCGAATTCATTGTGCTGGTCGGTCCCTCGGGCTGCGGAAAATCGACTCTGTTGCGGATGGTCGCGGGTCTTGAGAGCATTTCTCAGGGAGAAGTTTCCATCGCGGGCAAAGTGGTGAACAAGATGGAACCCGCCGACCGCGACATCGCCATGGTGTTCCAGAACTACGCGCTCTACCCGCATATGTCTGTGCGCCAGAACCTGGAATATGGCCTGAAGAACCGCAAGACTCCAAAGGACGAGATCGATGCGCGCGTGGCGGAAGCTGCCCGCATGCTGGAACTTCAGCCCTATCTGGATCGCAAGCCTCGCGCGCTCTCCGGCGGTCAGCGTCAGCGTGTGGCCATGGGCCGTGCCATCGTGCGCAAGCCTGCCGCCTTCCTCTTCGATGAGCCGCTGTCCAACCTCGATGCCAAGCTGCGTGTCTCCATGCGTGGCGAAATCAAGCGCCTGCAACGCCGCCTCGGAACCACCTCCATCTATGTCACGCACGACCAGTTGGAAGCCATGACACTGGCGGATCGCCTCGTGGTGCTCAATGCCGGTCGCATCGAGCAGATTGGCGCACCGCTCGAAGTCTACCACAAGCCCGCCTCCACCTTCGTCGCCAGCTTCATCGGCTCGCCTGCCATGAACCTTCTGGCAGGCGAACTGCACGGAGATCGCCTTGCCATCGGCCCCGCCATCCTGTCGCTCAACGGCTACGCACCCGCCTCCGGCAAGGTCACCGTCGGCATGCGTGCGGAAGATTTGCGGCTTGCTGGTGCGGGTGAAGAGGGCATGCCCTTCCGCGTCGATTACATCGAAGAACTCGGCTCACAGCGCCTCGTTCACGGCATGCTGGGCGACCAGACGCTGACACTGGCATGCTCGGCGGAAACCGAAATGCCGCAGAACATGTCACTGTCGATTGCGCCGGAAAAGCTGCATTTCTTCGATGTCGAAAGCGGAAAACGCATCGAAGGTGCAGCGGCAAGTGCGCAGCAACCTACACAACAGCTCGCTGCAGCGCATTAAGACACGCCAAAATGCTCTTCCATTAAAATTGGTGGTATTTTTGGAAGAGCATGCATACTCCATTTGTGTTATAAGCCTGACGTTGCAAGTTGGGGACGCAATATGGTTTTACATGTCATGATCGCAAGTGTGGCTGCGTTGGCGGGGCGCTCCGTGCCGTCGATACCGCTATCGAAAAGCCGGGAAAAGGCCGAGCCGGTGGTTTCTGCCGCCTCTCAAACCATGGACATGAAACCGTCGCCCATCAATCCGGACTGGATCATTGCCGGCGCACCGCAAGCCCGCATGGCGGACCATTCCCGCAGTGGCGACCGCGCTGCCTACACCGCCCTTTGGGATTGCACCTCCGGTACGTTTCGCTGGTTCTTCGGCTGGGATGAGACCGTCCATATTCTTGAAGGCGAGGTACATGTGACGGCGGAAGATGGTTCCGTGCACGAGCTTCGTGCGGGCGATGTCGCCTATTTCAAGGCTGGCACATGGGCCACATGGCGGGTGGACACTTACGTCCGCAAAGTCGCCTTTCTGCGCCGCCCGTTCCCCTGGCCGGTAGCCTTTGCTTATCGCGTCAAGAACAAGCTCATGCCTGCCAAAACACAGTCGCTTGCAACCTGATATTCTTCAATAAAACTCATAGATAGGCCGCCGCGTAACAGTTGCCTTTGAAGCTTCGCTAGCCTACATCTTGCGGGCTTTTAACAGGAAATTGCGCATGGCTAAAATCAAGAACGTCGCGATCCAGATGGATCATGTCTCCGGCATCAACATTGCGGGCGATAGCACCTTCGCGATCAGCCTTGAGGCGCAGGCCCGTGGCTACCGCCTCTTCCATTACACGCCGGATCGCCTCTCCATGCGCGATGGCAAGATTTACGCCACCGTCGAGCAGATGGAACTGCGCGATATCAAGGGCGACCACTTTTCCCTTTCAGAGCCGGAACGCGTCGACCTCGCCACGATGGATGTCATTCATCTGCGCCAGGACCCGCCGTTCGACATGGCCTATATCACTTCCACCCATTTGCTGGAGCGCATTCACCCCAAGACGCTTGTGGTGAACGACCCGGCCTGGGTGCGCAATTCGCCGGAAAAGATTTTCGTCACCGAATTCGCCGACCTCATGCCCACCACGCTGATCACCAAGGATGTAGCCGAGATTTCCCGCTTCCGCGAAGAAATGGGCGATATCATCCTGAAGCCACTCTACGGCAATGGCGGTGCTGGCGTTTTCCACTCCACCCGCGATGACCGCAACTTCTCCTCGCTGCTAGAAATGTTCGGCCAGATGTTCCGCGAACCCTATATCGCCCAGCAATATCTGCCTGACGTCCGCAAGGGTGATAAACGTATCCTGCTGGTGGATGGAGAGCCCGTCGGTGCCATCAACCGTGTGCCTGCGGAAAACGATGCCCGCTCCAACATGCACGCCGGTGGCCGCCCTGAACCGACGGAACTGACAAACCGCGAAAAAGAAATCTGCGAACGCATCGGCCCGGCGCTGCGCGAACGCGGCTTCCTCTTCGTCGGCATCGATGTCATCGGAGACTACATGACGGAGATCAACGTCACCTCGCCAACGGGTATTCGTGAAGTCAAGAAGTTCGGCGGTGCTGATGTTGCGAGCCTGCTGTGGGACGCGATAGAGCGCAAACGCGACGCGCAGGGCTGAGTCGAAATGCAATAACGTGTGAAAAGGTTCGGCAGAGTGTGGGGCTCACCCCCCTCTGCCTTGCCAGGCATCTCCCCCTCAAGGGGGGAGATCGGAAAGACGCGTGCTCACAAGTGTATCCGCAGCCTTCGAGGTGGCCGGGAGGTTGCCGCGAATCGATCTCCCCACCTGAGGGGGAGATGCCCGGCAGGGCAGAGGGGGGTGAGCCCCACACTCTGCCGCCAACCACCCACCCAATCGCAAACATCACGCCGCCTTGGCGACATGATACTCCTTGATCGCCGCCATCTTGATGGCCGGATACCGTTCCGCCTCATAGCGCAGCGAAAACGCGTCCTGCGCCAGAAACACCGGATCGCCATCCAGATCGCGGGCGATATCCCCGCGCTTGACGGTCAGGAACTTTTCCATATCCGCCGCCTGATCAGACGAAATCCAGCGGCAGATCGAAAAGCGCGACATTTCGAACGAAACCGGCAGGCCATATTCGCCCATCAGCCGTTCCTTCAAAACGTCCAGCTGCAACGCACCGACCACGCCGACGATGGCGGGTGAGCCGTCTTCTGGTGAAAACAGCTGCACGACGCCCTCTTCGGCCATCTGGTGTAGCGCTTCCTTCAGCTTCTTGGCCTTCATCGCATCTTCCAGCCGCACGCGGCGCAGAATTTCCGGCGAGAAGTTCGGCACGCCCTGGAAGACGAGGTTTTCACCTTCGGTCAGCGTGTCGCCGATGCGCAATGTGCCGTGGTTGGGAATGCCCACCACATCGCCCGCAAATGCCGTATCGGCAATGTGACGCTGCGAGGCGAAGAAGAATTGCGGCGCCGTCAGGCCCATCTGCTTGCCAGTGCGCGCCAGCCGCGCCTTCATGCCACGCTCCAACTTGCCGGAGCAGATGCGCGCAAAGGCAATGCGGTCGCGGTGGTTCGGGTCCATGTTCGCCTGAATCTTGAACACAAAGGCCGTCATCTTGTCTTCGTCGGCATGCACGGTGCGCGTATCGGCCACCTGGTTGCGCGGCGGCGGCGCAATGTCGCCGAGAGCATTGATCAGATCGCGAACGCCGAAGTTACGCAAAGCCGAACCGAAGAAAACCGGCGTCAGATGCCCCTCCAGAAATGCCGTGCGGTCAAACGGGCGGCATGCTTCCAGCGCCAGTTCGGTTTCCTCGATAAAGGCATCGCGCTCGTTTTCCGGCAAGCGGCTCGCTACCGCCTGCGGCCCGTTGACCTGCGTTGCCTCAACCTCGTTGTCGGAACCGCGTACTCGGTTGCTGGCCAGATGGTAAGAGCCGCAGAAGCTCTTGGAGCGACCGATCGGCCAGGTAATCGGGGCCGTATCCAGCGCCAGCTTTTCTTCGACCTCATCGAGAATCTCGAAGATATCGCGGCTTTCGCGGTCCATCTTGTTGACGAAGGTGATGATCGGAATGTCGCGCATGCGGCAAACCTCGAACAGCTTCAGTGTCCGTGGCTCGATACCCTTGGCGGCGTCGATGACCATGATGGCGGCATCGACAGCCGTCAGCGTGCGGTAGGTATCGTCGGCAAAGTCTTCGTGGCCGGGGGTATCGAGAATATTGAAGACCTTGTCGTCATATTCGAACGTCATGACAGAGGTCACGACCGAAATACCGCGCTCGCGCTCGATCTTCATCCAGTCGGAGCGCGTCTGGATGCGGTCCTTCTTCGCCTTCACCTCACCAGCCAACTGAATGGCACCACCGAACAGAAGCAGCTTTTCGGTCAGTGTCGTCTTACCGGCGTCCGGGTGCGCGATAATGGCGAAGGTGCGGCGGCGGGAAACCGCCTCTGCGAGTGTTTCGGTCATTAGACAAATCCTGTGGAATTGCGGGCTATCTAACGTTTCGAGGCCGCTTTTGCAATTGACCTTGGCACTGCGAGAGAAAACTAATGCGCGATGACCCAAGAAAACCAAAATCGCCCCGCCCTCAATCTTCTCCGTCTGGACCACGCCGACGGCATAGACCTTCCGTCCTATGAGACCAGCGGTGCCGCTGGGATGGATTTGCGCGCCGCCGTCCCTGCCGACGAACCGCTCACTCTGAAGCCTGGCGCCCGCGCACTGGTGCCCACCGGCTTTGTCTTCGAAGTGCCGCAGGGTTTCGAGGCGCAGATTCGCCCACGCTCCGGCCTTGCCATCAAGAACGGCATCACCTGCCTCAACACGCCAGGCACTGTCGATAGCGATTATCGCGGCGAGGTCAAAGTCATCCTCGCCAATCTGGGCCAGGAGGATTTCGTGATCGAGCGCAGCATGCGCATCGCCCAGATGGTCATCGCCCCCGTCACGCAGGTCGCGGTCTTCGAGGTCACGGAAACCTCCGAAACTACACGCGGCACCGGCGGCTTCGGCTCCACCGGCGTGTGATGCGTCACAACCGCGTTCAATTTTTCTACGCGGTATAAGTGAAATTGTTCACTTCTTGTTCTTGTTTTCCGGTTTGCGTTGTGCAAGGTTGCATCGGCGGATGGTTACACGCTTTATTGCGCGTTTTCTAAAATCCGCCTGTTGGGGGCTTGTATGGTTGCGCGTGTCAATACGGTGGCATTTCAGGGCATAGAGGGCGTGCCCGTCGAGGTTCAGGTCATGGTCGCACCTGGCAAGGTCGGCATGCAGATCGTCGGCCTGCCTGATAAGGCCGTGGCCGAAAGCCGCGAGAGGGTTCAGGCCGCCCTTCATGCTTCCGGCCTGGCGTTGCCCGCCAAAAAAGTCACCGTCAATCTGGCTCCCGCCGATCTCCCCAAGGAGGGTAGCCATTTCGATTTGCCCATCGCGCTTGGCCTCATGGCCGCATTGGGTGCCATTCCGGCAGAAGCGCTAAATGCCTATATAGTTTTGGGTGAGCTTAATCTGGATGGCACCATCGGCGCGGTATCAGGTGCGCTTCCAGCTGCCATCGGTGCCAATGCGCAGAGCAAGGGCCTCATCTGTCCGGCAGACAGCGGCGGTGAGGCGGCTTGGGCGGGCAGTGATATCGATATTCTCGCCCCGCGCAGCCTCATCGCCCTCGTCAATCATTTTCGCGGTACCCAGCGCCTTTCGCGCCCGGTCGCCGCCATCCGCGCCAATCCCGCCAACCTGCCGGACCTTGCCGATATCAAAGGCCAGGAAAGCGCCAAGCGCGCACTGGAGGTCGCCGCCGCCGGTGGCCATAACCTCCTGATGGTCGGCCCGCCCGGTTCGGGAAAATCCATGCTGGCCTCACGCCTTCCATCCATCCTGCCGCCGCTCTTGGCTGCGGAATTGCTGGAGGTGTCCATGGTGCACTCCATCGCGGGCCAGCTCTCCGGCGGCAAGCTGTCGGACCGCCGACCCTTCCGCACCCCGCACCACTCCGCCACCATGGCAGCGCTTGTCGGTGGCGGCTTGCGGGCAAAACCTGGGGAAGCGTCGCTTGCTCATCACGGCGTGTTGTTTCTCGATGAGTTTCCGGAGTTTTCGCCACAAGTGCTGGATGCGCTGCGCCAGCCTCTGGAGACTGGCGAATGCATCATCGCCCGCGCCAACCACCGCGTCAGCTATCCCGCCGAAATCCAGCTGGTTGCGGCCATGAACCCGTGCAAATGCGGCATGGCCGGAGAACCCGGCTTCACCTGCGCCCGCGGCCCGCGTTGCGTGACCGATTACCAGACGCGCATTTCCGGCCCGCTGATGGACCGCATCGATATCCGCATCGAAGTCCCCGCCGTCTCCGCGAGCGACCTCATCCGCCCCATGACCGCCGAAGCCAGCGCCGATGTCGCCAGACGTGTGGCCCGCGCCCGGCACATGCAGGAAGAACGTTACGCCCATGCCGGTTTCACCGGCATCCGAACCAACGCCCGCTGCTCCACCGCCCTTATCGAAAAATTCGGTGAGCCCGATGCGCCGGGCCTACAACTGCTCCGCGATGCCGCCGAAAAACTGAAATTCTCCGCCCGAGGCTACCACCGCATCCTCAAAGTCGCGCGCACGCTCGCTGACCTCGACGACAAGGCAACGGTCACGCGCATTCATCTGGCAGAGGCGATTTCATACCGGATAGCTGGGGAGCGACTGACGGCTGCGGCGTGAATGGGTTTGCGGGTGCGGTCGCAGGCTGGGTGGTTTCGCAATGGCCGAGGTTGGCTACGATACGGCGACCTTTTTGTAAGACCGGGAACAGGGTGCAGGGCAAACCACAGAGCGGCAGGTGTGGCGGCTCTATCCTTTTAGACGGATGATTAAGAGGTTGGAGATGGGGCGCAACTCAGCAACCCTCATCCTGAGGTGCGGAGGCGCAGCCGGAGCCTCGAAGGACGAGGGTTGCGGGCTTGGGGCAGAGTGCGCGGCGGATGCTTCGAGGGTCGCTTCGCGCCACCTCTACTTCGACAAGCTCAGGATGACGCATGAGGGCGGTGGGTGTGGTTGCCCTACCCATTGAGAGGGTGGAGTAAGAGGCTGGAGATGGGGCGCAACTCAGTAACCCTCACCCCTGAGGTGCGAAGGCGCAGCCGGAGCCTCGAAGGACGGGGTTGCGGGTTTGGGGCAGAATGCGAGGCGGATGCTTCGAGGCTTTGCCCTTCGGCCAAAGCGCCTCAGCATGAGGACGGTGGGTGTGGCGAGCCTAACCATTAAGAGCACAGAGCAAGATCGCTCCCTCTGTCCTACCAGGCAGCTCCCCACAGGTGGGGAGATTGGCAAGAGGCACACGCACCAATCCAGTTGTAGGCATCGGAGAGAACGCAGACCGGCAAACTTAAGCCCATGCATCAGAATAGCTCAAGAGAGCAGGTAATAGGCTAGCTGCGCCGCGCAACGGAGCGGCCTTCATCCATCATCCTGAGCCTGTCGAAGGAGAGGAGCCCCGCAGGGGCCTCGAAGGACGAGGGTTGCGGGCTTTGGGGCAGAGTGTGCGGCGCATGCTTCGAGGCTTTGTCCTTCGGCCAAAGCACCTCAGCATAAGGACGTAGGGTGTGGCGGGCCCCACCGATTGAGAGCTTAGAGCCAGCCGCCCCTCTGCCCTGCCGGGCATCTCCCCCACAGGTGGGGAGATTGGCAAGAGGGCACGCTCACTAATCCATTTGTAAACATCGGAGAGATCGCAGGCCAAAACTTAAGCCCTTGCATCAGAATGGCGCAAGAGGGCAGGTAAGAGGCTAGATGCACGGTGCAACAGAGCAACCCTCATCCATCATCCTGAGCCTGTCGAAGGAGAGGTGCCCCGCAGGGGCCTCGAAGGACGGGGTTGCGGGTTTGGGGCAGAATGCGCGGCGGATGCTTCGAGGCTTTGTCCTTCGGCCAAAGCGCCTCAGCATGAGGGCGGCGGGTGCGGTAGCGCGATCCAATCGATAGGTCAGCTTACGCCGCTTAGCCCCTCTGCTCGGCAGAGCAGGGGGGGAGCGAACTTGCTCCCGCGCCAATTTAATATCGCAGCAACGACTGCGAGGCTAACCTACAACCCCAACCCCTCAAACAATGCCGTCGACAAATACCGTTCCGCAAAGGATGGAATGATCACCACGATGGTTTTGCCTGCGTTCTCTTCCCTCGAGCCGATCTTGAGGGCGGCGGCGAGGGCTGCGCCGGAGGAGATGCCGACGGGGACGCCTTCGAGGCGGGCGACAAGGCGGGCGGTTTCGAAGGCGTCGTCATTGGTGACGGTGATGATTTCGTCGTAAATCTTGGTGTCGAGAACAGCGGGCGCGAAGCCTGCGCCGATGCCTTGGATCTTGTGCGGGCCGGGATTGCCGCCTGAGAGCACCGGGCTGTCGGCAGGTTCGACGGCGACAACCTTGAGGTCTGGTTTGCGTGCCTTCAGCACCTGTCCAACCCCGGTAATCGTGCCGCCAGTGCCGATGCCGGAGACGAAGATATCGACGTCGCCATTGGTGTCGTTCCAGATTTCCTCGGCCGTCGTCTTGCGGTGGATTTCAGGGTTGGCCGGGTTTTCGAACTGCTGGGGAATGACGGCATCGGGCAGCGTCTCGGCCAGTTCGTGCGCTTTGGAAATTGCGCCCTTCATGCCCTTTGGGCCCTCGGTCAGCACTAGCTCGGCACCCAGTAGCGCCAGCATCTTGCGGCGCTCGATGGACATGGTCTCGGGCATAGTGAGGATCAGCTTGTAACCCTTGGCGGCGGCGGCAAAGGCGAGTGCAATGCCGGTATTGCCTGAGGTCGGTTCCACCAGCGTCGTCTTGCCGGGGGTGATCTTGCCCTGCGCTTCAAGCGACTCGATCATGGCAACGCCGATGCGGTCCTTGACTGAGGCGATGGGGTTGAAGAATTCGAGCTTGGCAAGGATCGTCGCCTTGACGCCCTTTTCCGCGGCCAGCTTGTCGAGGCGCACCAGCGGCGTGTCGCCGATCGTCTCGGTGATCGAGGAATAGATCCGCCCGCGTCCGGGTTTTCTGGCTTCAGACATGACACGCTCCCATTGTGCAAATGCAAAAAATTTCGCGCAGAATAGGAGGAATGATCTGGCGACGCCAGAGAACCAAAGTGCGTATGTAGCGCACTTCGTGGCATATCGTTCTCATCAACGATCTATTGCTGGAAGAATGATCTCAGGTCGTGCGGGTCGCGATCATCGCAGCGGTCGCGGCCAGAATGCCGGCTGCGGTACGGTTGAGGATGGTCAGCGCGCTCGGCCGCTTCAGCAGGGTGCGAGCCTTGGACGCCAGTATAATATAGGGCAGCAGCACCGCCATCAGCACGGTAAAAGTTACTGCCAGAAGGATCATATATTCGCTGCTGCCGATGATGCGGATGTCGATCAGCGTTGGCACCAGCGCTACGTAAAACAGCATGGTCTTGGGGTTGCCCAGCGTGATGAAAAGACCCGACAAAAACGACATGGTCATGCTGGTGCTCTTTTTCGCTTGCAAATCCTGCGGCAGCAGGCCTGCGGTCCATAGCTTCCAGGCGATATAGAGCAGATAGGCAGCACCGGCGATTTTCAGGATCATGAAGGCTTCCTGAAAGGTCTGCGCCACGAAGGCGAGGCCCAAAATGACGGCGGTCAGATAGACCATATCGCCCAGCACCAGCCCAAGACCCATGAAGAAGGTTTCGCGAAAGCCGGAGCCCAGCGCTCGTGCCACGATGGCCGTCATGCCGGGGCCGGGGATGGCGGCGGCGATGAAAAGAGCGGTGGCATAGGCAAGAAGAGTGGCGATGCTCACGATCATGTCCTTCTGAAATCGGTACGCATCGATATAGCATGAAGAGTAGGCTTGAAAAGCGGAAACGTCGGAATGGACAAAGCCCGCCATGGGGCGGGCTTTGCTGGTTTGATCGTGTTGATATGAATTACAGGAACGGACGGTCCGGCATGTCGTCGATGCTGATGACGCCGTCATTGTTCTTGTCGAGGCGGGCGAACATTTTTTCGCCGGCTGCAGTAAATTCGGCCTTGCTGATCTGGCCGTTGCCGTCTGTGTCGATCATGGCAAACATCGCGTTCATGCGACCGCCATGGCCACCTTTGCCGCCCATGCCACCGTGACGACCCTCATGCTTGCGGCCTTCGTGGCCCTTGCGGTCTGCCTGGTCTGGGCCGCCTTTTTTGCCATCCGGGCCATCGGCATTGGCGCGCTCAGGGCGTGGATTGGCTTCACGGAAGGCTTCCATCTTGGCCTTGCGGTAATCACGCATTTCCTTTGGTGTAATCGAGCCATCCTTGTTGGCGTCGATTTCAGTGAAAAGCGCGTCCTGGCGGGCGGCGAACTCTTCCTTGGTGATCTTGCCGTCCTTGTTGGCATCGGCTGTCTTCAGCAGATAGACATAGGCCAGTTCCGGACGCATGGGCGGGCCGTGTCTGTCTGGGCCACCCCGTGGTGCCGCCATGGCGATTGGAGCAGCCGCGCTCAACATAAGGGCTGCGCCAAGTGCGGTGAGAGTCAATTTTCTCGTAATCATGGTTGGTTACCTTTTCCTTTGGTGTCCCTGGGGAAAAACTAGTCCGCACATGTCACTGCCGCCACTTAAACATCAGTAATGTGCATGACAAATCGGTAACATGCCTCAGCCTGCCGGTGCGGTCAGGCCCTTGAGGAAGCCGGTCAGATCATCGGTGATGAAGTCGATATGCTCATCGGTGACGTCTGGAATCTCCCAGCGCTCCATGACGACGCCTTCGAGATTGCGCGGCACCAGAAGCACCGTCTTCATGCCCAGAGCCTTCGGTGCGGTGAGATTGCGCGGCAGGTCTTCGAACATCGCGGCCTTCGTCGTATCGAGCTTGGCCAGCGCCGCGAATTTCTCGTAGGTCGCGCTGGCGGGCTTGGGCAGATAATCGGCGGCGACGATATCGAAGATGTCCTCGAAATGGTCGAGAATGCCCAGCGCGCCAGCGGCGGCCTGCGCATGCGGCACGCTGCCATTGGTCAGAATGAACTTTCGGCCCGGCAGCGCCTTGATCGCCTCACCCAGTTCCGGGTTGGGCAGCAGGGCGGAATAATCGATGGCATGCGCCCGCTCCAGAAAGGCATTGGGGTCGATGCCGTAATGGATCATCAGGCCCTGAAGTGTGGTGCCATGCTCATGGTAATAACGCTTCTGCAAAGCCCGCGCCTCATCCGGCTCCAGCTTTAGCAGTTCGGCGACATAGGCCGTCATGTTTTTATCGATCTGCGAAAACAGGTTTACCTCGTGCGGATAAAGCGTGTTGTCGAGATCGAACACCCATTCGGTCACATGGGAAAACTCGGCAGCGTTGGGTTCATTTTTCGGTTTCGTGCTCATGGCCCTCTTATGCCCTGTCACCGGCACAAATAAAATCGAAAAGGCGACGCCTGGAGCACTTTGCCGCCTTGGGGCGGAAAGCTGCGGCGTGATAATTTATGTAGATGGAACTCTGGATACCCATCACCATCGCCGCTGCCTTCATGCAGAACCTGCGCTCCGCCCTGCAAAAGCATTTGCAGGGCTCGCTTGGCACGCGTGGTGCCAGCTTCGTGCGGTTCGGTTATGGTTTCCCCATTGCCCTCATCTACGTGCTGTTCCTGCATTTTGTGGCAAAGCAGATTTTCCCGACCTTCAGCACGGCCTTTTTCATCTGGGCGGTCGTCGGCGGTCTGGCGCAAATTTACGCCACCATGCTGCTGGTGCACCTGTTTTCGCTGCGCAACTTCGCCGTCGGCACCGCCTATTCGAAGACGGAACCTGTGCAGGCCGCCCTGTTCGGCTTCGTCATCTTAGGCGAAAAGCTCACATCGGGTGCTATCATGGCCATCATCGTCGGTGTTATCGGCGTGATGACGATCTCGATGGCGCGCATGCCGCTGTCTTGGAAAAATACTGTTACGGCGATGACAAGCCGCACGGCTTTGATCGGCATCGCATCCGGTGGGGTCTTCGGCATATCGGCAGTGGCTTACCGAAGCGCATCGCTGTCCCTGCAAGGCGCGGGGCCGATCATGTCGGCGGCGGTGACGCTCGCCTGCGTCACGACGTTCCAGACGGTTTTCATGCTGGTTTGGATGTTCTGGAAAGATAAGCGCGAGATCGTGCAGGTCCTCGTCACCTGGCGCTCATCGGCTCTGGTCGGCATTGCGGGCGTGCTGGGCTCGGCGGGCTGGTTCACGGCCATGACGCTGCAACAGGTGGCCTATGTCCGGGCGCTCGGCCAGATCGAGCTGGTCTTCACTTTCATGGCGTCGTGGTTCCTGTTCCGGGAACGGGTCAACGCCATGGAACTGACAGGATGCCTGCTGATCGTCAGCGGCATCCTGGGATTGCTGTTCTGGTAAAAGCGCGTCCAGGAAAAGTGTGAGCGGTTTTCCGTCCGGACGCGCGCAAAACGAATATCAGGGAACGATGAGCGTGCCTGCGCCTTCGGTGAAAATCTCCAACAGCACCGAGTGTGCAGTCTTGCCGTTGAGAATGACGACGCCCTGAACGCCTGCCTTGATGGCCTCGATGCAGGTTTCGACCTTGGGGATCATACCGCCAGAAATCGTGCCGTCCTTGATCAGCGCCCGCGCCTGCGAGACCGTCAGTTCCTTGATCAGTTCCTTGTTCTTGTCGAGAACGCCTTCGACATCGGTCAGGAACAGCAGCCGGCTGGCATGCAGCGCACCGGCAATGGCACCAGCAAACGTGTCGGCATTGATGTTGTAGGTCGCGCCATCACGGCCCGGAGCAACGGGTGCGATGACCGGGATCATCTCGGATTTGGCAAGCAGGTCCAGCAGCGTGCGGTCCACTTCCACCACTTCACCGACGAAGCCGAGGTCGAGAACGCGCTCGATATTGCTGTCGGGATCGATGACGGTCTTCTTGGCCTTTTCGGCAAAGACCATGTTGCCATCCTTGCCGCACAGGCCAATGGCCCATTCGCCGGTCTGGTTGATGAGGGCGACGATTTCCTTGTTGATCGAGCCGGCCAGAACCATTTCTACGATCTCGACCGTCTTGGCATCGGTCACGCGCAGGCCGCCTTCGAATTTCGATTCGATGCCCATCTTGCTCAGCATCGCGCCGATCTGCGGCCCGCCGCCATGGACGACGATGGGGTTGATGCCGGATTGCTTGAGAAGGGCGATGTCTTCGGCAAAGGCCTTGCCCAGGCCGCTATCGCCCATGGCATGGCCGCCATATTTCACGACGATGGTTTTATTCTCATATTTCTGCATGAAGGGCAGGGCCTGTGCCAGAAGCCGGGCCTGCATTTCGCTTTCGGAACTCGCCATGGAAATAAACCTCGTCGTTGATTGCCGCGCTTTTAACCCAAGTTTTTGACGGATGAAACAACGGACAGGGCATCGGATGCAGAAAATTCAAACGTGATCGCACCGTTATCGCCAATCCGATTGACATATGGGCGCAATCGGACCAGCTTTGTGCGTGGGGGAGTATGCGCATGTCGGCCATGGGTGGGCTGGCGGATCGCTTAAGATGGCGGTGGCGCTCTAAGCCTGGAGTTCGATGACGGATGACCTTGCCGGATCGGGAAAAGCGTAGCGGTTTGAAAGACGAGGTGCTTGCGGGCGAATATGTGCTCGGAGCCCTGACCGCTGATGCGAGCGCCGAACTTGCCAAACGGGTGAAGACGGATCGCCAGTTCGCCGCGATGGTGCGTCGCTGGCAGGAAAACCTCGCCGACACCCAGAGAAGCGATCACCGCACATTCTCATCCTATATCGATGCGTCGATGGATCATGCCGTGCGCAGGTCGGACGACAAGCTTCACCGCAGTATTTATGGGCGTTTCGCGATTATCACGGCATTGTGGAATTCGGTGCGCTTCTGGCGACTGACCACGTCGGCGGCCCTGCTCTGGGCGGCTGTTCTGCTGTTTTCTGTTGCTTGACATGGAGCGCTCTTTTTCATTCCTGCGTTTGTCGCGGGAATGAAAAAGGGGGCACATTGTGCCCCCATCAATTCAGCTGATACCGACCGTCTTGCAGATCTCGGCCCTTACAAGATCGAGGCCTGCGGATTTTTCTGACGAAGTTGCCAGAACTTCCGGGTAGGCCGCCGGGCGCTTGCGGATTTTTTCCAGCGTCTCGTTGGTAAGACGCGGAACGCCCGCTTCCTTGATCTTGTCCGTCTTCGTCAGAATGATCTGATAGGAGACGGCTGCCTTGTCGAGGAGTGACAGCACGTCCTCGTCATTTTTCTTGATGCCGTGACGGGAGTCGATCAGCACATAGACGCGCTTCAGGGTCGCGCGGCCACGCAGATAATCGAATACCAGCTTCGTCCAGGCATCTACATGGTCCTTGGGTGCCTGCGCATAGCCGTAGCCCGGCATATCCACAAGCGCCATCGGTGGCAGGTCGCCCGCTTCACCGGAATAGCCTTCGGGAACGAAGTAGTTCAGTTCCTGCGTGCGACCCGGCGTGTTGGAGGTGCGCGCCAGCCCGCGATGGCCGACGAGCGCGTTGATGAGAGAAGACTTGCCGACATTGGAACGTCCGGCAAAAGCAATCTCGGGCGGACCTTCGGGCGGCAGGAACTTCATGGCGGGCACACCGCGGATGAAAATCCAGGGCCTTCCGAAGAGCGGCTTTTCCGTTGCCGGCTGCCCGCCTGTGATATCGCTTGTCATTTCGATTGCACCGGCTTTCGCTTGAACAATCCTTTTATGTTGTCGAACAGCTCGATCTTGGCACCGTGGCGCTTCATGATGAGAGCCTGCTGGGTGATCGACAGCGTGTTGTTCCATGCCCAGTAGATGACGAGACCTGCGGGGAACGACGCCAGCATGAAGGTGAAGACCAGCGGCATCCAGGTGAAAATCAGCGCCTGTGTCGGATCGGGAGGCGTCGGGTTCATACGCATCTGCATGAACATGGTGATGCCCATGATGATGGGCCAGACACCGATCATCAGCGCGTGTGGCGGCATGAAGGGCAGAAGACCGAACAGGTTGAACAGCGAGGTCGGATCCGGCGCGGACAGGTCGTGAATCCAGCCAAAGAACGGCGCGTGGCGCATTTCGATGGTGACATAGATGACCTTGTAGAGCGCGAAGAACACCGGAATTTGCAATAGCATCGGCCAGCAACCGGCAACCGGATTGATCTTCTCTTCCTTATAGAGCGCCATCATTGCCTGCTGCATGGCCATGCGGTCATCGCCATGCTTGGCTTTGAGCTCCTCCATCTTGGGCTGAACACGCTTCATGTTGGCCATGGAGGCGTATTGCTTGCTGGCAAGCGGGAAGAACAGCAGCTTCACGACGATGGTGGTGAGCAGGATGGCCACACCGAAGTTACCAAAATAACGGAAGAAGAAATCCATCAGTTTGAACATCGGCTTGGTGATGAAGTAGAACCAGCCCCAGTCGATCAGAAGATCGAACTTCGGAATGCTGTATTCATGCTCGTAGCGGTCGACCAGCGGAACTTCCTTGGCGCCTGCAAAGACGAGGTTTTTCAGCTCGATGGACTGGCCCGGCGCAACGGTGACGGTATCGCCACGGTAATCGGCCTGGTAACGCGGCTGACCGTCTGTGAAGTGCGAATAGCGCGCTTCGACAGGCATGGTCTGCGGCGGCACAATGGCTGCTGCCCAGTATTTATCAGTGATGCCGAGCCAGCCGCCGGTCGCCTTTGGCGTCGAGAACGGCTTTTCCTCGATGTTCTTGTAGGACTCTTCCGTCAGGCTGCCATCGGTACCGGCAACGCCCAGAAAGCCTTCGTGAATGACGAAAACGGCAGGCGTGGCAGGCTTGTTGTTGCGGGTGATGCGGCCATAGGTCGAGAACGAAATCGGTTCCTGACCGGGGTTCTCGATCTTGTCGGTGATCGAGATCATGTAATGCTGGTCGATCGTGAGTGTGCGGGTGAAGACCACGCCCTTCTCATTGGTGAAAGACAGCGTTACCGGTGTCGTTTCGGTCAGCTTGGAGCCTTCGGCGGCTGTCCAGACGGTGGAGGGGCCGGGAACGGTGCCCACAGCATCACCGGCGATATAGCCAAGCTCGGTAAAGTAGCCATCCTTGGTGTCGGACGGAGAAAACAGCGTGATGATCGGGCTCGAGTCATCGACCGTCTCATGGTAGTCCTTCAGACGGATGTCATCCAGACGTGCACCATTGAGGTTGATGGAACCTGCAACGGCGTTGGTTTCGATCTGCACGCGCTGCGACTTGGCAAGCGCTTCATCACGCGAAACGGTGGCTGCCTGCTGGCTGGTCGTGCCGGGCAGGGTGCCTGCTGGCGGTGTCGTGCCGGGCGCGGCATCGGTCGTCGTCTGCTGGGTTTGCTGCGTCGCCTGCTGCGCCTGACGAGCCTCGTCAGTGCGGCGCTGCTGTTCGATGCGCGGGTTCATATACAGGAACTGCCAGGCTAGCACGATGACAACCGAAAGGCCTATCGCGATAAAGTAGTTGCGGTTTTTTTCCATCATTCTTTCCTGGAGCGGGTCTCCCGGGAGCGTCCGGATTTCGCGCGTCCCTCGATCCGCTCTATGAGCAAGTGTTCCAGTACGGCAAATTCGGTTTTCAGTGCGTCCCTTCGGGCGACAATCACATAGTCATGTCCGGGTTTCATTGCAAACCCGGCTGAAAGCCTGACGGCTTCCCTCAAGCGGCGGCGCATTCGATTGCGTTCGACCGAATTTCCTTGGCGTTTGGTCACCGTAAAACCGACGCGAGGTGCGGTTTCAGGGGCCTTGCGATCCAGAACCTCCAGAAGAAAGGTACTGCCTCGCCTTTTTTCTCCTGCCTGAACAGCAAGAAACTCCGGTCGGTTTTTCAACCGACCGGGTATTTGTCTCTCATGCGTCATGTGCCACGACTTTCATCGGGCTTAAGGCCAATTAGGCCGAAAGACGGGCGCGGCCGCGTGTGCGGCGAGCAGCCAGAACCTTACGACCGCCGGCAGTTGCCATGCGAGCGCGGAAACCATGACGACGCTTGCGAACAAGCTTGGATGGCTGGAAAGTACGCTTAGACATTTATTTAATACCGCGGGGTGCGGCCCTTCTTGACTTTGTCCCTTATGGGACAAGAGCGTTTCGTTGATGCCAAGGCCAACCGCGCAAACGGTAAGATGCCCAGACGTGCGGGCTTATAAGGGCTTAGGCCCCGCAAAGTCAATCGCTGCCGGACAATCCTGTGCCAGCGGTTGGGCGGCGCAAGTAGAAATTTGTCTGCACTTGGCCACCTGAACTTGCGCCAAGGTCTTCTTTTAAAGAGCAAAGTGCCAGATCGCTAAAATCCGAAATTCTTTATTAAGAGAGCATAGATAAAGGTTATCATGACCAAATGTTATTTGGATTTCGATCTCACATGTGTGTGAGAGGGGCGTTTTTGAGGGGACTACGCAGTGAGGATACGGGGTAAGATCAATCTTCTGGTGGGGCTTTTGGGCCTTGTCGCATGCACCATCGGTGGTTTGTCGATCTACGCGGTCAGGGAGTACCAGACGCAGACAGTTGCGCTTGATGCGATTGCCGATCGCGCGCGTCGTGGTGAGACACTGAACCGGCTCGTTACTGCCGTCGTCATGGAAGCCCGCGGCATCTACGCTGCAAAGGACAAGGATGCTGCCGCCAAATTTGCTGACGGCATCACCAAGAACCTCAACGATATGGACAGCTTGCTGAAAGAGTGGAAACCACAGCTTCCCGCCAGCCAGGCCGCTCAATTCGCCAATCTCGAAAAACGCTTTGAAGATTTCCGCACCTTCCGCACCGAGACAGCACGTCTGGGCCGCGAGGTTAGCCCGCAGGATGCCAATACGCAGGGCAACAACGAAGCCAACCGCGAAAACCGCAAGGCCTATCAGGCCGATATCGATGCGGTTGTGAAGTCGGATCTTCAGGAGCTCACTGCCGTCAAGCTCCGCATAGAAAGCTTTGGCGAGATGATCTTCCTCGTCGTGGCATTCGTCACCGTGGGTGGCGTCCTTGCCGGTTCGGCCATGGGTCTCTACATCGGTTCCAAGGAGTTGAGCGGACCTATTCTTAAAGTATCCGATGCGATGAATGCGGTTGCCGAAGGCAATCTCGAAACCGATGTGCCCTGTCTCGACCGCAAGGATGAAATCGGCGAGATGGCCGCGGCCGTCGAAGTCTTCAAGCGCAACGGTCTGGAAGTGCGCCGCATGAACGCGCAGGAAGCCGCCATGCGGGCCAAGAGCGACGATTTGCAATCGGGCATGGCGCAGGTCGTCAGTGCCGCTGCCGCTGGTGATTTCACCAGCCGTATCACCAAGGATTATGGTGATGACAACCTCAACCGTTTCGCCAACAACATCAATTCGCTGCTGGTCAGTGTGGACAGCGGTGTCACGGAAACCGGTCGCGTGATCGAAAGTCTGGCCCATGGTGATCTGACGCAAACCATGAATGGCAACTTCCACGGTGTGTTTGCCGAGCTTCAGTCGAATGTGAACGAAACCTTCGTCAAGCTGAAGGGCACCATTTCCGAGGTTCGCGGCAGCACCGAAAGCATCAATGGCAATGCCAACGAGCTTCGCTCTGCCGCCGACGATCTTTCCAAGCGCACCGAACAGCAGGCCGCGGCACTGGAAGAAACCTCCGCCGCACTCGACGAGATCACCGCCGTTGTCCGCAATTCGACGGACCGTGCGCAGGAAGCCAGCACCATGGTTTCCGAAACCAAGGAAAAAACGGCCCATTCCGCCAAGGTCGTGCGGGATGCCGTATCCGCCATGGGCCGCATCGAGCAGGCATCGCGTGAAATCAGCCAGATCATCAATGTCATCGATGAAATCGCCTTCCAGACCAATCTGCTGGCGCTGAATGCCGGTGTCGAGGCTGCGCGCGCCGGTGAGGCAGGCAAGGGCTTTGCCGTGGTCGCGCAGGAGGTGCGTGAACTGGCGCAGCGTTCCGCCAATGCCGCAAAGGACATCAAGGCGCTGATCACGAAATCCGGTGAAGAGGTCGGCAACGGCGTGAAGCTGGTGCAGCGCACCGGTGAGGCGCTGGATGAGATCGAAACCCGCGTTCTCGGCATCAACGACCACATTCACTCCATCGCGACCGCCGCGAAGGAACAGTCCACCGGCTTGCAGGAAGTCAACACGGCCATCAACCAGATGGACCAGGTGACCCAGCGCAACGCCGCCATGGTGGAAGAGACCTCCGCTGCGACCCATAAGCTGAGCGGTGAAGCGCAGAACCTTGTCGCGCTGGTCGGTCGCTTCCGGCTGGGTAACGAGCAGGGCTCCGCATCCTACGCGTCGGCCTCCAGAATGGCGCCCGCCTCGTCGCGGTCTGCCCCGGTCGCTTCACCAGCCCGCAAGATGATGGGCAATGTCGCCCGCGCCTTCAATGGTTCGGCAGCGGTTGCCCAGGCAAAGGACGACTGGCAGGAGTTCTGAGACCCCGCATTTTCATGCATCATCAAACGCCGCCAGCAATGGCGGCGTTTTCGTTTGGGCATGTCCGTTTTGCGGTCATTCGCCATGCATTTGAAAATCGGATGAAAAACCTTATTATGGCTTGGAATTCAGCCCTTGCGCCGATATGAAACCAGAGGCCCACGCATCAACAGGAACAGGCCTGGTGTTTTCGACAGTCATAAACAGGACCAGCCGTCAGGATACGGACCCGCAGAGCGAGGTACCTGCCTTGACGAAGGGCTTGTCCGGTCGCCTGCTGTTGCTGACGGTGATCTTCGTGATGATTGCCGAAGTGCTGATCTTCGTGCCCTCCGTTGCCAATATGCGCCTCTCATGGCTGCGCGACAGGCTCAACACGGCCGCCGCCGCAGGCGTGGTGATCGATGGTCTGCAAACCGAACTCCCTCGAAGCGTCCAGAACGACACGCTGCTGGCCACGGGCGCCAAACTCATCGCACTGAAGAAGGATGGCACCTCCACCCTGCTGGCCGCCACCGAAGTGCCGCCGAGTGTCGATGATCAATATGATCTCTCGGACGTCTCACAGCTGGCGGCGGTGCGCGATGCCTTCTCCGTGCTTCTCTTCGGCGGCAACCGCGTCATCCGCGTTTTCGATGTGATTGGCGATAGCAACATGATCATTGAGATCGTGATTGGCGAGCACAAGCTGCGGGCGGCAATGATTGCCTATGCGGGCAACGTGCTGATGATCTCGGTGGCGCTTTCGCTCATCACGGCCAGCCTGATTTTCGTCTCCATCAACCGCATTCTCATCCGGCCCATCCGCCGCCTCACACTCGGCATGCAGGGCTTTTCCGAGCAACCAGACGACCCGGCGCGGGTGTTCAAGCCGGATGACGGCAGCGACGAACTGGCAGTGGCCGGTCGCCATCTGGCCGATATGCAGACGCAGCTGCAAAAGACGCTGCGGCAACAGAAGAACCTTGCCGATCTCGGCCTTGCCGTTTCCAAGATCAACCACGACATGCGCAACATCCTGTCGTCGGCCCAGCTGATGTCGGACCGTCTGGTGGATGTGGAAGACCCCATGGTGCGCAGCTTCGCGCCGAAGCTTCTGCGCACCATAGACCGGGCTGTGGGTTATACCAGCGAAGTGCTGGCCTATGGGCAGGCAACCGAAGGCGCGCCGAAGAGGCGGCTGATAGATCTCGATGAACTGGTGCAGGATGTGAAAGACATCCTCGCCATCGATCCCGCGAGCGGCATTGAGTTCGTGGACAACGTACCGCCGGGCTTGCGTATCGATGCCGACAGCGAACAATTGTTCCGCGTTCTCTACAATCTCTGTCGCAACGCCGTTCAGGCGCTCCAGCAGGCCAGCGGCGAGACCTATCCCGACAAACGCCTGACGATTGCCGCACAGCGCAATGCAGACGTGGTCAGCATCGTCATAGACGACAATGGCCCAGGCATGCCGCAAAAGGCCAGAGAGAACCTGTTCTCGGCCTTCCGTGGCTCCGCCCGCTCCGGCGGCACCGGACTTGGCCTCGTCATTGCCCGCGAATTGGTGCTGTCTCACAAGGGCACGATTGCGCTGGTGGAAAAATCCGACCACGGCACCCAGTTCCGCATCGAAATCGCCGACCGCACCGAAGCCGACCGCCGCACGGCCAATGGCGGCTGAGCGTTACACGCCCGTCAGCGCTTCGCAAAACACGCTCCGATTTTTTGCCGAAATTTTTATCCCGTTTTGACAGCGCTATTTTCTGCGCATCAAAAGACAAGCAATTTCAATGATTTGAAAAATTCATTGCAGGAAAATGACAATTTCTCAGCAAAATCGCTTGCATTCAACATGAGGACGTTTTAGAGGATCGCCACGCCAACGGAACATGTTTCTGCGGCACGCACCCGTAGCTCAGCTGGATAGAGCACCAGACTACGAATCTGGGGGTCAGGAGTTCGAATCTCTTCGGGTGCGCCATTCTTTTCCCTTATAAATTAAGGGCTTCAAGCTTTTTCAGAATGAATGCGCTCCCAGCGTTCCATACGCGTCGCTAACTCTTGGAACCTGACGTGTTCTTGGTGCCGCGATTGGCGAAACACGCAACTCGGCAACCTTTTGAGTTTTCACCAAGGTCTTGCAACTATACCGTTGCCTCTTCGAAATCTTCTGATGATTCGTCTCGCATCAGACCATCGGTCCGAAACGCATCTCGACACGTACGTGGTCGATCATCTCCCGCAGGAACGGGGTCAGTCTGTACCGGACAGTTGAATATCCGATACAGATGGTTGTTGACGTTGGAGAGCAAGCCTGTCCATTTCAGGAAAATCGAGCTCTCATATCAAGATCACAGGACTTATCGTTTAATCCTCGAACCGCATCCTCATCGCCAGGCGGGGTTCGCTTGGGGTTACTTCGAGGCTGTATGCGCTGTTGAAAGGGACGGTAGGATGTGGCGCGCTGATCACGCTATAGCGGCCGATCGGCATGTCGAATAGAATGTCGCAGAGTGGCAGCCCTAATGCCGCGAGTTGCTGCTCGGTTTCCTGACGTGAGCTTTCTGGTCGAATTGAAATGAACACGACCCGATGTCCTTCAGAAATAAGCTCCTTGGTCACTGACACGGCTTCTTCGTTGGCTGCCACATCGGCGAACCGGGGCGAAAAATGCGCGTTGCCCCTTTCAAGGATAAAGCCGTCCAGCAGGATAAAATAGCTACCCTTCTGCTGCAGATTTCGGCGCCATTCCTTCAATGTTCCCCAGTCCTCGTAATCTGTGACGCGGCAGGAGGAGAAGGGCTCGCCATCGAGAATCATGCCAGCGATAATGTCGGACGTGTAGAGCTCGCGCTGCCAGGTGGCGCGTTCTTCCTTCAGTCTGTCATAAAGAGCGACATACTGGGCCGGGCTGCGAAAGAAATAGCCGCCGACTGAAAAGAGATCAGATATCACTTCTTTTTCGCGGATCGCCGAGATAACCCCAGAGTCGTCCGTCTTGATGTAGCTCTTGTTACGGGGATTGATGGCGTCAAAGCTGTTCAAGGATTCGCAGGCGACATAGTTGTACGGGCGATCGATGTCCGACAGGGCAAAGCTGTTGTCGCTGTCCTTGACGAGGAATGGCTCCGAAAGTCCCGTCGCCAGCAAGGTGCGTGTCACCGTCTCCGGCTGGCTTGCCGTCGGTTCGTCAAGGACGACGATTTCCACACCCTTGCCGAACGTCGCACGGAGACCCGCGCGCGCGTCGTACTTCTCGTCGTGTTCCTTCAGGATCGTAACGATCAGATCGTCATGGTTGAAATCGAGCTTGCTAACTGCCTCGGCGATCATAGGGCGCCCACCGCTTGATGGCAGAGACCATTTCGGGGGCATGCCTGGATAGCGTGAGGACCTTCCACCGCAGGGAACGATGACTTTCATCCAGCTGGAACCTTCTTTAATATTCGTTTGAAATCTGTTTGGCGATCAGCTGCTCTAGACGGTCTAGAACGAAGCTGCGGTCCTCGATCGTCCTGGTGTATGGCAGTATCCGGGCGAGATGGACGCAGAGCACGATCGGGAGCAGTTCGGGCGCATCCTTTAAGAGCCTGTTTGAAAGCGTCGCAAGTGCCTGCCGGAAGTACGATATGACGCCGAGAGGCAGAGGGTCTGCCTTTCGCATGTACCATCCGGCCCTCAGATCCTGTTCGAGCTTGCCAACATCAGCGATCCAATGGCTGAGAAACGTGTCGAGAAAATCGATGAATACGACGTCGCCTGCCTCGGTCACCACGATATTCTCGAGCGTCAGGTCGCCGTGGCAGGCGGTTACTGCCAACTGATCCGGCATCGTTGCATTTTCGAGAATGCCAATCAGGGCGAGCATCGCGTTTCTTGCACGAAGATCATCCGTCGGAATGGCTGAGAGGATGTCGTGGCATTTCCCGAGTGAATTTTGCCGTGGCGAAAAAAGCTGCTGTGGGTCCTGAAGGTCCGCAAAGCGCTCAATGGCCATCAACAGCTTATCGAGGAAGCGTGCGATGGCGGGAAAGCTGGCCGTTCGCAGATAGGTAATGCCATCAAGTCCCTTGATGTACTGCATATCGAAATAGTAGAGGCCATCCAGATGGCCCTCTTCGAGTATTTTTGGTGTTGTCGCACAGCCGATTAGTTGGCTGGCCGTGAGCCTTTGCTTGATGGCCTGTGCCTGAAGCCTTGCATTTCCACCGGGGGAGCCGGATATCTTGCGGATGAAGGCAGGTGTGTTTCTTTCGCGAATAAGAAGAACCTTGGCACCCGAAAAACCGGACAGCTCGATTTCAGTCCGCGGGAGCTGGAGGTCTTGCCGCAGCGCATTGCTTGAATTCGTCAAGAGCATCAGGCCACCCGTGTTACGCTGTAATCGAGCTCCGCGCGCCATTCGGGCAGTGTTTTCCGGACGTCGAAAACCTGCATTCCGGCGGCCCGCGCGGCGGCCACGCCATCATCCATGTCCTCGAACACGAGGCATTCCTCGGGAGCTGCACCAAGACCGTGCGCGCCCTTCAGGTATCCCTCCGGATTGGGCTTGCCCTTTTGTACGTCGTCACCGGTGACGATTACTTGAAAGACAGAACTCCAGCCCATTGAGGCAAGGGTTGTCTCGACGCTTCTGCGTGAGCCTGAGGAGACAAGCCCGATTGGAAACGTTCTTGCGAATGCCGGAAGAAGCATAGCGCAGGGAAGTTTGGACGGAGGGCTTTCCGAAAACAGCTGGTCTGCCCTCGCCACCTTCCGACGATGGATTTCCTCGACCGAGAGGGCGCAGACGTTCCCGTCGATCAGACGAGGGATCGTCTCCCTCGCAGCGCCACCGGACGCAGCCATAAAGGTTTTGAAAGAGAGGGTGATGCCAAGCTCGCCGAGGACATCTCTGTATGCCTGAAAATGGAGAGGCATGGTATCAACGAGTGTGCCGTCGAGGTCAAAGAGCATGGCCCTCGGCGTCGAAATGCCGCCCGGCTGAAGATGGTCACTCGACATTTCTAGGTTGCCTCCTGAGTATTTTCTAGGCCAGCGATAAATATTCAACCTTGCATGGGGCTTGTAGAGTTGCACCTTGAAGGCCGGACAGAATTGAATTTCTGTTTCACAGTTTAAGAACGTGCGCGATGTTCCGAAGCTTTATGCGGCTGACGCTTCATGACTGGTTTAAACAGTGTCAGGGCACCAATTTTTGTGCCCTGTTCTTTTTCAGGCAAGAATCTCACTCAGAAATTCAGAACCACCAACGCCGTGCTGGGCAAGATGCGGTCGATTGTGGATTTGGTAGAGTGGGTTGTTACATTCGGGATTGGCAAAGATCGTGTTGGAATCCCAATAGCCGTCTTCCATGAACCTGAGGTCGCGGTGCATCGTCCGCAGGTAATAATAGAGAAGATGCATGTGCTTTCTGCGGGCCAACTGACTTATGATGATTGCATCATGAAGCAGGGGGAGGGCATTTTTGCCGACGATGTGCACGGCATCACCGACACGGAAATGATCGCGCCAATGGTTGCGATATTCGCGGAAGGGAAAATAGATCGCGTTCTCATCAAGCTGAACATTCCAGCTGTCGAAAGGCTTCTTGAATTCGAGGTCGAAGCGCGACGCGATGAGGCTGTCGAAATTTCCGGTTTCGAAAACTTTCCTGATCCCAGCCTTGTAGGTTTCCAGCTGGGTGCTACCTTCCTGTTCGATCAAGACCGTTTCGCAATTGCCGATCTTTGCCTGAATTTCCTCAAGGGCCGGACTGTCATAGGTCGCCAGAAAGATTTGTGCTTCGGGGTCTTTTTCACGAACGGGGTTGATCAGTTTCTCGATGAGGGAATCGATGTTGTTCCGGCCGTCCATGGATAGCCCGAAGCGATCTGCTTCAAGAAAATTACTGCCCCTCAAAAGTACAGATAGTCTCATTCAATTTCTCTCCGAAGCTTTACAGCGGTCTCTGCATAAAGTTTTGATATTTTCAGTGGTGAGGTGCTCTAGATCAGCAATGTATAATTTGCGTAGCCGTCGCCAAGCTTGCCACTGATATACCCGGCGTTCTGCGCCTTCCCTGGTTGAGGCGCTTGCGACACACAAGCGGGAAAAGAAGCCGGCGGAGATCGCTTCGTGGCTGGCTTCACATAACCCCTTCTGCAATAAACAGATCGGTTGATGGCCGGGGCTCTTCATTCGGCATTTGTCGCCAAGAGCCTTTGCAGGGAGTATCGGAATGGCCGCAAGGCTTGTCGCGTTCATAACATTGCTTGCCTTTCTCGCAGCCTGTGGTGGGCGGCCTGTTGGTGTCATGACGCCGACCGGGCAGATGGTACAGGGCACTTCGCCGGTCAATCTTCTGGTCGCAACCACGCGCGCGCCGTCCGATGACAAGGCAATTCTGTTCGGCGGGGAGCGCGGGACCGGGTTGAAGGTGGATGCCATCACCGTGTCCATTCCACCGGCAGCGAACCGCACCGTGGGTCAGGTGCAGTGGCCGAAGAAGCTGCCAGCCGATCCGCTGAAGAATTTCACCACCGTATCCGTGGAGCCGATTGCCGATGAGGCGCAAAGCCGTAGCTGGATCAAGACCCATAGTTTGAAGAACAAGCGCGTGCTGGTCTTCGTGCATGGCTTCAACAATCGTTATGAGGAATCGGTCTATCGCTTTGCGCAGATCGTCCATGATTCCGGCTCCGATGTGATGCCAGTCGTCTTTACCTGGCCGTCGCGTGCCAGCGTGTTCGATTATAATTACGACAAGGAAAGCACCAATTATTCCCGCGATGCGCTGGAAGAAATGCTGACGCGGCTGGCCAAGGATGGCTCGGTCAATGACATCACCATCATGGCGCATTCCATGGGTACCTGGCTTGCGGTGGAAGCGCTGCGCCAGATGGCAATACGCCACGGTCGCGTCTACCCCAAGATCAACAATGTCATTCTGGCTGCACCCGATCTCGATGTGGATGTGTTTGCGCGCCAATATGCAAGCCTGGGCAAAGAGAAACCAAAATTCACGCTGTTCGTCTCTCAGGATGACAGGGCGCTGAGCCTCTCGCGACGCATTTCGGGCAATGTCGACCGCCTAGGCCAGATCGATCCGTCAGCGGAACCCTATCGCAGCCAGTTGGAGAAGGCTGGCATTACCGTGCTTGACCTGACCAAGCTGAAATCCGGCGATAATCTCAACCACGGCAAGTTCGCCGAAAGCCCGGAAGTCGTGCGCCTCATCGGCGACCGGCTGATTGCCGGGCAGACGGTGACGGATTCCGATGTGGGTCTCGGTGAAGCCATCGGTGCCGTGGGCATTGGTGCCGCGCAGACGGTCGGCACGGCAGCGAGCGTCGTTGTCAGCGCGCCAATCGCGGTGTTCGATCCACGCACGCGGGAAAATTACGGGCGACAGGTCGAGCGCCTTGGCCGCTCTGTTGGGAACACGGTCGGTTCGGTGGGAGACACGGCAACCAGCGTTGTCGATCCGCAGGCGCTGAACGGAAGCACACAGCGGTCGAGCGATTGCAGCCTGTCCGTCAATCGTGGAAATTCCGAATGCAGGGATCGCTGATGCTGTAATATACAAACAGTATTTTATCGGATATGACCGGCCAACGATAACCCATTTTCGGAGTGGTCCCCATGCGCTTCAGACGCACAATTCAGCTTCTCGATGTTCATTGCGAAGGTGAAATCGGGCGTGTGGCCACCGGTGGCGTGCCGAAAATTCCGGGTGATACGGTGGCCGAGCAGCTGCATTGGCTCAACACCGATCCCAAGGGCGAAGAGCTTCGCCGCTTCCTAACGCTGGAGCCGCGCGGCGCGCCGATCGGCTCCGTCAACCTGTTGCTGCCACCAAAGCACCCGGATGCGGATGCCGCTTTCGTCATTCTCCAGCCGGATCAGGCGCATGCAAGCTCTGGCTCCAACTCCATCTGCGCCACGACGGCGCTGCTGGAAAGCGGCATAGTGGAAATGAAGGAGCCGGAAACCATCGTGATGCTGGAAACGGCTGCTGGCCTGGTGAAGGCCACCGCCACGTGCCGCGATGGCCGCTGCGAGAAGGTGAAGCTGACCATGGTGCCGTCCTTCGTGCATGAGCTGGATGTCGGAATCGACACGCCGGACTGGGGCCGCATTCGCATGGACATCGCCTATGGCGGCATTTTTTATGCGCTTGTCGACGTCAGCCAAATCGGGCTTGCCATCGACAAGGCCAATGCGGCAAAGCTGGTGGCGGCGGGCATGGTGCTGAAAGATATCGTCAACCGCGAGATACCCGTCGTGCATCCCGAGATCCCCGCCATCTCGGGCGTGGCCTATGTGATGTTCCGCGATACGGAGGCCGATGGCACGATCCGCACCTGCACCACCATGTGGCCGGGCCGTGCGGATCGCTCCCCCTGCGGCACGGGCAATTCCGCCAATCTGGCCACGCTGCATGCACGCGGCAAGGTGCAAGTGGGTGATGTCTATACATCCCGCTCCATCATCGGCACGCAGTTCGAGGTCGGCTTATCCGCGGTCACGGAAGTTGCAGGCAAAGCCGCAGTCATTCCCACCATCACCGGGCGCGGTTTTACCTTTGGCCTGCACCAGGTCTGGCTCGACCCGAACGATCCCTTGGCAGAAGGTTTTGCGATGACCGATGTCTGGGGTCCACAGGCGGGCGCGATTTAACATCTATTTTTGCGCCGAAAAAATGGTTTGAGGCGCTGTCCTCCCACGTAAATTGGTGTTAAACGGGCGCAATTCCAGCAAGCTCCGAGGTTAAAACGATGAAGTCGATCACCCTTCGCCGCCCTGATGACTGGCACCTGCATTTGCGCGATGGTGCGATGCTGGAAGGCGTGATCGGTGATACCAGCCGCCATTTCGCGCGCGCCATCATCATGCCCAACCTCGTGCCGCCTGTCGTGACGACGGCTGATGCGATTGCTTACAAGGACCGCATCGTTAAAGCCATTCCAGCGGGTGATCGTTTCGAACCGCTGATGACGCTCTACCTCACCGAACACACCAACCCCGACGATGTGGAAGAAGGCAAGACCAGCGGCCTCATCACCGCCGTCAAGCTCTACCCCGCCGGTGCCACTACCAATTCCCATGGCGGTGTGCGGGATATGGACAAGGCCATGCCGGTTCTGGAGCGCATGGCGAAGATCGGCCTGCCGCTTTGCGTGCATGGCGAAGTAACGACGCCGGAAGTGGATATTTTCGACCGCGAAAAGGTCTTTATCGATACGGTTCTCGATCCGCTGCGCCAGCGCCTGCCGGAACTGAAAGTGACGATGGAGCATGTGACGACGCGCGATGGCGTGGATTACATCAAGGCATCTAAGGCCAATCTGGCTGGCTCCATCACCACCCACCACCTCATCATCAACCGCAACGCCATTCTGGTCGGTGGCATCAAGCCGCATTATTACTGCCTGCCGGTGGCCAAGCGCGAGGAGCATCGCCTGGCGCTGCGCGCCGCCGCAACCTCCGGCGATATCAGGTTCTTCCTCGGCACGGATTCCGCCCCGCATGTGGACCCGCTGAAGGAATGTGCCTGCGGTTGCGCCGGTGTCTACACCTCCATCAACACAATGAGCTGCCTCGCCCATGTGTTCGAGCAGGATGGTGCACTCGATAAGCTTGAAGCCTTCGCCTCGCTGAACGGCCCGGCCTGGTATGGTCTAGCACCCAACGAAGACACGATCACGATGGTTAAGCGCGATGAACCGGTGAACTTCCCGGAGAAGATCGAAACTGGCGCAGGCCCGGTCACGGTGTTCGACCCGATGTTCCCGCTGCACTGGGACGTGACCTGAATTTTTCAATCGCTGCCGGTTTATCCGGCAGTTTTTTTATGCACTCGATGATCAAAAGAGGAAAATGCCGATGTCCCAGTTTACATTCACGGATCGCGCCCTTGTGGCAGAACTTGTTGCGAAGATGTTGTGGGAAATCAAGGCGGTGCATTTCAACTCGGAAAGCCCCTACACCTTCGCATCGGGCATGAAGAGCCCTGTCTATATCGACATGCGCAAGCTGATTTCCTACCCGCGCATCCGCTCCGCCGTCATGGATTTTGCAGCAGCCAAGATCGTTGCCGATGCGGGCTTCGAGAAATTCGATTGCGTGGCCGGTGGTGAAACGGCGGGCATTCCCTTCGCCGCCTTTCTGGCGGAGCGCTTGGGCTTGCCGATGATCTATTGCCGCAAGAAGCCCAAGGGCCATGGTCGCAATGCGCAGATCGAAGGCCATATGCCTGAGGGTGCGCGCGTCCTCGTCATCGAGGATTTGACGACCGCTGGCGGCTCCATGTTCACCTTCATCGATGCTATCAGGGCCGCCGGTGGCATTGTCGATCACGGTATCGCTTTGTTCTATTACGGCATCTTCCCGGAAGCCGAAGCACGTTTTGCCAACGGAAACGTGAAGCTGCATTACCTCAGCACATGGCGCAATGTTCTGGCCGTTGCCCGGGCCGAAAAACTGTTCGATGACAAGACCTTGTCGGAAGTCGAAGCCTTCCTCGATAACCCGCTGCCATGGTCTGCTGCGCGCGGCGGGGTCAGCGAATTGCCGCAATCCTGATCTTGTTTGGGTGAGAATTTTCGATTGGCAGACATCTGGCCATTTCAGGCGAAGTTGTTTAAATCGATTTAGTTTTTGATACGGAGGAGGACCGGATGATCCTGTGTTGTGGTGAAGCCCTGATCGACATGCTGCCGCGTGAGACCACGAAAGGCGAGCCAGGTTTTGCGCCCTATGCGGGCGGGGCGGTCTTCAACACGGCCATCGCGCTGGGTCGTCTGGGCGTCCCCTCCGCCTTCTTCTCCGGCATCGCCGATGACATGATGGGCGAAATCCTGAAGGACACGCTGAAGGCGAGCAATGTCGATTACAGCCTCTGCGCCTTCTCCCATCGCCCCTCGACAATCGCCTTCGTGAAACTGGTGGATGGCCACGCGACCTATGCCTTTTACGATGAAGGCACGGCGCTGCGCATGCTCTCAGAGGCCGATCTGCCCAACATCGGTGTCGATTGCGAAGCCATGCATTTCGGCGCCATCAGCCTCATTCCCGAACCCTGTGGCGGTACATATGAAGCGCTTTTGATGCGCGAACACGAAAAACGCGTTATCTCGCTCGACCCCAACATCCGTCCCGGCTTCATCAAGGACAAGCAGAAGCATCTGGAGCGCATCAACCGCATGGCCGCCAAGTCCGATATCGTCAAGTTCTCTGATGAGGATCTGGCCTGGTTCGGTCTGGAAGGCGACGAAGACACCCTCGCCCGCCACTGGCTGCACCACGGCGCCAAACTCGTCGTCGTCACCCGCGGTGCCGAAGGCGCAGTTGGCTATACATCCAGCCTGCGCGTGGAAGTCCCCAGCGAACGCGTAGAGGTCGTCGACACGGTCGGTGCAGGCGACACCTTCGACGCCGGCATCCTCGCCTCTCTGAAACTTCAGGGCCTACTGACCAAGCCACAGGTTGCAGCACTGACGGAAGAGCAGATCGCCAAGGCACTTGCGCTGGGCGCGAAGGCTGCGGCGGTAACGGTGTCGCGCGCGGGGGCGAACCCGCCCTGGGCGGAGGAGATTGGGTTGTAAATGATATGTAAGTGCGCTTGTGAACTTATGCTGGCTTGGTTTTAGGGAATCGCTGCATTTAGTTACAAAACTCTGCCGTCCTTCGAAATTTAATCGCGGAAATAATACCACCGCCGCGAAGCACCGTGCGAAGCGGACTTAGCAACTTGAGCAACGTAGGATTTTTCTATTTATTTTTTAACAAAGTGCTGAAGGTCATTCTTGGAGCTAGCGAACTTAGCCACTTTGCCGACCGCGAGCTTTGTAAAATTTCCTGATCCGATTGCTGCAAGTAGATGGGATTCGAGGGTAGATACGCCCTGTCCGAGTCGCCTGATATCTTTTCCAAGGAACTTCGCAATCGGATATTCGTCGCCGACTTCGAAATTAACCAGATGTTGATTAAGAAGATTTTCAAATTCGTCTGGTTTACTGATTATTGTATCAAGTTTACGATGCATCTCAATTTCAAGTAGATAAATACTCTGGATTAGATGGTTGATAATTTTTAAGGCAACGGAAATTTGGCTCTCACTAGGTTTTTTGATTTCATGCGCCGCGTCGTTACCTAGAAAGCGAATTGCGTGCAATCTTTCGCTATCCTTGGTAGAGATCAAGCCTTGAGTAGCCATTTTCGTTATGCGCGCTTCTAAATTTCTTCCCGTAATTCCACGTTCGTTACATACGGCCTCAATAGTTCCTCGAAGTCCAAGGCCAGCCAGTGTCAGAGCCCCTGCTTGGACTGCTAACATTGATTCTGCATAGATTTCGCGAACAACATCGGGAACATGAAAGATGTTGTCGAGTTCAATGTGATCCGGATTGTATTTAGGATAAAATTGAGCGTCTTCAGGAACTTCCCAATCATCATCACTTATCGGATAGGCATTTTCATAGTCTACGAACAAATATCTAAACGACTTTGTTCCGCACCCCTGGCATTCTATAACGGAGTTTGTCTGGCGACATTGGTAGTCTTCATGGGGTGGTTCCACACTCTCCGCTACAACTTTGTGGCGGGTAGCGCGTTTGCATTCGACACATGGTGCATTAAAGAAATTTTCAGATTCTGCCACAGGATTCCCTAAAAAACTTCGTAAACCAATCAGCTAGCTGAATGATGATGTATATGGTTGAAATGAGAAATATTGCAACCATAATTTCAATATTATTGAACAGAATGAGAATCCCATAGGAAAGAAAATTCTCCACATTCACCGCCACACGCAATTCCATTCGTTGATGTTTTTGGCAATTTGCTCAATACAGAAGCAATCTCCTCATTGTCACGTTAGATGGTCCGCACCGTCTTTTCGTTTTTCACGGATACAAAATGTCTGCTTCATCCACCACACGGGCGCCTAAGCCCTTTTATGCGTCGTTCGGCTTTCAGGTTTTCGCCGCCATGGTTGTCGGCCTCGTGCTGGGCTATATCGCCCGGCAGATGGGCGCGACCGAGGCGGGGCCGAATTGGCTGGTTCAGACGCTGTCGACCATCGGCTCGATCTTCGTTCAGTTGTTGCGCGCACTTGTACCACTGCTGATTTTTACCGCTATTGTAGCCTCCATCGCCAATCTGCGGGAGCTGAACAATGCGGCTCGGTTGGTGTGGCAGACGCTGTTGTGGTTTGCGATTACGGCTCTGATTGCGGTGCTGATCGGCATCACGCTGGGTCTGCTGATCCAGCCGGGTATCAATTCCGGCGTGGCGGCAACGGCTGCTGCGGCACCTTCCAGCACCGGTTCGTGGCTCGACTTTCTCAAAGGCCTGATCCCCGCCAACCTGCTCGGCCTTCAGGCATCGACCAAAGTCACCCCGGGTGGTGCGACGACCGCGCTGAACTTCAACGTCTTGCAAATATTGGTGATTTCCATTGCAGTCGGCATTGCCGCCTTGCAGGTGGGTGAGAAGGCAGAGCCGTTTCTGGCGTTCAACCGCTCGTTGCTGGCCATTACGCGCAAGATTCTGTGGTGGGTCATCCGCCTGACCCCCATCGGCACAATCGGTCTTCTGGGCAATGCCGTTGCCGTTTATGGCTGGGAAGCACTGGCTTCGCTTGGCTGGTATTCGGCGGCGATCTATATCGGCCTCGCCATCGTGCTTTTCGTTGTCTACCCCATCATTCTTACGGCAAACGGGCTGAATCCGATCCGCTTTTTCTCCGGCGCATGGCCAGCCATCCAGTTGGCCTTCGTTTCCCGCTCCTCCATCGGCACGCTGCCGGTGACAGAACAGGTCACGGAGCGCAATCTGGGTGTGCCGCGTGAATATGCCGCCTTCGCCGTGCCGCTGGGCGCGACCACCAAGATGGATGGTTGCGCGGCCATCTACCCGGCGATCTCCGCTATCTTCGTTGCGCAGTTTTACGGCCTGCCGCTCGGCATTCAGGAATATGTGCTGATCGCCTTCGTCTCTGTTCTGGGCTCGGCGGCAACCGCGGGTCTGACGGGTGCGACAGTCATGCTCACCCTGACACTGTCCACGCTCGGTCTGCCGCTACAAGGCGTCGGCCTGTTGCTGGCGGTCGATCCGATCCTGGATATGGGCCGGACGGCGGTCAACGTGGCCGGTCAGGCGCTGATCCCCACCATCGTCGCCAAGCGTCAGGGCATTCTCGATCAGGCCGCCTATGATCGCCAGGAGGGTATCGATGCACTAGACCCTGCCGTGGCACCTGCCGAGTAAGGCGCGCGACCATCACTGAAAACAACAAAACCCGCCGGTCGCCCGGCGGGTTTTCGTTAGGGGAGACGGTTGGACGTGCTTACTTCGCCAGACCCGACAGCGCCTTGACCAGACCCTGCGTCGAGCTGTCATGTCCTTCGGCACTTTCCTTGCCTTCCACCACAGGCAGAAGGCCGGTTGCCAGTTCCTTGCCAAGCTCCACGCCCCACTGGTCGAAGGAGTTGATGCGGAACAGCACGCCTTCCACGAAGACGCGGTGTTCGTAAAGCGCGATGAGGCGGCCGAGCGCAAACGGCGTCAGCTTGTCGTAGACGAAGGTGATCGACGGGCGGTTGCCGGTGAAGACGCGGTGGGGCGCGATGAAATCGGCCTTTTTGTCGTCCATGCCCTTGGAGGTCAGCTGTTCCTTCGCTTCTGCCAAGGTGCGGCCCTTCATCAGCGCTTCCGATTGCGCAAGGCAATTGGCGATGAGCAGCTGATGCTGGTGGCGCAGCTTCGGCTCGAAGCCATTGGCGGCAATCATGAATTCGGTTGGAATGACGCTCGTGCCCTGGTGGATCAACTGGTAGAAAGCGTGCTGGCCATTCGTGCCGGGCTCGCCCCATACGACAGGACCGGACTGACCTTCGACAGGCGTGCCATCGATGGTGACACCCTTGCCGTTGGATTCCATATCGAGTTGTTGCAGATAGGCAGGGAAGCGCGACAGGCGCTGGTCGTAGGGCAGAATGGCGCGGGTCGGGTAATCCAGCACGTTGCGGTGATAAAAGCCGATGAGGCCGAGCAGCATGGGCAGGTTTTGGCGCACCGGCGCTTCGCGGAAATGGTTGTCCATGGCATGGGCACCATCCAGAAACTTGCCGAAGTTGTCAGGGCCGATGGCAATCATCAGCGGCAGGCCGATGGCCGACCAGATGGAGTAGCGACCGCCGACCCAATCCCAGAAACCGAAGACGCGGTCGCTATCGATGCCGAATTTCGCAACCTTGTCGAGCGCGGTGGAAACGGCACAGAAGTGGTGGCCGACGGCCTCTTCGCCCAGCTTGTCGGCGATGAAGGTGCGGGCCGTGGCCGCATTCGTCATGGTCTCGATGGTGGTGAAGGTCTTGGATGCGATGATGAAGAGCGATGTTTCCGGGTCGATCAGCTTCAGCGTATCGGCAATGTGCGCGCCGTCGATGTTGGAAACGAAATGCGCGCGTGGACCGTCATGGAAGGGCGCCAATGCCAGCGTGGCCATGACAGGACCAAGATCGGAGCCGCCGATGCCGATATTGACGATATCGGTGATCTTCTTGCCGGTCGCACCCTTCAGCGTGCCGGAGCGGATGGCATCGGCAAATTTGCCCATTGCGGCAAGCACGCCGTTCACGTCAGGCATGACGTCCTTGCCCTCGACAAGAACCGGCGTGTTGGAACGGTTGCGCAGCGCCGTGTGCAGCACGGCGCGGCCTTCGGTGAAGTTGATCTCCGCGCCGGAAAACATCTCGTCACGCTTTTTCTCGACGCCGCCTTCGATGGCAAGCTTTTCGAGAAGCGCCAGCACCTCGTCATTCACGGCGCATTTGGAATAATCCATCAGCAGATCGTCGAAGCGCACGCTGAATTGCTCGAAACGATTGGCGTTTGCGGCAAAAGCAGCGCGAAGATCGGTGGCGGCAGTCTTCGCGGCAGTGGATTTCAGGTTTTCAACGATGGCCTGCATGGAATGCTCCTCATGCTCCGTGGAAGGATGAGGAAACTATTCTTTTTCATCGGGCTAAATCAAGGCGAGATAGCTAAATCGATTGAATTATTGTGAAGTACACCAATCAGTTAGCCAGCTTTCGAAGTTCACGCCGCAGGATCTTGCCGACATTGGTCTTGGGCAGTTCCGGCAGAAACTCGATATGCTTGGGCCGCTTGTAGTTGGTCAGGCTTTTGGCGCAGAAGGCCTTCAGCTCTTCCACCGTCAGTGCCTGGTCTTTTTTCACGACGTAAAGCTTTACGGCTTCGCCGGAATGCTCATCCACAACGCCCACTGCGGCACATTCCTGCACGCCGGGATGGGCCGCTGCCACCTCTTCGATTTCGTTGGGGTAGACGTTGAAGCCCGAGACGAGGATCATGTCCTTCTTGCGGTCCACGATCTTTGTGTAACCCGCCTCATCCATGAAGCCCATGTCGCCTGAGCGGAAGAAACCGTCCGGCGTCATCACCTTTGAGGTTTCATCCGGGCGCTGCCAGTAACCCGGCATGACCTGCGGGCCGCGGATACAAATCTCACCCACTTCGCCAAGGGCCAAGCTGTTGCCATCATCGTCGCGAATATCCACATCGGTGGATGGCATGGGAAGGCCGATGGTGCCGCTGAAATCGGAGCGTCCCAGCGGGTTGACGGTCGCAACTGGTGAGGTTTCCGAAAGGCCGTAACCTTCGCAAATATGGGTGCCGGTGATAGACGCCCAACGTTCCGCCACCGGGCGCTGAACGGACATGCCGCCACCCATGACAAGAACCAGCGAAGACAGGTCCAGCTTGCGGAAATCCTCATTGTTCAAAAGTGCGTTGAACAGGGTGTTGATGGCCGGGAAAACATGAGGCGTGTAACCGGACAGCTCCTTGACGAAGCCGGGAATATCACGCGGGTTGGCAATCAGCAGATTGTGGCCGCCTAGCGCGACACCCATCAGCGAATTCACCGTCAAAGCGAAGATGTGGTAGAGCGGCAGCGCACAAACGAAGTTCAGCACCTCCGGCCGCTTCTTGTGAACGAAGACCGCATCCATCCAAAGCGATATCTGGGCCTTGTTTGCCAGAAGATTGGCGTTGGTAAGAACCGCGCCCTTGGAAACACCCGTCGTGCCGCCGGTATATTGCAGGAAGGCCACGTCCTGGAGGCCGATATTCGCGGGCTTCAACTGCATCTGGCGCGATTGCGCCAGCACTTGCTTGAAGGTCACAGACTGCGGCAGTGCATAGGCCGGAACCATCTTCTTGACCTTGCGCACCACGAAATTGACGATGTGACCTTTCAGGCCAAGCAGATCGCCCATCGCGGCAACGATTACATGTTTCACATCGGTCTTGGGCAGCGCCTGCTGAACCACATGGGCAAAGTTTTCCAGCACGAAAATGGCTTTCGCACCGGAGTCCTTCAGCTGGTGTTCCAGCTCGCGCGGGGTATAAAGCGGGTTGACGTTCACCACTGTCAGTCCGGCGCGTAAAATGGCGTAGGTCGCGACGGGGTTTTGCAAAATATTCGGCATCATCACGGCAACACGGTCGCCCTTTTGCAGGCCCAGTTGCTGCAGCCACGCGCCGATGTGGCGGGTCTGTTCTTCCAGCTGGCGGTAAGTCAGCGATTTGCCCATGCTGGAAAAGGCCTTGCGATCCGCATAGCGCGCGCAGCTTTTTTCCAGAAGTTCTGCCAGAGAGGCATAGCCAAGGTCGGGGAGTTCCGCGGGCACGCCCTGCGGATAAGATGCTAGCCAAGGCCGCTGCACAATGCGCGTTTCCTCACGGCTCAAATTCATGTCGCTCATAGTATCCTCCCCATGCCGGCACTTGCAATCACCTACGATGCACGCTTGTACCAGTCTGCTCCTCAGCCCGACAGGTGCGCCAGCGAATATTGCAATCGTAGATGAAGCCTCCAAAACCATCCACTCACATCAGCGTATTTAACTCTAACGTAAACGTCAACTATTGCCGTTCCAAATCGCAGGCGCTTATGAGGGGGTCGGAAACCGATTGGCTTTTGACTTTAATCCTGATTTGCGCGATCAACAAAACCACCAGAAATGCACGGAAACCGCCCATGTCAGATATCGCTTCTCTCACACTCAACACCATCGGAAAGCGTTTCGGCGATGTGGATGTGCTTGAGAATATCGACCTGACGGTCATGCGCGGTGAAATCATTTGCCTTGTCGGGCGTTCCGGCTGCGGCAAATCCACCCTGTTGCGCATCATTGCCGGTGTGGAAACGCCGGATGCCGGTTCGGTGATGATGAATGGACTTGAGATTGCCGGGCCAACGACCTTCATGGAGCCGGAAAAGCGTCGCATCGGCTTTGTGTTTCAGGATTATGCGCTGTTTCCGCATCTGACGGTGGAGCAGAATGTTCTCTTCGGCCTGAAGGGCCAGCCGAAAGCGCAAGCGACTGCGCGGGCAGCCGATATGATTGAGCATGTGCGGTTGGCAGATCTGGCCAAGCGCTATCCGCATACGCTCTCAGGCGGAGAGCAGCAGCGTGTGGCGCTGGCCCGGGCTCTGGCGCCAAAGCCTGACATCCTCTTGATGGACGAGCCCTTTTCCAATCTGGACCGCGGTCTTCGCGATAGCGTGCGCGAAGAGACGCTCGGTTTGCTGCGCGATCTCAAAACCACGGCCATCATGGTCACGCATGATCCGGAAGAGGCATTGTCGGCGGGTGACCGGGTGGTGTTGATGCAGCAGGGCCGCATCGTCCAAAGCGGCACGGGTTATGAGGTGCATGATAACCCCGTCAGCCGGTACGCCGCCGATTTCTTCTGCGCCTTCAACAAGGTGGAAGGCACGGTCAGAAACGGCCATCTGGAAACGCCCATCGGCAATTTTCCGCATAAGGGTGATTTGCATGAAGGCGCGAAGGCTTTTGCCTATATCCGGCCCAGCGCCATCACCCTTTCCACCCCGGATGCGGGGGCGGATATCTCCGGCCACATCACCAGCCGGGTCTTCATGGGTGAGATCGAACAAATTTCGGTCAGCGTCAGCGGCCTGCCGCAGGATTTGCGGGTCCGCAGCATGAAAAGAAGCCCTGTGGACATGCGCAATGTCGGCCTGTCAGTCGCTAGGGACAGCGTTCTCATGTTCACTTCCGATTGAATTCCGGGATTTTACCCTCAAAAAAAGCGTCATATTCAACTCAAAGTGACGAAATACCCCTAGAAATCGACAGGGTATAACTTGATTTAATTGATCAGGTATGGTGCATGCATCTCCGACATCATTTTCAAGTCTCAAGGGGGATAGACATGACATCTTCGACCGTCGCCAGAGTAGCACTTCTTGCCAGCACCGTTGCTTTCGCAGCCAGCGCGGCCAATGCGGCTGAACTGAATATCTACACGACACGCGAACCGGCCCTGATCCAGCCGCTGCTCGAAGCCTTCACCAAGGAAAGCGGCGTCAAGGTCAACACGGTGTTCCTGAAGGACGGTCTGGCCGAGCGCGTCTTGAGCGAAGGTGCGAGCTCTCCTGCAGACGTTTTGATGACGGTGGACGCCGGCAATCTGGTCGATCTGGTCGAAAAGGGTGTGACTCAGCCGGTCGAGTCCGAAGCTCTGACCAAGGCTATTCCCGCTGAACTGCGCGATGCCAAGGGCAACTGGTTTGCTCTTTCCATGCGCGCGCGCGTTCTCTACGCCGCCAAGGATGTCGATCTGTCTTCCTTCAATTACGAAGACCTCGCTGACGCCAAGTGGAAGGGCAAGGTTTGCATTCGCTCCGGCCAGCACCCTTACAACACGGCACTCTTTGCAGATTACATCGCCCACCACGGCGCTGAAGCAACCGAAAAGTGGCTGGCTGGCGTGAAGGACAATCTGGCCCGCAAGGCTGGCGGCGGCGACCGTGATGTGGCCAAGGACATTCTCGGCGGCATTTGCGATATCGGCATCGCCAATTCTTACTATGTCGGCCTGATGCGCTCCGGCAAGGGAGGCGAAGAGCAGGTCAAGTGGGGCGAAGCCATCAAGGTCATCCTGCCAACCTTCAAGGATGGCGGCACGCAGGTCAACGTATCCGGTGCAGCGGTTGCCAAGAACGCACCGAACAAGGCCGAAGCCGTCAAGCTTCTCGAATATCTCGCTTCCGACGAAGCCCAGAAGATTTACGCAGAAGCCAACTACGAATATCCCGTCAACAAGGGCGCTGCCGTCGACAAGATCGTCTCCTCCTTCGGCGAATTGAAGATCGACAACAAGCCACTGACGGAAATCGTGTCGCACCGCAAGGAAGCCAGCCAGTTGGTGGACAAGGTTGGCTTCGATAATTAAGGGCTACAGTTCCTGGCCGCGCTTGCCACGGCCCCTCAGTCATTCTCTGCAACGGAGCAGGTTTGGTGAGGTGAGTAGATCCTCGGGACAAGCCCGAGGATGACGCGGAGTCAAATGTAGCCGTCTGCACAAACAGGCGCCCGTTTCACGCGGGCGCCTTGCCTGTTTCAAGCAACCTCGTATTCCGCGCGGTAAAACCTCAAGATCAGCATGCACGCCACCACCAGCACGGCCATTCCTCCCAAACCCAGACTGCGGATCAACTCTGCATTCTGGTGGCTGTCGGCATCCTGCATCATTGCCGCGTTCGCCATGCTGCCAGTGCTGGCGCTATTCTCGGAAGCGATCAAAGGATCGTCGGGGCTTTGGCAGCATCTGCGCGATACCGTGCTGGCAACGGCATTTCCGGAAACGCTGATACTTCTGCTCGGCGTCGGTCTGCTTGCCGGGGTCGTCGGCACAGCCAGCGCATGGCTCGTCAGCGCCTATGATTTTCCCGGGCGAAAGCTGCTGGAATGGGCGCTGCTGCTGCCGCTTGCCATGCCCACTTATATCGTCGCCTATGCCTATCTCGATATTTTACACCCGCTTGGGCCCGTGCAGGGCGTGGTGCGCTGGGTGTTGGGATATTCCAGCCCGCGCGAATTTCGCCTGCCCGATATCCGCTCGATGACCGGCTGCATCATTCTGCTCGGCTTCGTGCTTTATCCTTACGTCTATATCCCTGTCAGGGCGATGTTTCTGACGCAGGCCGGAAATCTGCTGGATGCAGCACGCATGCTTGGAACCTCGCGTCACGCGCTGTTCTTCCGCGTGGCCGTGCCGCTGGCGCGCCCGGCCATCGCGGTGGGTGTCAGTCTGGCACTGATGGAAGCGTTGAACGATATTGGCGCATCGGAATTTCTGGGCGTGCGCACGCTCACCGTCTCGATCTACACCACCTGGGTCACCAAGTCGGACCTGCCGGGGGCGGCGCAGATTGCGCTCTGCATGCTGCTGCTGGTCGTGGCATTGGTTGCCATGGAGCGATGGGCGCGGCGCAGGCAGCGTTACTCAACCTCCGCGCAGAAAAGCACGGTTCTCACCCCCGCACGCCTTCAAGGTCCACGCGGTATTCTGGCCTTCGGTCTCGGTAGTCTGCCGATCCTGATCGGCTTCGTGGCCCCAGCCATCTATCTCGTTGTGGAGGCATGGAAGCGTTTCCAGTTCAGCGGCCTTTCCTCGCGCTTTGCGGCAGAGGCACTCAACACTGTCCTCTTTGCCGGAACGGCGACGCTGGTCACGGTTGGAGCAGGGCTGATCGTCGCTTATGCCATGCGGCTTGCTCCGGGCAAAACCGCACTCTGGTCGTTCCGTCTGGCAACCGTCTGCTATGCCGCGCCGGGAACCGTCATCGCCATTGGCGTTCTGATCGCGCTTGGTGGTTTCGACCGGTTTCTGGATGCGACGATGCAGCAATGGTTCGGCATCTCCACGGGCCTTTTGCTGATCGGCAGCGGATCGGCCCTGATCTTTGCCTATGCCGCACGCTTCCTCACGATTGCGGGCGGCGGCATCGATGCGGGGCTAAGCCGCATTCCGCTTTCTTTCGATCAGGCATCGCGAACCCTTGGCCGCAGCTCGACCGCTACCTTCCGCAGCATTCATCTGCCCTTGTCGAAGGCGGCCATGGCCGCAGCCGCCTTGCTGGTCTTTGTGGATTGCGTCAAGGAACTGCCAGCCACGCTGCTGCTGCGCCCCCTAAACTTCGAAACCTTCGCCACCCATCTCTACGGCGAAGCGGCGCGCGGCACCTATGAGGAGGCTTCGATTGCAGCACTGGCCATCGTGGTGATCGGCATTCTGCCCGTCATGCTGCTTGCCCGTGTTGGCCGGGTTCGAGCGTAGACCCAGCCCCAATATGTTACCGTCTTTTCATTTGCCAAATTCTGTCAGCGGCAATAATCATGAGTTAATTATTCATGTTTATGCGAAAGGAAGAAGACATGTTGGCAGCAAATGCGGAACTGGCCACCACAAGCGGCAGCAAATATCTCGTGCAGCTTTTCAAACATTTTGCGCACAAGATAGACGTCAACTACTCCGAAACCCACGGTGAATGCACCTTCGATTTCGGCACCGCGAGCCTCGACGCAGATGAGGAACGCCTGAAAATCGCGGTGACTGCGCCTGACGAAGAAAAGCTTTCACGCGCCAAATCCGTGGTCGAAAGTCACCTGTTGCGCTTTGCCTTTCGTGAAGAGATCGACAAGCTCGACTGGCACTGAGGACAATTTTACGGGAACGATTTCGCCGCCGGAGGATTTACAAACCATAACGAATACAAAACCTAAGGAGGAAACGTTATGGTACATCACGCACCGCAGGCTGGTCAGGACCCTTACGTCAAGGACACGCCAAGCTTCATCGCGAGCGATAAGGTCGAAGGCACGAGCGTCTATGGCGCCGACAGCAAGAAGATCGGTTCCATCCAGCGCATCATCCTTGAAAAGCGCGGCGGCCGCGTCGCTTACGCTGTCCTTAGTTTCGGTGGCTTCCTTGGTATCGGCGACGACTACTACCCGCTGCCATGGGAAAAGCTGCACTATGACGAAGAGCTCGATGGCTACCGTATTGATCTCACCAAAGAGCAGATTGAAAACGGCCCGAAGTTCGCTAGCCGCGACGACGACAGCTATTTCGGAAACGATGACCGCAAAGTCTACGACTACTATGGCGTCCCGCCATACTGGATGTAATCTCCAGACAGAGATGGCCCCGAAAGGGGCCATTTTCGTATGCGCTTTAGGCAGACCGTAAACAAAGAAAAAGCCGACCCGTAGTCGCATTTATTAGACTGCGAATACGGTTCAGCTCTGACTTTTCAAGCCTTCGAGATGGCAGCAAATGCCAGCCGTCGCTATATGCCCATCAATGCGACCGGTGGCCCCTGGCCTCGGACACCGCATCTTCGAAGCACCTGCGTGCTTCCTCCGGCGTCTTGCGTCCATCCAGTGCTGCGCGGCATGCGCTGCGAGCTCGGACGAAGGTCAATCCGCGTGTATGCGGCCAATTTTCAGTGAGCAATGCCAATGCATCGAACGGCCCGGCAATGATGTTTCTGGTACTCGTGTCGAAATTCACTTCGACAGGCTCTGTCCATACAGTTTGTTTCATCGGACGCCTCCCTAACAGCCCATGTCAACGAGTGAAAAGTTGACATGGTTCCCGTCAGAAAGAATATTTGCAATGTCGCACTTTTACAACTGTAAAGTTGTTATTAGCGGAAGCCGAAAAAAGACAGAATTGCCAGAACGATAACGACTAGGCCGACGATGTAAATGATCTGATTCATGAATATTCTCCACGTTTTTATATCGAACAGAACCGATAGCCGGTTCCCAGACGTTCGATGCTGAACAAAAGGCACTCACCGTAACGTGAGTGCCTGCGTGAAGTTCCATGAATATGAGAATTTCATTGTGCACGAGCAGATTGCGCTCGTGCCATCTGCTTGGTCGGCTCGGCTTGAAGCGGGCCGCAAATACTGTCATTCGCCCCGCAGCTTGAACTGAACGACATCGATGGTGCCAGCCCGGAAACCGGCTGCGCAATAATGCAGATAATACTGCCACATGCGGCGGAAACGCTCATCGAAGCCCAAGGGTTCGATGCGATGCCAGTTGGCGAGGAAAGCGCGGTCCCACAGCATCAGGGTACGATCGTAATCCTTGCCGAAGCGCAACGTATCGGGAACCGCAAAGCCTTCGGTTGCGGCAGCGTCACGAAAGGCGGTGACCGATGGCAGCATTCCGCCGGGGAAAATGTAGGTCTGGATGAAGTCAGCATTGCGACGATAGTCATCGAAGCGGCTCTCATCGATGGTGATGACCTGCACCATGGCTTCGCCACCCTTGGCCAGAAGCTCGCGCAGACGGCGGAAATAGGTCGGCCAGTTTTCCTCGCCCACAGCCTCGAACATTTCGATGGAGACGATTTTCGAATATTTGCCCTGACAATCGCGATAATCCTCAAGCCGGATGTCGGCTCGGTCTGCAAGCCCTGCGGTGGCAAGGCGGGCTCTCGCAAAGTCGGCCTGTTCACGGGAGAGGGTCAGCCCGGTCACACGGCATCCGGTTTTGGCGATGGCATATTCGGCAAAGCCGCCCCAGCCGCAACCAACCTCCAGCACATGGTCTTCGGGGCCGATCTGCAATTGCTCGACAATGCGGTCATATTTGGCATTCTGCGCCTCGGCCAGACTTTGTCCCGGTTTTTCGAACAGCGCTGAGGAATAGGTCATCGTCTCGTCCAGCCATGCCGAATAGAAACGGTTGCCGAGATCATAGTGAAACGCGATGTTGCGACGGCTTCCCGATTTGGAATTGCGACGCAACCGGTGACGCAAAAAGGCAAAAGCAGAGACGAGGCGGGACGGTTCGGAAACGGAAAGCCAGTTCTTCTCGTTGGCAATGGCCACTTCCAAGAGGGTCGCGATATCAGGCGTATCCCAATCACCATCCATGTAGGATTGCGCAAAGCCGAGGCTGCCACCCATCAGCAGGCGGCGTACCACGCGGCCTCGGTTCAGCGAGACCACACCGTGAGGGCCTGGCTCCTGCCCATTGACCACAAATTCGTATCCGCCCGGAAACAGCACGGTCAGGCGTCCATGCGTCATGTTCGTCAGGCGTCGGCAGAGCATCCTCTGCCAAAGCGGGGCATGTTCCATCAGAAAGGGAATGGTTTCTTGCTCAGCGTGGCTCATGTTTCATTCCTCCCATTGGTGCGCCCGGCACGGTCACGTCGCTGACGATGACCGAACTGGCGATGCGATTGCTCGCGGTCTCATGTCGATAAATCGGATTGCCCTTTGCCCAGAGCAGCAGTGCTTCCCAGTGAATTGCGCCCATGATCTTCACCGTCATCAGCGGATAGGTGATCAGCGCTTTCAGGAGTGCATTGCCGCTCAGTGTACGGCGTTTGCCGGCAAAGGAAGCGAACAGCAATTCGCCCTGGCTATCACGCTCGTTGATAGCCACCAGAACCTTTTCGTCCGGCGGCTGAATGCGAAAATCATAGGTGCATTCCATTGGTACGAAGGGCGAGACATACATTTCCTTGGCGCAGGAATGCTGCACCGCGCCGGTCTGACCGACCACGGCCGGAATGATATAGGTGTGCCGCTCGTGGAACGTATTGCAGACCTCATAGAGTATGGCGACGAGGCGATTATCGTCTTCCGCGTCATGGCAGAAATAGACGGTCAGCGGATTGAAGACATAACCGAAGATGCGCGGGTAACACAGCACATCGACCCGCAAACCAGCATCCGAAACGTTAATGCCCGCATCGGCCAGATGGCGTGCGACCCAGCGCTTCAGCCCGCCTTTTTCACCTACGCCATGGTCGCTATCATGAAAGCTGAGAGCGGCGCGGCGGTTATAGCCGAACAGGCGCAAGCCCTTGTCCAGAAGCGGCAGCTCATCCAGATCCAGCAGCAGCGAAAACACGCGGTAGCGCATTTTGTGAGCATGCGGGCGGTGGCGCGCATGCACGACATGTCCGGCATAGATGGCGGAGCGGAAGGTCATGGTGCCAGCGCCTTTTCCGGGGAAAGGAAGATACGCCCGGACTCGTTTTCCACGTTCCATGGCCGCTTCACGCCGCCCACGGCTTCCGCGACGGCCATACCCGATTGCAGACCATCCTCGTGGAAACCGCTGCCGAAGTGCGCGCCGCAGAACCATGTGTTCCGGCGTCCTTGCAGGCTCCACAACAACTTCTGCGCTTCCAGTGCCTTGGTGTCGAAAAGCGGGTGGGTGTAGTCGAAGGTACGGATTATTTTCGTGGGATTGACCGGACGCGATGGATTGAGCGTCACGAACAGCGGCGTCGCCTCATCGATGTTCTGAAGACGGTTCATCCAGTAGGTGACGCACAGCTGCTCGGCGCCGGTGGAATTGGGCTCGCTCAAATAATTCCAGCTGGACCAGACATTGCGGCGCTTCGGCATCAAGGTCTCGTCGGAATGCAGAACGGCGGTGTTACGCGTATAATCGAAAGCGCCTAGCACAGAGCGTTCGTTCGCGTCCGCATCGGCCAACAGCGACAGGGCTTGATCGGCATGGGTCGCGATCACCACATCGTCGAAAACGGACAGATGGCCGGACCGGTCCAGCACCTTCACGCCGTCGTCACTGCGTCTTATGCCCGCAATCTTGCTATCCAGAACCACCGTACCTTTGAACTGCGACATGATGCGCGAAACATATTCGCGGCTTCCGCCCTTGACTGTCCGCCACTGCGGACGGCCCGAAAGCTGCACGAGACCGTGATTGACGAAGAAGCGAATGAAGGCATGCAGCGGATAGGCGCGCATGCCAGCGGCAGTGGTGGACCAGATCGCGGCGCCCATGGGCAGCAAATGGTCATCGATAAACGTCAGAGAATAACCATTGCTATCAAGATATTCCCCAAGGCTCACGCCTTGCAGGGACGTGTCTTCCAACAGGGCCGGGGCCTGCTTATAGAAGCGCATCACATCGCGCACCATGTGCCAGAAGCGAGGGCGCAGCAGATTGGACCTCTGCCCGAAAAGTCCGTTTATGCTCGTGCCGGAATATTCAAGCCGACCACCTCGCAGGGACGCTGCGAAGGACATATCGGAGGCTTCGGTTTGGACACCCAGATGGTCGAACAGCGCGACGAGGTTTGGATAATTGCGTTCGTTGTAAACGATAAAGCCGGTATCGACGGCAATATCGGCCTTGCCGGGTCGGTCGACAGTCACCGTATTGGCATGTCCGCCCAGCCGGCTATCGGCTTCGAACAGCGTCACATCGGCGGATTTGTCCAGCAGCCAGGCCGCAGAAAGGCCAGACACGCCGGAGCCGATCACGGCAATCTTGCGTCGGACGGGTCGGTTGCTGTTGGCTGTGGTGAAGTCCATCATATCAGGTTCCGCATTCGATCTGTCACACAATACGCATGAGGTCGGCGAATGGATTGCTGGCAGTGCATTTTTTTGTTGGCGGTGATCCGGTCGCCGGCGTCTGGCGTAATCGGATTCATGACAATAAACGTTTCCATAGACGGCCTTGCGTGCCAATATATTCCGCGTCACCGGACCAATCCGGTCGCAGGCAAGCTGTATGGAAGCGGAGTGAAGCCGATCCGCATGAATGATACCGTCAGGAACACAATCGAGAGCGAATGCCCAGGTCTTATCAAGGCCGTGGCTGCCGAGCGCAGCGTCGAGGCCTTCGAAGTGCTGTTTCGTTATTACGGCCCGCGTGTGCGGATTTATATGTTACGGCAGGTGCGCGATGCGCAGGCCGCTGAGGAACTGATGCAGGAAACCATGATGACGGTCTGGAACAAGGCCGCACTTTTCGATCCGTCGCGGGGCAATGTCTCCGCCTGGATTTTCAGAATTGCCCGAAATTTGAGAATCGATGCGCACCGCAAGGACAAGCGGCCGGAATTCGATATCAACGACCCCGCCTTTGTGCAGGACGATGCTCCCGCTGCCGATACGCAGATGGAAGAGGTGCAGGATGCGGAACGCCTGCACCGCGCATTGGCGCAGTTGCCGCAGGAACAGCTGGATCTGTTGAAGCGCTCCTTTTTCGATGAAGTTTCCCACAGCGCCATCGCCGAGCAATTGGGCTTGCCGATTGGCACCGTCAAATCGCGCATCCGGCTGGCCTTCGCCAAGCTGCGCGCGGCTCTGGATTCACGCACATGAGTGTACGGCACCACGTCAGTGATGAATTACTGCTGGATTACGCATCCGGAAGCCTCGGCGAAAGCTGGAGCCTTGCCGTATCGACCCATCTGGCTCTATGTCCCGAAAGCCGTCAGCGGCTGGAAGCGCTGGAAATGACCGGCGGCGCGCTGCTCAGCGATATCGCGCCCGCAGATGAGGTGTCCGATGACCAGTGGCAGAAGATACGCAAGCTGCTGAAAGCGGACGCAACGCCTGAATTGGCGAAGTCGGCAGTCCAGACGAATGACAATGCCGTGCTACCGGAGCCCCTGCGCTCCTATGCGGGCGGTGATGTCGATGCGCTGAAATGGAAACAACTCGGCCCCGGCGCCTATCACTTCCCCATCCGCACCCGTGATGGCGAGGCGAATGTCCGGCTGCTGCGCATTCCGGCAGGAAAGCCCGTGCCGGAACATACCCATGGCGGACGGGAACTGACCGTCGTTCTATCAGGCTATTTCCACGATGGTGCGGATGTCTTCCGTCGGGGTGATTTCGAAGAAGCCGACGAGGATTTGACGCACCAGCCGATTGCGGGTGAGGGCGAAGACTGCATCTGCCTTGCCGTCACCGACGCGCCGCTGAAATTCAAGAGCTGGCTGGTTCGGCTGGTACAGCCGGTTCTCGGCATTTAAGGAGAATGGACGATGGATTATCTAGTCGCCTACATCGGCACAGCCATCGTCTTTTTTGGTCTGGATTTCATCTGGCTGTCTAAGGCATCCAGCTTTTATAAGCGCGAGATCGGCCCGCTTCTGCTGGCGAAACCCAATTTCGCCGCTGCCGGTATCTTCTATCTTTTCTACATTGCCGGCATCGTCTATTTCGCGGTCGTCCCGGCTATGAACGGCGGTGGATGGAGCAAGGCGCTCATCTCTGGTGCGGTGCTCGGCGGTTTTGCCTACGGCACCTATGACATGACCAATCTGTCCACTTTGAGGGGCTGGTCGTGGCGCATCTGTGTGGCTGATATTCTCTGGGGAACCTTCCTGACAGGCCTCGCTGCCGTGGGCGGGTTCTGGCTGGTTCAGGCCATCGCGTAATCGGCTTCCACTATCTTCCGCCATCTATCGTAATAGCCTGAGAGGCCATGCAACGTCTGTACGGCGTGATAGGATTGTCGCGGAGCATGACGGATGGCCAGCAGTGCCGCACCCAGGGCCGTGCCCGATGGGCTGTTGCTATCGGTTACCAGCACATCCGATCCTGAAATCGCAGCCAGCGCCTGCGTGTAAATGCCATTGCTGCCAAACGGGCCTTCCACGATGGTCGTCTTGGCACTGCCAACCAGTCCGAGACATGCCGCCGTCATCATCGCCGCATAGAGGCTCGCCGCAACATAGCGTTCCGCGTCACTACGTGGTTCGTTCAACCACTGGCCTTTGCGACCGGGGTACGGACCCGACCCCTCCACGGCATTTGGCAGATAGAGAATCTCATCAACCAGCACAGCGTCTAGCACCGCCCCAAGCTCAGCCTCGCTTGGCGGTTTTACACCCGCCGTCAGCATATCGAATTCCCGCCCACCCATGAAGCGGGAAGAGGGAACCGGCTTTCCGAAAGCATCGACGTTGACCAGCGTATCGCGCGCCGGGTCCAGCTTCTCCAGCGATGCGCCGACACCGAAGCAGATGACCCATGTCCCCGTGGAAACCACCGAGAACGGACGCTCGCGCACCATCAGATGCGGCAGCAGCGACGCGTTGGAATCATGCAGCCCGCGATAGACCGGCATGCCGTTTTCAATGCCGATTTTCACTGCGATATCAGGCAAAACCGTTCCAAGCGTATCGAAAGCAGACCGCACTGGCGCAAGCAGATTGGCGATGCCGAGCGTCTGCGGCAGGCTCGAAAACGTTGACTTGCCCGGTTGCCAGAGATCGGTGTGGCAGCCCAGCGATGTCGCCTCATTGGATTTTACGCCGGTCAATCGATAGGCCCAATATTGCGGGTAGGTCAGAATGTCAGTGACATTACCGAAGGCGTCGGGAAAGGTGGTCTTCTGGTAATGCAGTTGCGCCCCGACATTTAGCCCCATGGGCAGAGCGGGCGAAAAAGTCTCTTCGAAGCTTGGGCGCAGAGCGGCGTAGGCTGTTTGAATGTCGTCGGGATAGCTGTGTTCGTAATCCAGAACCGGCAGGGCCAGATCGCCCTTGCTATTCAACAGAGCGGCACTCGCTCCATGGGTGGTGATGGAAATGGCCTGGTATCCCGGCTCCTTTCGAAACGCCGCCAGCCCCTCGATAATGAAACTCCACAGCGTCTCGATATCGTAGTGCGAATAGGGCGGCGCGCTCAGCACCCTGTTGGCGATCTTGCGAGAGGCGATTTCCTCGCCACTCTCGCCATCGACCACGATCAGCTTCGCATGGGTCTTGCCGATATCGATGACGGCAATGTGGCGGATCGGCTCGCTCATGGCAGGTGAAACAGCGTCACGAGGTCGGTCGCGACAGGGGAGTTATCCTGATGGCTGTCCATGATGTCGGCCATATGCGCCCACCAGCGTTTCATTACCGGATGGTCAGGCAGGGCGGCCATGCCGTGGTTCTTCGGGCGGGTCAGAACGCCGAAGAGAATATTGGTTTCAGGGTCGAGATGGATCGAATAATCGCGCACGCCCGCCTCGTGCAGCAGGGTTACCAGTTCCGGCCATATCTCATCATGGCGCTTCCGGTATTCGGCTTCCATGCCCGGAAAGAGCTTCATCTTGAAGGCGTGTTTTTCGAGTTCTGTCATGGTCTACCTCATGGCCCGCAGGCGGCGCACGACGATGGGAATGGCAATGGTGATGATCAAAAGCAGCCCGACGAAAATCGACATGACGATGCCGGGCACGTTCAAAAGGCCAAGCCCGAAGGTCACGAGGCCCATAACGAAAGCCGCAATCACCACGCCGCCGATGGTGCCGGAACCGCCGAGAATGGACACGCCGCCCAAAACCACCATGGTCACCACTTCCAGCTCCCACCCTTGAGCGATGGAGGGGCGGGTGGAGCCTAGGCGCGAGGTGAGGCAGACGGCGGCGATGCCGCTCATCAGGCCGGTCAGCAGGAATAGGATGAACTTCACCCGCTCCACCGGAATGCCGGAAAAGCGCGCGGCAAAGGGGTTGGTGCCGATAACGAAGACTTGCCGCCCGAAATTCGTCGCATGGAGTAAAATGGCGAAGATGACGGCCATGACCACGAACAGCACGAATTCAAACGAGATGACCCAGAACACATAGCCCTGTCCGAAATAGGCAAAGCTTTCAGGATACTTACCAAAGGCCTGATCGCCCAACACCAGATAGGAAATGCCGCGAAACAGGCTCATGGTGCCTATGGTGACGACGATGGAGGGCAGTTTCAGCCCCGCCACCAGAAAGCCGTTGAAGGCACCACAGACAAGACCGGTGCCGATGCCGATGGCCACCAGCCCGGGCGTGCCGACCCCCATCTGCACCGCATACCCCATGGCGGTGGAGGCCAGCGCGATGATGGCCGCGACCGACAGATCGATTTCACCGGCAATGATCAGCAGCGCCATAGCGAATGCGATCAGGGCCTTTTCGGTAAAGTTGAAGGTGGCGTCGGAGAGGTTGTAGGCATCGAGAAAATAGGGCGATGCGAAGGAATTGATGATGAAGATCAGGATCGCGACGCCTAACAGTAGCACTTCCCAACTCGCCATGATGCGTTTGAACGGCGTGCCGAGCTTGTCTGGAATGACGCGCGGCGTCGAAGTTTCGGGTGCAGTCACACTCATGCCGATGCCTCCTTGGAGATTTCGGTCTTGGACCTGTCACGTAGAATGATGCGGCCCTTCTTGGCTTCGGCACGCGCGTTGAAGACCACGGCCAGCACAATGACGACGCCCGAGATCGCCATTTGTGCGAAGGGCGAAATGCCGATGACCGGCAGCGCGTTCTTGATGACGCCGAGAAACAACGCACCCAGCAAAGCGCCCGCCACCGAGCCGATGCCGCCAGCAATCGAGATGCCGCCGATCACATTGGCCGCGACGCTGTCCAGCTCGAAGCCCGAGGCGATGTCGACATAGGCCACGGCATAGCGCGACACCCAAAGGTAACTCGCCAGTCCCGCCAGAGCACCCGACAGCACGAAGGCCAGAAAGCGCGTGCGTCCGACATCGATGCCCGCGTAGACAGCAGCGCCCGGATTGCCGCCGGACGCATAGGCAGAACGTCCGAAGGAGGTGCGCGTCAACACCAGCCATGCACCCGCACCGATCAGGATCGCGACCCAGGAGAGGATGGGCACTCCCATGACCGGCGTGCGTGGAACGTTGAGAAAGGTTGGCGACATCTGGTGCGCATTGACCCACGCGCCACCGGAGAGAACAAAGGCCATGCCGCGATAAATCGTCAGCGTTCCCAAGGTTACCACGATGGAGGGCAGGCCGAGCCACCAGACGAGAATGCCGTTGATCGAGCCCAGAAACGCGCCGATGACAACCGCCATGGCTATGAGGAAGGGCAGGGGAATGCCTGGAAAGGCCGCATTGGTCATGGCCACCGCCATGCCGGTGAAGGCGAGATTGGCAGCGACCGAGAGATCGATGGATTTCGTCAGGATTACGCCCATCTGGCCGAGCGCCAGAATGATCAGGATCGAGGTGTCATTGAAGATATTGACGAGATTGGCCGGACGCTCGAAGCCGGGGGAGCGCAGCGAAAAGCCTGCGATCAACAGGATGATGATGCCTGCCAGCAGCCATTCGCGATTTTTGAGCAGTCTTTTCATGGTGTGGCTCCTCTCACGCATTGCCCGTGGCGGCGCGCACCAGCTTCTCGGCTGAAAAATCGGCTCGTTCGAACATGCCCGCCATCAGCCCCTCGCGCATCACGATAGCGCGGTCGGACATGCCGAGAATTTCCGGCAGTTCGGATGAAATCATGATGATCGACAGTCCCTCGGCAGCAAGCTCGCTGATGAAGCCGTGCACGGCAGCTTTGGAGCCGATATCGATGCCCTTGGTCGGCTCATCCAGAATGATGACCTTGGGCTGTGTCGCCAGCCATTTGCCGATGACCACCTTCTGCTGGTTGCCGCCCGAGAGCGTGCCGACGGGCACGGAAAGTGCTACCGCACGCAAATCCAGCCGCGAGGCATATTTGCGCGCCAGCGCAAATTCATTGGCCGCCGCGAGAAAACCCTTGCGCGATGTGCGAGCAAGGGACGGCAGCGACATGTTCTGATAGATCGGCAAATCCAGCGCCAGCCCATGCCGTCCGCGCTCTTCCGGCACATAAACGATACCAGCCCGGATCGCATCTTCCGGTGAACGGATGGCAAGCGCCTCACCGTTTAGCGTGAGTGTGCCGGAGGCGGGGCGGGTGATGCCGAAGAGCGACTGGCACAGTTCCGAGCGCCCCGCGCCGATCAACCCGTAAAGGCCCAGAATTTCGCCCTTGCGCAGATCGAATGAAATATCGCGAAACTCGGTATCGTGGCAGTAGCGCTGCACCGAAAGCGTGGTCGCACCGATATTGACGGCCTGTTTGGGAAACGCATCCTTCACATCGCGCCCCACCATCAGCCGCACGATCTCGTCCTGCGGAGTCTGCGCCAGCTCGCCAGAACCGACCATCTTGCCATCGCGGAAAACCGCGTAGCTTTCGGCGATTTCATAGACCTCATCGAATTTGTGGCTGATGAACAGGATGGCCTTTCCCTGCCGCTTCAGGTTTTCCACGATGCGGAAGAGATCATCGATTTCCTTGCGCGAAAGCGCCGCCGTTGGCTCGTCCATGATGACGATGCGGGCCTCGACGGACAGTGCGCGCGCAATCGCCACCAGATGCCGCTGCGCAATCGACAGGTCTTTCAGACGTATCGTCGGATCGATCTTGCTCTCCAGCCGCTCTAGCAGCGCGCGTGATCGCTCGTTGATGGTCTTCCAGTCGATCAGCCCGAAACGGGCCTTCGGCGCATGGCCGAGGAATATGTTTTCACCCACCGATAGCTCATCGAACAGCACGGTTTCCTGATGAATGGCGGTGACGCCCGCATCGATGGCATCCTGCGCGCTATGAAATGTGACGGGCTGCCCATCCAGCAGGATTTCGCCTTCATTGGGGCGGTAGATGCCGGTCAGGATTTTGACGAGGGTGGACTTGCCCGCACCGTTTTCACCGATCAGCGCCGTGACCTTGCCTGGGTAAAGCGCAATATTGACGCCATCCAGCGCTTTGACGCCGGGGAATATCTGGCTGATGCCGCGCATTTCGAGAATGGGCGCAGAACGTCCCATTTTCGGTGCGTTAGGCGCTGTCGCGTCGGTCATTTTTTCTAGAGCCATTGTCATTACGTGAACCCAAGACGCTCATGGTTGAGCAAAAAGCGCACCATACCCTCGACGTCATCCTCGGGCTTGTCCCGAGGATCTAACGAACCCCAACATTGAACGTGGGCAGATCCTCGGGACAAGCCCGAGGATGACGTCGAGGATGTGGTTTAAGTAGGAGGTTCCCGGCGACCGTCTCCAAGAGACCAGCCGCCGAGCTTCCCATCACATCAGAAAATCTTCGAGAACTGATCGATATTCTTCGCGTCGTAGATAAACGGATCAGCCATCGCGGCCTCACTGTTCTCACCAACCTTGATTTTGCCCATGCGTCCGGCTTCGATCTCGCTGCCCGGCTTGCCATCCGCATCACCCTTCACAAGGTGATAGGCGATCTGGGTGGCCGAATAGCCGAGGTCGATGGGATTCCAGATGGCGAATTCCTTGGTGGCCCCGGACTTGATGGCCCCCGCCATTTCGGAGGGAAGACCGAGGCCCGTCACGAAGACCTGGCCGATCTTGCCCGCATCCTTCACCGCCTGCGATGCCGCCAGTACGCCGACCGTGGTTGGTGCGACAATGACCTTCACATTCGGCTGTGATGTGAGCAGGCCCTGTGCTTCGCGGTAGCTCTTGTCGGCCAGATCGTCACCGTAGACGGTGGTTACTAGGTTGAGGCCGGGGAAATCCTTCAGCTGCTTCTTCATCTCATCGATCCAGATGTTCTGGTTCGTGGAGGTGGTGGTGGCAGAGAGGATGGCGAAATCACCCTTGCCGCCATCTAGATGGGCTGCTGCCAGCTGCAGGCACATCTTGCCGATCAGCGCGTTGGAAGAAGGGTTGAGCTGCAGAATACGGCCTGCCGGTGCAACACCGCTGTCCCAGGAAATAACCTTGATGCCGCGCTGTGCCGCCTTCTTCAGGGCTGGCACCACCGCATCGGGGTCGTTAGCGGAAATGGCAATGGCATCGACGCCCTGCGCGATCAGCGAGTTGATGACTTCGATCTGGCCTTCGGCTGTCGTCGTCGTTGGGCCGGTATAGATGATCTCGACGCCGCCGAGGTCCTTGGCAGCTTCCTGTGCGCCCTTGTTGGCCGCTTCAAAGAAGCCGTTGCCGAGTGATTTCACGACAAGCGCGATCTTGATGTCTTTGGCCTGCGCCATGCCGCCAAATCCGGCAACGCCGATGGCAACGCTGAGCGCCAGTGCCTGGCTGAGTTTTCTGCGTGTCAGTTTCATGTTGGTTCTCCTCCCGATTAAACCCTATTCCCGCGGCGGTGCTCCTCAAGCAACCGAAGCGGAATCCTCCTCGTCCGGCGGTCGCGGCACTTGCGCACCCGCAACTGCCCCCGCCACGATCAACGTCACGCCCGCCGCCTCAACCATCCGTGCTGCTTCGTCGGAAATGCCCTCATCGGTGATGATGGTGGAGACATTTTCCAGCGGGCAGAGAATGAGGCTTGAGCGTTTACGGAACTTGGAGCTATCGATCATCACGATCAGCTCTTCCGCCTGCCGCATCAATTTCTGTTCGCTCTGAATGACGAGCGCATCCGATTCCATGATGCCGAGCGCGCCGACACCCTGCGCGCCGATGAAGATGCGCCGCGCATAAAAATTGCGGATCGCGTCATTTTCGAAGGGCGACAATATCAAGCTCTGGTCGCGATAGATCGCGCCGCCGGGCACACTGACATTGCATTTGGAATGCTTGACCAGATGTTCGGCAATGGCGAAGGAGTTGGTCATGACCTGCAAACGGCGGGCCGAGAGGTAATGCACCATCTGGAAGGTCGTGGTGCCACCATTGATGATGATGGCGTCGCCTTCTTCGCAGAGATCGACCGCCTTGCGTGCAATTGCGCGTTTCTTATCGATATTGACCGATTCCGAGACGCGAAACGGTCTCGCCGCCAAATTTCCGAGCTGTGGCGGATGCACCGCTTCGGCCCCGCCACGCACGCGCCGCAGCTTTCCCTGCACATGCAAAGAGGCGATATCCCTGCGGATCGTCGCTTCGGAAGCGTCCGTCAACTCGGCAATATCCTGCACCGTCACCACAGGCTTTTCCTGAATGGCGCTTAGGATAATGCGATGTCGTTCGCTTTCGTGCATGGGGTCCTCCTGAACATCAGTTATTCGTAAAGTTTTTGCGTTGTCAATCAAGTTCAATCAAAATAAACGATGCTGCATCGCACAATGAAAATATATGATCGTTTATGATTGACATTGCGCTTTTGATTGCGCGATATCTCCCGTCAATGGGAGGCGGGCTGGTTCGATACGTCCGCGAATAACCGATATGGGAGGATATTGCGATGGGACAGACCCGTCTTCTCGACAACCGCTGGGACGAGACTTACGCCGCGACACTCGATGAGCCCGGCAAGCTGCTCTATCGCTCCAACCTGTTGGGCGCAGACAAGCGCATCACCAATTACGGTGGCGGCAACACCTCCGCCAAGGTGCTGGAAACCGACCCGCTGACGGGTGAAAAAGTCCGCGTCATGTGGGTCAAGGGTTCCGGCGGCGATGTCGGCACCATCAAGCTGGATGGCTTTGCCACGCTCTATCTCGACAAGCTGGAAGCGCTGAAGGGCATCTACAAGGGTGTGGAAGACGAAGACCGCATGGTCGGGTTTCTGCCTCACTGCACCTACAATCTCAACCCGCGCGCCGCCTCCATAGACACGCCTTTGCACGGCTTTGTGCCGTTTGATCATGTCGATCACATGCACCCGGATGCAATCATCGCCATTGCGGCCTCGAAAAACTCCAAAGAGCTGACGCAGCAGATTTTCGGCGATGACATCGGCTGGCTGCCCTGGCGCCGTCCCGGCTTCCAGCTGGGTCTCGACCTCGAAGCCTTCGTCAAGGCCAACCCCCATGCCAAGGGCGTGGTGCTGGAAAGCCATGGCTTGTTCACCTGGGATAATGATGCCAAGAAATGCTATGAGCTGACGCTTGAGATCATCAACAAGGCGATCGAATGGTTTGCCGGGGAAACCGAGGGCAAGACGATCTTTGGGGGTGCGGTGGCCAAGAGCCTGTCACCGGAACAGCGTCGCGACATCGCCGCCCGCCTGATGCCGGAAATTCGGGGCCGTATAGGTCGCGAGGAGCGCAAGCTCGGCCATTTCGATGATCAGGATGCTGTCTTGGAATTCGTCAATTCCAGGGATTTGAAGCCTCTGGGCGCGCTCGGCACATCCTGCCCGGACCACTTCCTGCGCACCAAAATCCGCCCGCTGATCCTCGATCTCGATACGGCAAAGCCGGATGTGGACGCGCTTCTGGCGGGTCTCGATCAGGCGCTGGAGGATTACCGCGCCGATTACGTCAGATATTACGAAAGCTGCAAGCACGACAATTCGCCTGGGATGCGTGATCCGAACCCGGTGATCTTCCTCATCCCCGGCGTCGGTCTGCTCTCCTTCGCCAAGGACAAGGCGACCGCCCGTATTGCCGGTGAGTTCTACGTCAACGCCATCAATGTCATGCGTGGCGCGTCCACCGTCTCGGAATATCAGGGCCTGCCGGAGCAGGAAGCCTTCGACATCGAATATTGGCTGCTGGAAGAGGCAAAGCTTCAGCGCATGCCAAAGCCAAAGAGCCTAGCTGGCCGCGTGGCCTTCATTACCGGAGGCGCTGGCGGCATTGGCCGTGCTACGGCGGAGCGCTTGGCCAATGAAGGTGCCTGCGTCGTGCTGGCGGATATCGATGAAGGCGCTTTGGAAGCCACCAAGGGCGATTTCGAGAAGCGTTTCAGCACCGATGCGGTGCGCAGCGTGAAGCTGGATGTGACGAAAGAAGACGCGGTTCTCGCCGCCTTCACGCAGGCCAGCGTCGAATTCGGCGGCGTCGATATTCTGGTGTCCAATGCGGGCATCGCGTCCTCGGCTCCGGTCGAGGAGACGACGCTTGCCATGTGGAACAAGAATATCGACATTCTCGCCACCGGTTATTTCCTCGTCTCGCGGGAAGCCTTCCGCCTGTTCCGTCGCCAGAACCTCGGCGGCAACATTGTCTTCGTCGCCTCCAAGAATGGCCTTGCCTCGTCGCCCAATGCATCGGCCTATTGCACGGCTAAGGCTGCGGAAATCCATCTGGCCCGCTGCTTGGCGTTGGAAGGGGCCGATGCCGGTATCCGCGTCAACACGGTTAATCCGGATGCGGTTCTGCGTGGCTCTAAAATCTGGAATGGGGAGTGGCGCGAACAACGAGCGGCATCTTCCAAGATCGAAGTCACCGATCTGGAAGAACATTATCGCAAGCGCTCGATGCTGAAACTGAATGTTTTCCCCGAAGACATTGCCGAAGCGATTTACTTTCTCGCTTCGGATGCCTCGGCAAAATCCACCGGCAATATCATCAATGTGGATGCCGGCAACGCCCAGAGTTTCACCCGCTAGTGGCGGGTGAAATGTTTCTTATCGGCGCAGGATAACCCAGATGGCGTGAATGATGCCGGGGATATAGCCGCACAGCGTCAGGAGAATGTTGAGCCAGAACTGCAAGCCGAGGCCGACCTGAAGGAAGACGCCGACAGGCGGCAGGAAAATGGCAAGTAGAATGCGAATAACGTCCACGATTGAATATCCCGTCTGTTTGTTTCCAAGCACATAACGTGGGGAGCGCGGAATTGGTTCAATCGCGGGAGGCGAGGAACGGGAGGACAGCATGACCGAACTGAAAATAGCGACAGATATCGTTGATCGCGAGAATGAAAAGCGCGCAAACGCCCATCAGGCGGATTATGAGGCGCTAGGTGCCAATCTCGCGCGCCGCAACATCGATATCGAGGCGATCACCGCGCAGGTGTCGAAATTCTTCGTCGCCGTTCCCTCCTGGGGCGTCGGCACCGGCGGTACGCGCTTTGCCCGCTTTCCCGGCAAGGGAGAACCGCGCGGTATTTTCGACAAGCTGGACGATTGCGCCGTCATCAACCAGTTGACGGCGGCTACGCCCAATGTCTCGCTGCATATTCCCTGGGACAAACAGGACCCGAAGACGCTGAAAGCCCACGCCGATGCACTTGGCCTCGGCTTCGATGCGATGAACTCGAATACGTTTTCGGACGCCGAGGGACAGCAACATTCCTACAAATACGGCTCGCTGAGCCACGCAGACGCAGCAACGCGCCAACAGGCTGTCGATCACAACATCGAATGTATCGAAATCGGTAATGCTCTAGGCTCAAAGGCGCTGACGGTATGGGTGGGAGATGGCTCCAACTTCCCCGGCCAGAGCAATTTCACCAAGAGCTTTGAGCGTTATCTCTCAGGCATGGCGGAGATTTATAAGGCGCTGCCGGAGGACTGGCGCATCTTTTCCGAACACAAGATGTATGAGCCCGCCTTCTATTCGACCGTGGTGCAGGATTGGGGCACGAACTACCTCATCGCCAACACGCTGGGTGAAAAGGCCTTCTGCCTCGTAGATCTCGGCCATCATGCCCCCAACACCAATATCGAAATGATCGTCGCCCGCCTCATCCAGTTCGGCAAACTCGGCGGCTTCCATTTCAACGACAGCAAATATGGCGATGACGATCTGGATGCCGGTTCCATCGATCCTTACCGCCTGTTCCTCGTCTTCAACGAGCTGGTGGATGCCGACCACCGCGGCGTCAAAGGTTTCCACCCGGCCCATATGATCGACCAGTCGCACAATGTGACCGACCCCATCGAAAGCCTCATCTCCAGCGCCAACGAAATCCGCCGCGCCTATGCGCAGGCGCTTTTGGTGGATCGCGCGGCTCTGGATGGCTTCCAGCAAGAAAACGATGCATTGATGGCATCCGACACGCTGAAGCGCGCCTACCGCACCGATGTCGAACCCATTCTCGCCGAAGCGCGCAGACGATCAAATGCGTCAATCGACCCCATCGCCACCTACCGTGCCAGCGGCTACCGCGCGAAGGTCGCAGCCGAACGCCCGGAATCCAAAAGCGGCAGCGGCGGCATCATTTGATGCCATTCGGATGCGCCGCAAACCTTAACAAACGAAGGCACGCAAAGGCGTGCCTTCACGCTTTCATAACCAAATATGTCCGCCGTTAAAGAAATGTGTTTTTCGCCCCATCATCTTCACATTCACGCTTATGTTAGCGAGGCATGAAGAAGCCAATAGACAGATCAGGCCTGATATTCGTCGCGCTGCTATGCGTGCTCGTGGGCATCGTAGTCAGCATCGCTTTCCTAAACGGCGACAGGCAGCTTTCCCCGCAAAGTCAGGACGGTACGTTGATACCGAGGACCACGGTTCAGCCGCAGCAGTAGTGCTTGCAGCTTTTTGTTATGCGTATTTCCGTTCGGAGAGGTGGTACGGCTCCACAAGGCAATCGGCTGGAATGCCCCATTCTTTATGCAGCTTATAGATCATATCCACGGTAAGAGCGCGTTTCCTGTTCAGGACTTCTGAGGCCCGCGAGCGTGAACCGAAAAGTGCGGCAAGATCACCCTGCGTCCGCCCTGTTATCTCCATATGTGTTTTGATCAACTCCACAGGCTCAGGCGCATCGATGTGGTAATGCTTTTCCTCAAAGGCTTCGATGAGGGTAGCAAGCACATCGAACCTGTCGGCGTCAGGCGTTCCAAGATCAGGTGGATTGTCGAAATAAGGGCTGATCTCTGCAATGGCCCATGCAAGATCATCATCATTTTTGATGGCACGAATATTGTCCATTACACTGTCTCCGGGTCGATCTGGTCATAATCCTTGTGGGTGCCGATAAACTTGATCAAAACGCGTTTGTAAGCATATGCGACATGGACAATCAGGCGATATTTATTGCCCGAAATATCGAAGATGACGCGGTTATCCGAAACAAAATCCACCGTCGCACCAAACGCAGTTTTTACGTCCGAAGGACCGTTCCACTCTGCCTTGCTGACAATAGCATACCACGTCTTCAACGGCGTTTCGGCTTGCGCATGACGCTCCCAAAACAGCTTCAATGTAGACTTGGCGATGATCTGCATAGGGACGGCTATAGCATATTCCCAAATCGGGAACAATACTTAATTCCCAAATCGGGAACTTGGGTGAAATCACTTTATCCGCATGTAAGCGGGCAAGCATATGGATGCAAAAGCGATGATTAAGTGAAGCGCGGTGGATAAAATGGTGCCGCTTGCAGGACTCGAACCTGCGACCCCATCATTACGAATGATGTGCTCTACCACCTGAGCTAAAGCGGCTTGCCGGGCGCCGAATATGTGTCGGCGCGGCGTATGGCGGGCTGATACAGGCATTGGGGATGGATTTCAAGTCTTGAATGCCGGTTCGATAAAAAATCCGGCATCTCATCCCCACACGCTGTATCAAGCCAGAATGCGGGCCTTGGCTGTTGCATATTCTGAGGCGAGGCGGTCAACGAGGGCGGAGACGGGCTCTACGGCCTTGACCGCACCCACGCCTTGGCCAGCCCCCCAGATGTCCTTCCAGGCTTTTGCGCCGCTCGTTGCTGCGCCGAAATCCATTTTCGAAGGATCGGCCACGGGCAGGTTGTCGGGGTCCATGCCTGCCGCGATAATCGAGGCTTTCATGTAGTTGCCGTGAATGCCGGTGAAGTAATTGGAATAGACGATGTCGCCAGCCTGCGCTTCCACGATGGCCTGCTTGTAGGCGTCAGACGCTCTTGCCTCCTTGGTGGCGATGAAGGGGGAACCGATATAGGCCATATCTGCGCCCATGGCCTGCGCGCCAAGGATCGCGCCGCCATTGGCGATGGCGCCTGCCAGCAGCAGCGGACCATCGAACCATTCGCGGATTTCCTGCACCAGCGCGAAGGGAGAAAGCGTGCCCGCATGGCCGCCCGCACCCGTCGCCACCGCGATCAGCCCGTCGGCACCCTTGCGGATGGCGGAATTGGCGTGGCGGTTGTTGATGATATCATGCAGCACGATACCGCCATAAGAATGGATCGCGGCATTGACTTCCGGTACGGCGCCCAGCGACGAGATGACGATAGGCACCTTGTATTTTACGCACAGGCCAAGGTCATGCTCCAGCCGCTTGTTGGAGGTATGGACGATCTGGTTTACCGCAAAGGGCGCTGCCGGTTTTTCAGGGTTGGCGGCATTATAATTGGCCAAGTCCTCGGTCATCATCGCCAGCCACTCGTCCAGCTGGCTTTCCGGGCGGGCATTGAGCGCCGGAAACGCGCCGACGACACCCGCCTTGCATTGTGCCAGCGTCAATTCTGGATGGGAAATGATGAAGAGCGGTGAGGCAACCACCGGCAGTCGAAGATTGTCCTTGAGTACGGACGGCAGCATGTTTCCTCCCATGAATGACGTTTACGCGCACGTAAGATGTAGCGAAGCCGGAAACGGATGAAAAGCAAAAAAGCAACGAGTGCTGTTGTGGGGCAGCGGCCTGCCGCTGCGCTTCATTATGTAAGGCGTTGAAATCTCGATGGAGCGGGTGCGCTCATAAGGGGAGGCCGCACGAGAAGACCATTCGATGAGCCGATCCTGCCACATCGACGTTTTCCCCAAGCCATTCCAATATTTAACGGCTGTCTCTCTTGCGGTTGGGCATACGAGAGGTTACCGAATCGTAAACGAGCATCGCGCAACGTCGCCGGAATGCCGTTGCGTGCCTTCGGGTGCATAAATGATGCTCTGAATGACGTATCTGCGCATCGCGCTTTCCGAAAATAGACGTAATTTTCGGGCCAATGCGCTGAGCCTGTCGGATGGCAAAGAAAAGGACCGGTAGTGAGCGGACTGGAAACGGCAATCAGAAATGCCCTTGAGAAATCGGACAGATCGAGCGCCGAGGTTCGGGCACGCATCTACCAGTCTTCCCGGCAGGCGCTGGAAGCGGGTTTGCGCAAGCAGAGCATAGACGACCCCACTGTCGTGGCGCAGCAGCGCCAGCGACTGGAAGTGCTGATCCACGCCATAGAGAGCGAAGAGCGAAACCGCCTGTTGAGCGTGGTGGAAGATCACGTTCGGCGTGAGGCGGCGAGAACTCCCGCACCACCGCCGCCGCCGCAAGTCCGGCCATCGGTTGCGTCGCCCGCCCGTCCAATGGACGATGAGGATGATGTTTTGCCTGTCGAGGCAGAGGTCCGTGGCGACGTACCGGATGCAAGGCCAGCCGCCGCTGACATGGGTGATTTTCGTGCCGAGCGCGGCGTGGTCGCGCCGGATGCTCGGTCTGTGCCCGCCGATGCGGCGTCTCTTGCCTTTACGCCGCAGCGTGCCGCCAAGGCGCGGCGCAAGAAGGGCCTCGTCGCTCGCCTGTTTATCTATTTCACTCTGCTGGCCTTTATCGGCTTCGGCGCATGGTGGGTCTACACTTCCGGCATTCTGCTGAGCCCAGCAGACCGTGACACCAGCGTCCCCAACCCGCCGCCGGAAGTGCAATCTGAAGATTTCACCGGCACCGAGGCGGCACCCCAGCCGAGCGTCGAGGCTGGTCGCGGCTTTTCTGAAGACTGGCAGGAAGTTTTCAATGCCGAGCGCGGCAATAACGGCATCCAGCCCGGATCGCTTGCCGCGGTCGAGCCCATCTCCACAGCTGCCGGGAAAGCCGTGCGCCTCACATCGCGTGTGGCGGAAGCGGATGGTAACGTCAGCATCACTGTTCCAGCAGACGTGTTGCGGGAAATGGCGGGCAAATCCTCGACCATTTCCGTTACCCTGCAATCCTCCAGCGACCGGCAGACGCAGCTTTCCATCAGCTGTGATTTCGGCAGCCTCGGGGATTGCGCCCGTCACCGTTTCACCGCAACCCCGGAGCGTGCGGATATGCTGATCAATGTCAATTTCGACCGGACGCTCGCGCCCAACGCACCTGGGCGCATCATCATCAACAGTGATATCGATGGCAATGGACGCCCGGTCAATCTCTACTCGGCGCGGATTTTGCCGGGGGAGTGATGCTCCGCTAAAGCCTTTCCCTCATTGCTGTGACAAGCACAGGAATGAGGGATCAGGTTGGCCTATTTCAAGAAATCTGGCCCGAACCCCAGAATCTTGTCATCGATCTCGCCGATGACCTTTTTGTCCTTGCCGTCATAGTCCAGCGATTTCAAAATGTGTTTGATGAGGTTGATGCGTGCGCGGCGTTTGTCGTTGGCGCGCACCACGGTCCAGGGGGCGTCGTCAATGTGGGTCTTTTCCAGCATTTGGTCGCGCATGGCGGTGTAATCATCCCACTTGGTCAGCGCGGCAATGTCCATGTCGGAAAGCTTCCACGCTTTCAGCGGGCTGTGCCGCCGGTCATGGAACCGATCGATCTGGGTTTCGCGACCCGTATCCAGCCAGAATTTGAACAGATACGTGCCCTCATGCACCACCATTTTCTCCAGCCGCGGCGTTTCTTTCAGGAAACGCTTGTGTTCTTCGGGCGTACAGAAGCCCATTACCGGCTCCACGCCTGCACGGTTATACCAGGAGCGGTCGAACATGACGAATTCGCCAGCCGTTGGAAAATGAGAGATGTAACGCTGGAAATACCATTGCCCGCGTTCGGTTTCCGTCGGCTTGGACAGGGCGACGACACGGGCGGAGCGGGGGTTGAGATATTCCTTGATGACCGAGATGGCGCCACCTTTTCCGGCAGCATCGCGGCCCTCGAAAACGGACAGGACGCGTTTGCCGGAGGCCTGAAGCCAGTATTGCACCTTCACCAGTTCGATCTGTAGCGCTTCCAGCGTCTCGTCATACTCTTCGCGGTTCATCTTCTTGTCATAAGGAAAGCCACCGGCGGAAAGCTTGTGGTCTTCCACCCAGTCCGGCAAAACCGGATCATCGATGTTGAAGATGCGGGTTTTTCCGTCGATCTTGAGTTCGACCGAACGGTCCTTGGCGTTTTCGCTCATCATGGCTCCCTGGGTACTGCCGTTTGAGTTCGGCGTTGGTGCAATCAGCGCATATCCACCACGGAATATCAAGAAGACCCGCCTGTGCGGCTTTTTGGCAACCGTAAAAGATCAAGCTGTGGGAAAAGACATAGTGATGAATCTCTGTCATGAAAGAGCGATAAAAGGGACGATACGCTGATTTTCGGCGTAAGAGCCCGTCTGGATATGCGGCGGGCAGATCCGTCCGATATTTCAGGCGGACTCGCAGAGGAAAGCAGATGGCAATGGCAGTCACGGAAAGCGGCAGCACGTTTGGGCGGTACTGGCACGGGCTTCGCCGTAGCTGGCTGCCTATTCTGGTCGTCACCCTGCTGGCCATCGTCACGCTGACGGAACTGCGCACGCCCTATGTGCCGCTGGCGCTGTGGCTGGGCGCGGTGCTGGCCATTCTCGCCATCAGTTCCGGTGCCACGGTCAAGCCGCCCAAGCGGGTGGCCGTGCCTGAGATCGATGAGGAGCAGGCCGTCAGCGAAAGCCTGATTTCCGGCGTGCGCTCCGGGCTTGCCGTTCTCGATACGCCGGTTTTTATTCTGGATCGCAATGCCAGCGTTCTGTTTGAAAACAGCGCTGCTGAGCGGGCCTTTGGCGCGCTGCCGGTCGGTTCGCATATTTCCGGCCGTCTGCGCTCGCCCGGCCTGCTGGATGTGATCAGGGAAACCATCGCCACCGGCCAGCCTAATCAGGTCGAACATTCCGAGCGTCTGCCGTCCGAGCGCGTTTTCATCGTCCGCATCGCACCGGCGGCAGCGCAGGAACAGGCGGGGCCACCACTTTATATCCTGTCCTTCCGCGATGTGTCCGAACTGCGCCGCATAGATCGCATGCGCAGCGATTTCGTCGCCAATGCCAGCCACGAGCTGCGCACGCCTCTGGCCTCGCTACGCGGTTTCATCGAAACCATGCAAGGTCCGGCGCGTGATGATCCCAAGGCGCGGGAGCGGTTTCTGGGCATCATGCTGGATCAGGCAACCCGCATGAGCCGCCTCGTGGACGACCTGATGTCGCTGTCGCGGCTGGAGTTGCGCGCCAATATCGCGCCGGACCAGAAAGTCGATCTCGTGCCGCTTCTTGGCCATGTCAGGGACTCGCTGCTGCCGCTGGCCGAAGAACTCGACATTGCCATCAACCTTCACGTTCCCGAGGGAAAGGTGGAGGTGACGGGCGACCGTGACGAGCTTGTGCAGGTGTTCCAGAACCTCGTCGAAAACGCCTGCAAATATGGCCAGGATGGCAAGGTGGTGGATGTTTTTCTGCGCACGGATGCGGGGAAACCCGTCGAAGTCGGCGTCGTGGACAAGGGGCCGGGCATTCCGGCAGAGCATGTTCCGCGCCTCACGGAGCGCTTTTATCGGGTCAGTGTGGCGGACAGTCGCTCCAAGAAAGGCACTGGTCTCGGGCTTGCCATCGTCAAACATATTCTGACGAGACACCGCGCCCGCCTGATTATCCGCTCGGAGCTGGATGTCGGAACGGACTTTACCGTGCGTTTTTGACATACAAGTCTCGCTATGCGTGCCGACGAAATAAATAATTATTTAAAATCAGATATTTGAGTTGTCACAAATACTTCATTGAAGTGACATAAAAGGGTGGGGCAAGACTGGTTAAGAAGAGGCCGCCGGGGCAGCCCAGTTTTGGGCAAGCGGGTAAAAGCGACTGCCGGCAGCGTTCACAAAAGCCCACCATGGGCCCCATACGGGAGAGTAAAATGAATATCGTTAAATTGTCCGCAGCAGCCCTGGTGGCTTCCGTTGCCTTTGCAGGCGCCGCCGCTGCTCGCGACCAGATCCAGGTTGCCGGTTCCTCGACGGTTCTGCCATACGCAAAGATCGTTGCTGAAACTTTTGCTGAAACCTTCCCTGACTTCAAGGCTCCAGTTGTTGAGTCCGGCGGCACGGGCGGTGGTCTGAAGGCATTCTGCTCCGGCGTTGGTGAAGGCACCATCGACATTGCAAACGCTTCGCGTCCAATCAAGGCTGACGAACTTGCAGCGTGCAAGTCCGCTGGCGTTACCGACGTTCAGGAAGTCAAGATCGGCTACGACGGCATCGTTTTCGCCATGGACAAGTCCAACAAGGACGTCAAGCTTGAGCCTAAGGACCTGTACCTTGGTCTGGCTGCTGAAATCGTCAAGGATGGCAAGCTCGTTGCCAACCCTTACAAGAAGTGGTCCGAAATCAACAAGGAACTGCCTGATGTAGCAATCGCTGCCTACATTCCTGGTTCCAAGCACGGCACGCGCGAAGTCTTCGAAGAGAAGATCATGGCTGACGGCTGCAAGGAAGCTAAGGCAACCGACGCCATCAAGGGTCTCGTTGCAGACGCCAAGCAGGCTGCTGCAAAGTGCATCGCAGTTCGTAAGGACGGCGCTGCTGTCGACATCGACGGCGACTACACTGAAACGCTTGCTCGTATCGATGCCAACAAGACCGGCCTCGGCGTATTCGGCCTCGCATTCTACGAAAACAACAAGGACAAGCTGAAGGTTGCAACCGTCAGCGGTGTTGTTCCAACAACTGAATCCGTCGCAAGCGGCAAGTACCCTGTTTCCCGCCCACTGTTCTTCTACGTCAAGAAGGCACATGTCGGCGTTATCCCGGGCCTCAAGGAATATGTCGAGTTCTTCACCTCTGACGAGATGATCGGCCCTGACTCCCCGCTGGCCAACTACGGCCTAGTTGCTGCTCCTGAAGCCGAGCGTAAGGAAATCCGCGCTCAGTTCGAAGCTGGCAAGATCATGTAATCATTCTGGAAGGCGCGGCGACATCGTCGCGCCTTCCGTCCATCTTTCTGTTGTTAAGGTGCTGTGTGGGTTGACAGTTCCTATTTATCGTATGACCAAGCGGCCGATAAATAGGATGTATCAACCCGGAATGCCTGAGCCAAAATTAGGGAAGACGGCACCTGTCGCAAAACCATCGAACTGCAAAAGGTTCGGCACGGTTTTCGATGATCCGATGTGCAACAAAGCTGCCTGATACCGCATCTCTTTCTGGTGCGCCGAGGAAAGTCTCCATGAACACACCCATTATTTTGCTGATATTGGCGCTGATCGGCATAGCCAGCTATGTGCTGGGTTCACGCCGTGCCGTCGCCTTGGCGGGCGGTCGTCCGTCCTCCATGCATTCTCGTGCAGGCTATCATGGCTCCTATGTTCTCATATGGGCTGTTCTGCCTGCTGCATTCATTTTGGCACTCTGGCTCATCATCAGCCCCATGATTGTCACCGCGACTGTCCGGGGTGAGTTTCCCGATGACATCAAGGCGCAGTCCGAGGCCCAGCAGAGCCTCAGCTACGGCATGGTCGGCTCGATTGCGCGCGGTCTTCAACGGCTGACGTCTGAAGAGCTTGCGCAGGCCAAGGCCGATCCGACAGCTCTTCGTCCGCTGCTCGGCTCCAAGGGTGTCGCCATTGCCGGCGATCCGCAGCCCTACATGGTCGAAGCGGCTGAAACGCTCAACACCATGACGACGGCCAGCCGCCTTGGCATGATCATCATTGTCCTGGGTTCGGCAATCGGTGGCGCGATCTACGCCATGCGCGGCATCGCGCCTCGCTTCCGCGCCCGCAACAATGTCGAGAAGGTCATTCTGGCGGCACTGCTGCTGGCATCCTCCATCGCCATTCTCACCACCATCGGCATCGTTTTGTCGATGCTGACCGAAGCCATTCAGTTCTTCAACATGGTGCCGGCCTACCAGTTCTTCTTCGGAACAGTATGGGACCCGCGCTTTGCCGCTGCCGGTTCCACCGAAAGCGCCGGTCAGTTTGGTCTCATTCCGCTTCTGGCAGGTACGCTCTATATCGGCTTCGTGGCCATGCTGGTTGCCGTGCCGGTCGGTCTGTTCTCGGCCATCTACATGGCGGAATATGCCAGCCCACGCTTCCGCTCGGTTGCCAAGCCACTTCTCGAAGTGCTGGCCGGTATCCCGACCATCGTCTACGGCTTCTTCGCCCTGACGACCGTCGGTCCGTTCCTTCGCGATATTTCCTCGCAGATCAACGGTCTTACAACGGGCGACTACACCAACTTCATCCAGGCGCAGAGCGTTATCACCGCTGGCTTCGTCATGGGCATCATGTTGATCCCATACGTGTCTTCGCTGTCGGACGATATCATCACCGCCGTTCCCCGCACGCTGCGCGATGGCTCGCTGGGCCTTGGTGCAACGCGCTCGGAAACGGTCAAGAAGGTCATTCTGCCAGCGGCCCTTCCAGGCATCGTCGGTGCCATTCTGATGACCGCCTCGCGCGCCATCGGCGAAACCATGATCGTTGTTCTGGCCGCCGGTGTTGCCGCCCGCCTTCAGCTCGATCCGTTTGAGCCGATGACGACGGTAACGGTCAAGATCGTCAGCCAGCTGACGGGCGACCTTGAATTCACCTCGCCACAGACACTGGTTGCCTTTGCGCTTGGCATCACCCTCTTTGCCATCACGCTTTGCCTCAATATCTACGCGCTCTATATTGTGCGCAAATACCGGGAGCAGTACGAATGACCGACGTCGTTACTCCGGGCTTTACCGCCCCAGCCGCAACGAAGAAGGTCCGTCGCGATATCGGCATCAAGCGCCGTTACGCCGCCGAGCGCCGCTTCCGGACTTATGGCCTTGCCGCCATCTCCTTCGGCCTTCTGTTCCTTTTCCTGCTTCTCTGGTCCGTCGTCGGCAAAGGCTATACGGCGTTCCAGCAGACCATGATCACCGTGCCGGTCGAGTTCTCGCAGCAGATCATCGATCCCGACAACGTCCGTGCACAGAACCCTGCCAAGCTGATGACCGCGAACTACCCCGTGGTTGCCCGCAATGCGGTGGCAAAGGCACTCGGCGTCTCCCTGGATGACCGCGATGGCCTTCGTGCCGTCAATGCGATGATCTCCGACAGCATCCGCGGACAGCTGCGCGATCTGGTGGTAGCCGATCCTAGCATCGTTGGAACCACGCGCACCGTGGCCCTTCTGGCTTCAGGCGATCTCGATAGCGTGGTCAAGGGTCAGGTCGATGTTTCCGTCAATGAGCAGAACCGTCGCATCTCCGACCAGCAACTCGCCTGGGTCAAGAAACTGACCGAAGCGGGCCAACTGGCCAAGGAATTCAATACCGGCATCTTCTTCAACGGCGCATCCAGCCGTCCGGAAGCCGCAGGTGTCGGCGTGGCGCTGATCGGCTCCTTCTACATGATGCTGATCGTGCTGGTTCTGTCGCTGCCCATCGGTGTCGCCGCTTCCATCTATCTGGAAGAGTTCGCACCGAAGAACCGCCTGACGGATCTTATCGAGGTCAATATCAACAATCTCGCTGCCGTTCCGTCCATCGTTTACGGTCTGCTCGGCCTGTCGGTCTTCATCAACTTCATGGGCTTCCCGCGCTCGGCCTCGCTGGTCGGTGGTTTCGTCCTGACGCTTATGACATTGCCCACCATCATCATCGCCACCCGTGCGGCGCTGAAGGCGGTGCCGCCATCCATCCGCGCCGCTGCCCTTGGCCTTGGCGCTTCGAAAATGCAGACCATCTTCCACCATGTGCTGCCGCTGGCCATGCCCGGAATTCTCACGGGTACCATCATCGGCCTGGCACATGCCCTTGGCGAAACCGCACCGCTGCTTCTTATCGGCATGGTCGCCTTCGTCGCGAATTATCCGACAACACCGATGGACCCGTCCACGGCCCTGCCGGTGCAGATTTACATGTGGGCGAACGAAGCAGAACGTGCCTTTGTCGAGAGAACATCAGGCGCTATCATCATCCTGCTTATGTTCCTCATCGTCATGAATGTGGGAGCAATCCTGTTGCGTCGCCGCTTCGAGCGTCGCTGGTAAACATGACTCAGGGAAAATCGGGTCACCGGTTTTCCAGCCAGCATGCGATGTAACAAACACCGGGAGCTTGAGGCTATGAATATGTTGTCGGAAGCAGCAGTTGAAAAGGCGCTGGACAAGAAAATGAATGAAGTAACATACAAGATGATCGGCAAGGACGTTTCCGTTTATTACAGCGAGAAGCGTGCCCTTTACGATGTGAACCTCAACGTACGTGAAAACACCGTGACGGCGCTCATCGGCCCGTCTGGCTGCGGCAAGTCCACCTTCCTGCGCACGCTGAACCGCATGAACGACACCATCGACAGCTGCCGCGTCACCGGCAAGATCACGCTCGATGAAGACGATATCTACGATCAGACCATCGACGTGGTGGAACTGCGCGCCCGTGTCGGCATGGTGTTCCAGAAGCCGAACCCTTTCCCGAAGACGATCTACGAAAACATCGCCTACGGCCCGCGCATCCATGGTTTGGCCCGCAACAAGGCGGACATGGATCAGATCGTCGAGTCGAGCCTTCAGAAGGCCGGTCTGTGGAACGAAGCCAAGGATCGTCTGCACGAATCCGGCACCGGCCTGTCCGGCGGTCAGCAGCAGCGTCTGTGCATCGCCCGCGCCATTGCGGTTTCGCCTGAAGTCATCCTGATGGACGAGCCCTGCTCGGCACTGGACCCGATTGCAACCGCCAAGGTCGAGGAACTGATCCACGAACTGCGCGCCAATTACACCATCGTCATCGTTACCCACTCCATGCAGCAGGCAGCCCGCGTGTCGCAGCGCACCGCCATGTTCCATCTGGGCCATCTGGTGGAAGAAAACGACACCGACAAGATGTTCACCAACCCGGACGACCAGCGCACGCAGGACTACATCATGGGTCGCTTCGGCTGATCTGACGCTGGTTCAAACCCTTCGCATGGCACCGCTTGAGCCCGGTCGGGCTTGCGGGCCAGTGCATCGAAACTGGAGACTTCGAACATGCCGACACATTCCCATATTATGTCCGCCTATGATGATGAACTGAAGTTCCTCACCCGCCGCATCGCCGAAATGGGTGGTCTGGCTGAACAGATGTGCGCCGATGCGGTGCGCGCTCTGGTCAACTCGGATGCAGCGCTGGCCCAGAAGGTCATCTCTGACGATACGATCCTCGATCATGCCGAGCGCGAGATCGGCGACAAGGCCATCGTGACCATCGCCAAGCGTCAGCCCATGGCGTCCGACCTGCGTGAAATCATCGGTTCGCTGCGCATCGCTGCCGATCTGGAGCGCGTCGGCGATCTTGGCAAAAATACTGCCAAGCGCGTCATCGCCGTTGCCGGCACTGGCGTTCCGCGCAAGCTGGCCCGTGGACTGGAGCACCTGTCGGAACTGGCGCTGGTGCAGCTGAAGGAAGTGCTGGACGTCTATTCCACGCGCTCCGCAGAAAAGGCACAGGCCATCCGCGAGCGCGACGAAGAGATCGACGCCATGTATACCTCGCTGTTCCGCGAGCTTTTGACCTACATGATGGAAGATCCGCGCAACATCACGACCTGCACGCATCTGCTGTTCTGCGCAAAGAACATCGAGCGCGTCGGCGACCATGCGACCAACATCGCGGAAACCATCTATTACATGGCCACCGGCAGCCAGCCGGAAGGTGAGCGTCCGAAGGACGATAGTTCCAACACGCTCGGTGCAGTAACCGAGTAAGTTTTACAGCATCGGCGCCCTTGGATCGGAAACGATGTTTGGAATGCCGGTGTGTAGATCAACAGGCCAGAGCGTCCGTGATGCGTCCAAATGAACGCATGGCGCTCTGGTAAGACTGGCGGAGTCCCAAGCCTATGGTGCCGAAAATCGCAGTTGTCGAAGATGAAGAGGCTTTGAGCGTTCTTCTTCGTTACAATCTGGAATCCGAAGGTTACGATGTCGACACCATTCCCCGTGGCGACGAGGCGGAAATCCGCCTGCAGGAGCGCACGCCGGATCTGCTGATCCTGGACTGGATGCTGCCGGGCGTTTCCGGCATCGAACTGTGCCGTCGCCTGAGAATGCGCCCCGAGACCGAGCGTCTGCCAATCATCATGTTGACGGCACGCGGTGAGGAAAGCGAGCGGGTGCGCGGACTGGCCACGGGTGCTGACGACTATGTGGTCAAGCCATTCTCCACCCCGGAACTGATGGCGCGCGTCAAAGCCATGCTGCGCCGCGCCCGCCCGGAGGTTCTGTCGTCTGTTCTGAAATGCGGTGATATCGAGCTGGATCGCGAAACGCACCGCGTCCACCGCAAGACCCGCGAAGTGCGCCTCGGGCCAACCGAATTCCGCCTTCTGGAGTTCCTGATGGTCTCGCCGGGCCGCGTCTTCTCCCGCTCGCAACTTCTCGACGGCGTCTGGGGTCACGATATCTATGTGGACGAACGCACCGTAGACGTCCATGTCGGCCGCCTGCGCAAGGCGCTCAACTTCTCCAACATGCAGGATGTAATCCGCACCGTTCGCGGCGCGGGTTATTCCATGGAAGCCTGACAGGCGCTCCACCACTGATATTTCGCACAACGCGCGCTATTGCCTCACCGGGTCAACAGCGCGCGTTTTGTATTTTTGCGCAGCTTAGGCAGGAATAGGTACGAGAAGGGGAGCCATCTCCAGCCGGTAACGAAGATATATTTTTGACTCCTTTGAACTGGTTTGCGCCAGAAGTTGCGGATGGAAAGGGGAAGCGGGGATATCCGCTTGCCGCGCAGTTTTCCTGAGTAAAAACAAAGGGCAGGTACATTTTCAAAATTGAAAATCCAGCACGGATTATTATATTTCTGAAGAGGCTGCTGCGTTGCAAGATAAACGCTCATTTCAATGATCTGAAATTTAAAGTTTGACTATCCGGCCATAACCCTCTATCACTGGTTTATCGATATTTTGCTTGCTGAGCTTTGGTTGCCGCGCGATTAGCACCGCGTTTTGAACTAACCCTTTCCTTCAAAAAAATCGCTATACTCGCACACAGGGCGTCAGTTCTGTGATCTATAACTTATGCTTTGAAAGGGTTCATTATGACCACAGGCACAGTAAAATGGTTTAACTCCACCAAGGGCTTCGGCTTCATTCAGCCAGACAACGGCGGCACAGACGCATTCGTACACATCTCCGCTGTAGAGCGTGCAGGTATGCGCGAAATCGTTGAAGGCCAGAAGCTGAGCTACGACCTTGAGCGCGACAACAAGTCGGGCAAAATGTCGGCCTGCAATCTCCAGGCTGCTTAATACGGACTCCGCTTTCCTTTGACCACGGATGTACTGGCACTGTCGAAAGCATGAGACCAAGCGAGGTCAGGCACGTTGCCTGGCCTTTTTTTGTGCCGCCCGGCGGTACAGGCTTCGGACACCGCGCCCATGGGCGCAAACGCTCCGGGCCACTCGATCCACCCCGCAGCGGCGTTTTTGGAAATCGATCCCGATTTCGGCTGATGCGACAGGAAGGAAATTCCATGTCTGAAACACACAGCAAATCTCGCCAGCAGGCGGAAATCGCATTCGGTGAAACGCAGTCGCAGTTCTTTGCACGCGGCCACGCTGTTGATGAACTCAATTCGATTGCCCAGGCGCGTGATGAAAAGACGCAGCGCCTGCGTGAAGCGCGCCTTGCCAAGGAACTGCAAGACAGCCTGGCACCTGCCAAGACACCCGCAAAGCGTACCAAGAAATCCTGACCCTGATGGGTGCGGCACCTCAACTGGAATAGAGACTTGAGAAACAACAAAAACGTTAAAAACAGTGAACTGACCGACCGCCGCAGCGCTGCTGCCGAGGCCAAGGCTGCTCTTCTTCAGGCCTATAAGGCCGCCAAGGAAGCTGCCGAACCCAACCGGGAAGCCAAGCAGGCAGAACGCATCGCCGTGGCGGAAGCCCGCGAAGCGCGTCGTGCCGAGCGCGAGCAGCAGAAGCGCGAAGAGCAGAGCCGCCTCGAAGCGGAACGGCTGGCGCATGAAGCCGAGCTTGAAGCCGCTGCGACTGCCGAAGAAGACGCCCGCAAGCTGGCCGATAAAAACCGCGTCGCCCGCGTCATCGAAGATGAAGCCGCCCGCAAGGCCGAGCGCGATCGTCGCTATGCCAACCGCAAGGCCCGCCAGGGTTAAAGCTATCTGCCATGATCCAGCAGCCATTCGAATGAAGGGCTGCGATCTGGCAGGATGGACCTGTGGTCATTCGTGCTTGCGGGAACATTGGCGGTTAAGCCGCCAATCAAAGGTGCCAGTGCATCTCCGCGCAGCTATTGCGCCTCGCAGAACCGTTCTGAACGTTCTGCAAAATTGCTCTTCCTACATACGTGAAATCCGGTCACAAAACTTCCGTTCCATGGAGGGCTTGCTTCATTGCAAGCAGGCATAGCTCAGCAGTTTGTAAGAGCAGATGGCGCCATAAGGCTATAAAAGCCGCGCCCAATATCCCAAGAAAGATAGAGCAAGCTTCATCGCTTTTGGCCGCGCGCGCAACTGGCGTTAAATTTCGACCTATCAAAGCGATGGGCAGGTGTCGGCGCCTGAATCGACGTTTGTCGATCCCATCGATCGTTGTCTCTGACTTCTTCTTTTGATCGCAGGCATGAAAAAAGCGGGCCAGTCGACCCGCTTTCTTATGTCTCGCAATATGTCTGCCGCCCTTAAGCGCGGCGGCGTTCGCTTACTGGCTGGTAAGCCATCTTCGCGTGGAACTTGCAGTAAGGCGAGGACTCGGAAGCTTCGCAGCCGCAGAAATGGAAGTCGTCCTTCAGCGGGTCGCCGACTGGCCACTTGCAAGTGCGCTCGGTCAGTTCCGTCAGCGTCAGGCGCAGCGATGTTGGTAGCGAGGCATTGTTGACGGGAACATATTCCAGAACCTGTGCCGTATCGATGTCCAGATCGTCCTTCAGCGCGGTGGCGCCAACAGTGCGGGGCGCCGGGCGTGCCGTTGCCGGGCGGGCTGGAAAGTTGGTTGCGCGGGGTGCCGTAGGGGCTGCAGGGCGCTTGGCGGCAGGGCGTGAGGTTGCAACCGTGCCACCGGCCTTTGCACGGCCTGGCAGGTTCAAACGGTGGACCTTGCCGATGACGGCGTTACGGCTGACGCCGCCGAGCTGGGCTGCGATCTGGCTGGCGCTCAGCCCTTCGGACCACAGTCTTTTGAGTTTCTCGACTCGTTCATCCGTCCAGTTCATACTGCTTCTCCGCTGGTCGCGCAGGCAGAATCCTTCTACGATGCCGTGGAGCGAACCACGCGCAGAATATCCGCCAGATTGTAGGTGACTAGGTCCGCCGCTTGCAGTCTAGTAATTGAGAGTTAACCTAATCGTAGGCCGACTCCGTGACAAGAGTCGGGAGAATCATCTGGAATCGATTTTCCGGTTTTCCCCAACTTGCTGCGTTCGTGAGTCAGAAAAGCAACACTTTGTAGGTCGCAAAAATCGCTCTACCAAGGCTTGAGAATGCCTGACAATGCGGACATTTGTTGACATCCCAGAATGAAGTGACAATAGTGCGCTCGCACGACAGGAAATACCCGAAGCCGCCGCGAGGCGGCATTTTTGATTTTCAGGCACGGAACAACCGGTAAGCCCTATTGACAGCGCCTTTGCGCAGGGAGTGATGCAGCCATGGCCGACGCCGCGCCCCAAAGCGGATCATTGTTCGATACGTTTTCCAGAGCCCCGTTGCGCTTCGAGCGAGGAGAGGGCGTTTGGCTCGTCACCGAGAGCGGCGAGCGATATCTGGATTTCGGTGCGGGCGTGGCGGTCACCTCGGTCGGCCACAGCCATCCGCACATGGTGGATGCTCTCAAGTCGCAGGCGGAAAAGGTCTGGCACCTCTCCAACCTCTATGAGGTTCCGGGACAGGAAACGCTGGCCAAACGTCTGACGGATGCAACTTTTGCGGATAAGGTCTTCTTCACCAATTCGGGTGCGGAAGCGCTGGAATGTGCTATCAAGACCGCGCGCCGGTACCATTATACGCATGGCAATCCGGAAAAATTCCGCATCATCACCTTTGAAGGTGCGTTCCACGGTCGTACCCTGGCAACCATCGCCGCGGGCGGCCAGCCGAAATATATTGAAGGCTTTGGCCCCAAGGTCGAAGGTTTCGATCAGGTGCCGTTCGGCGATCTTGAAGCGCTGAAGGCGGCCATTGTGCCGGAAACCGCAGCGCTGCTGATCGAACCCATTCAGGGCGAGGGCGGTATTCGCGTTGTCGATCCGGATTTCCTGCGCACGCTGCGCGCGCTGTGCGAAGAGCATGGCTTGCTGCTGATTTTCGATGAGGTTCAGACTGGCGTTGGCCGTACCGGCAAGTTCTTCGCCTATGAATGGTCGGGCGTTGCGCCGGATATCATGGCCGTGGCCAAGGGTATAGGTGGCGGTTTCCCGTTCGGCGCATGCCTTGCAACGGCGGAAGCTGCATCCGGCATGACGGCTGGCGTTCATGGCACGACCTATGGCGGAAACCCGTTGGCCATGGCTTGCGGCAATGCGGTGCTGGACATCGTTCTGGCCGACGGCTTTTTGCAGCATGTGCGTGATGTCGCGCTGGTGTTCCGTCAGGGGCTGGCCTCGCTGAAGGATCGCTTCCCCGACGTGATCGAGGAAATTCGTGGAGAGGGCCTGTTGCTGGGCGTCAAGGCCAAGGTGCCGTCTGCCGACCTGCTGCATGCCATTCGCGCCGAGCATCTGCTGGGCGTTCCGGCTGGCGATAACGTCATTCGTCTGTTGCCGCCATTGGTGGTTACGGCAGAGGAAGCACGCGAAGGCCTGGCACGTCTGGAAAAGGCTGCGGAAGCACTCACCACGAAATTGGCGAAGAGCGCCTGAGGGGCGCATGTTCAGGCCAGCGTCGATAACGACGCGGCCTGCATCGATGGGACAGCATAAAATGGCATCAGCAAAACATTTTCTAGACCTTTCGGCCGTCGGTTCGGAAGACCTACGGGTCATCATGGACGACGCACGCGCCCGCAAGATCGCCACCAAGAACGGCACGGCGGAAAAGCCGCTGGCCGGCAAGATGCTGGCAATGATCTTCGAAAAGCCCTCCACCCGTACCCGCGTTTCCTTCGATGTCGGCATGCGCCAGCTCGGCGGCGAAACGCTGTTCCTGTCCGGCACGGAAATGCAGCTGGGCCGTGCCGAAACCATTGGTGATACGGCCAAGGTTCTGTCGCGTTACGTGGATGCGATTATGATCCGCACGACGGACCATTCCCGCCTGCTGGAACTTGCCGAACACGCAACTGTCCCGGTTATTAATGGCCTGACGGATGACACGCACCCCTGCCAGATCATGGCCGATATCCTGACCTTCGAAGAGCATCGCGGCCCGGTCGAGGGCAAGACGATTGCCTGGACGGGTGATGGCAACAACGTGCTGCATTCGCTGGTCGAAGGGTCCGCCCGCTTCGGTTACAAGATGAACATGGCAGTGCCCATGGGCTCGGAACCGCATGACCGCTTCCTCAACTGGGCGCGCAACAATGGCGGCGAGATCATGCTGTGCCATGATGCGGAACGCGCGGTCGATGGCGCCGATTGCGTTGTGACCGATACCTGGGTCTCCATGAACCAGGAACACAAGGCACGCGGCCACAACATTTTCCAGCCCTATCAGGTCAATGCGGCCTTGATGGGCAAGGCCAACAAGGATGCGCTCTTCATGCATTGCCTGCCCGCCCACCGCGGTGAAGAGGTCACGGATGAGGTCATCGATGGGCCACAGTCGGTCGTCTTCGATGAAGCGGAAAACCGCCTGCATGCGCAAAAGGCCATCATCGCATGGTGCATGGGCGTCATCTGACTGCCTTGAATGGACCGCGCCTGAGCGCTTGAATTTCAGGCGTGGCTTCCTATTTTTAGCCCAGTTCAATGCCGCCGTTTGCTGAAAACGGCGGCTTTTCATCAATTGTTCGCCGCATGATGGCACAGCACTGCTTTGCTTTCTGAAAGAAAGCGGGGCAGAAAGCACAAAGCTGTTTTCGGAAAATCTGCCGTTTTAACGAAAGTTAAGGCGGTGGAGTGGTTCCGTTTTCATCGTCCCCGGTCTATCTGTGCAGTACGAACATAATGCCTGCCGGTCGGCACCTTCTCGGTCTCGATCACCCCGCGTGGTAGCGCGGGCAAGGCGTCAAGGAGTTAGGATATGGCAGACGCAACGGTACAGCTGGACGAACTCACATTTGCTGGCGATGACAAGGTCGTCCCCTTTCAGGTAGACGGGCTGGATGTGCGCGGCCGCGCCGTGCAGGTCGGCCCGCTGCTGAACACCATTCTGGAACGGCATGAGTACCCACCGGTCGTCGCCTGTCTTCTGGCAGAGGCCGTGGTGCTGACAGCGCTTATCGGCACGTCGCTGAAATTCTCCGGCAAGCTGACCCTCCAGACCAAGGGCGATGGCCCCGTGGATTTGCTGGTCGCGGATTTTTCCGCGCCGGAGAACATGCGCGCATATGCCCGCTTCGATGAGGATCGGCTGGCCGAAGCCACTGCTGCGGGTCAGACCTCGCCCGAGCAACTGCTCGGCAACGGCATCCTCGCCTTCACCATCGATCAAGGCGTCGGCATGCAGCCCTATCAGGGCATCGTGCCGCTGGATGGCTCGTCGCTGGAAGACATTGCAGGCGTTTATTTCCGCCAGTCAGAGCAGTTGCCCACCCGCGTGCGCCTCGGCGTTGCCGAACTCTTCGACCGCGACGGCGATGGCAAGCCACGCCACAACTGGCGTGCGGGCGGAATCATCGCCCAGTTCCTGCCGCAAGCGCCGGAACGCCTGCGCCAGCGTGATCTGCACGGCGGCGATGGCGACGAAGGTGCGGCTGAATATTCGGAAGACGATGCATGGACGGAAGCCGTTGCCCTGATCGACACCGTCGATATGGACGAGCTGACCGACCCGCAGGTGCCCGCCGAAAAGCTGCTGTTCCGCCTGTTTCACGAACAGGGCGTCCGCGTCTATGAACCGCAACTGATTGTGGATCGCTGCAATTGCTCTCGGGAGAAGATCAAAGGCGTACTGTCAGGCTTTTCCGCAGAGGAAATTCACGACAGCCAGGAAGACGGCGTCATCTCTGTGACCTGCGAATTCTGCTCGACGACCTATCATTACCCCGTCGAGGAATTGTCTACGGTCAATTAATGAAAAAGGCGGGATCAGCTCCCGCCTTTTTTAATTCAAAACCCGCGTCAAACCGGGGCTATCCAGTGAAAATGCCGGTATGGCGACGATGAAGACTTCGCCGGTGTCCGCCTGCATTTCATAATGGCCGAACATCATGCCGGATGGTGTGTCCAGCGGGCAGCCGGAAGAATATTCGTAACTGTCACCGGGCTTGAGGTGTGGCTGTTCGCCAATCACGCCGGGGCCGGAAACTTCGTCTACCTGCCCGTTTTCATCGGTAATGTGCCAGTAGCGATTGACCAGCGTCACCGCCAGATCCGAATTGTTGGAAATCACGACTGTGTAGCCCCAGACATAGCGATTGTCGTCCGGGTCGGACTGCTCTTCAAGATAATAGGGGTCGACTGTGACCTCGATATCTCTTGTCAGTGCACGATACATTCACAGGGCCCTAAGTAATTGCTGTTCAATCATTCTAGACTACAGGCGCATGCCATCGTCAAGAAAGTGTAAAGCCATATTAGCTGTACTTCACAGAACAGTCGCGCATTTCGTCGGTCAGGGATAAGATTAATGGTAAATGCCGGTGATTACAGCGTGTTAGCGCCGCGATCATCCGTCTTTTGAATATAGGTCTATCGCAGATCAATTAAACATTTCTCTGCAAAATGCGTTTCACGATCCCGCAGTTGTGACCGACAGGGAAGGGGCGGCCCGGTAAATCTCCGGACCGCTTTTTCATATCAGGCGGAAACCTTGGCCAGCGCTGCTGCGAAGTCTTCCAGCAGGTCGTCGGTATCTTCGATGCCGCATGAGAGACGCAACGTGCCGCCGGAAATACCGAGTTCCGCACGGGCTTCATCTGTCAGGTTCTTGTGCGTGGTTGTGCCGGGATGCGTAATCAGGCTCTTGGCATCGCCGAGATTGTTGGAAATCTTGACGACATCAAGCGCGTTCTGCAACTGGAACGCCGCTTCCTTGCCGCCCTTCAGTTCGAAGCAGACCAGCGTCGAGCCGCCGGTCATCTGCTTGGCAATGATATCGGCCTGCGGATGGTCGGCGCGTCCGGGGTAGATCACCTTTGCAATCTTACCCTGATCCGCAAGGAAATCAGCAATCTTACCTGCATTGGCCGTCTGCTGACGCACGCGAAGCGGCAGGGTCTCGATGCCCTTCAGCAGGGTCCAGGCGTTGAAGGGAGACATGGCCGGGCCGGTATGGCGGAAATAATCCTGAAGCTCTTCCTCAATCCACTTCTTGTCGGAAAGCACGACGCCGCCAAGGCAGCGGCCCTGACCATCGATGTGTTTGGTGGCCGAGTAGACGACGATATGAGCGCCCAGTTCCAGAGGCTTCTGGAAAAGTGGCGTGGCGAACACGTTGTCGACAACCACTTTCGCGCCGATCTGGTTGGCCAGTTTTGCAACGCCTGCGATATCAACCACTTCCAAGGTCGGGTTGGTGGGGCTTTCCAGGAAGAAGAGCTTGGTGTTCGGCTGGATCGCCTTTTCCCAATTGGCCAGATCACGACCGTCGATCAGCGTGCATTCGATGCCGTATTTCGGTGCCAGCGTCTCGACAACCCAGCGGCAGGAACCGAACAGGGCGCGCGCAGCAACGATGTGATCGCCGGCCTTCAACTGGCACAGAATGGCTGCGCTGACAGCAGCCATGCCCGATGCGGTAGCGCGGGCGTCTTCGGCGCCTTCCAGCAGGCACATGCGCTTTTCGAACATGTCGTTGGTGGGGCTTGCGTAACGGGCATAGATGAAGCCATCCGTCTCGCCCTTGAAGCGGGCCTCTGCGGCCTCGGAACTGTCATAGACGAAGCCCTGTGTCAGGTAGATCGCCTCGGATGTCTCGCCATATGGAGAACGCAGTGTGCCGCCGTGTACCAGCTGTGTTGCCGGGCGCCATTTCTTGCTCATGTCATCACCTTACAAACAAAAAAACCGGCCGCAAAAGCAGACCGGTTACAAGCACCCGGTCTTTTTAGCCACTTATTTAACGTGGCTGCAAGCCGACCGGCCAAATCACCACGGGATAAGATTGCCTTAACTCCGTTAACGACTTGCGTCAATGCTTTCCTTTTGGTTTTGTCGCCGTGAAAAGGGATGATGAAACCATGACGAGAACGACGGGCATATTGGCGGATGGTGCGATCCGGGAACTGTTCGGCTCTGGCCAACTGAAGAGCGAACGGGCGTTGGATGCCGACCAGATTCAGCCTGCCAGCCTCGATCTGCGTCTGGGTTCTAAGGCCTATCGCGTACGCGCCAGCTTCATGCCCGGCCCCTCCACGAAAGTCATCGAAAAGCTGACCCGCCTCAGCCTGCACGAGATCGACCTTAGTGAAGGTGCGGTGCTGGAAACCGGCTGCGTCTACATCGTGCCACTGATGGAGAACCTCGCGCTCCCAGCTGCTATGTCGGCCTCCGCCAACCCGAAAAGCTCCACGGGCCGTCTGGATATCTTCACCCGCGTCATCACCGATTACGCGCAGGAATTCGACAAGATCCCGGCTGGCTATAACGGCCCGCTCTATCTCGAAATCAGTCCGCGCACATTCCCCATCGTCGTGCGTCAGGGCTCGCGCCTGTCTCAAATCCGCTTCCGCATCGGCCATTCCGTGCTCAATGAGGCGGAATTGTTGAGCCTGCATGAAGCCGACACGCTGGTCGCCAGCGACACGCCCAACGTTTCCGGCGGCGGCATAGCCTTGTCGATTGACCTGCAAGGCTTTGGCGAACATGGCCTGATCGGCTATCGCGGCAAACATCACACCGCCGTGGTCGATGTCGACCAGAAAGCCGCCCACGACGTGCTGGATTTCTGGGAGCCGATCCACGCGCGCGGTCGTGCCGAACTCATCCTCGATCCGGATGAATTCTACATCCTCGTCTCGCAGGAAGCCGTCCACGTTCCCCCGCTTTACGCCGCCGAAATGACCCCCTTCGACCCGCTGGTCGGCGAATTCCGCGTCCACTACGCCGGCTTCTTCGACCCCGGCTTCGGCCACGCCAGCACCGGCGGCACCGGCAGCCGCGCCGTCCTCGAAGTCCGCAGCCACGAAGTTCCCTTCATCCTGGAACACGGCCAAATCGTCGGCCGCCTGGTCTACGAACACATGCTCACCAAACCCGAAGGCCTCTACGGCACCGGCCTCGGCTCCAACTACCAGGCCCAGGGCCTCAAACTCTCCAAACACTTCCGCGCCGAGTAACTCGGCCGAGTCTTGACAGCCCACCAGAACTGTCAGACCTTCAGTACGCGCGGGTGTAGCTCAATGGTAGAGCAGCAGCTTCCCAAGCTGAATACGAGGGTTCGATTCCCTTCGCCCGCTCCAGTTTTTGTGGCTGTACTGCTCGCTTGAGTCACCACATCGCCCCGACCAGCGAGTTGACTGGCAATTACTACTTAATACGCGAAAATTACATCTTCCCGTTGAGTTCGCGCGCAACGCATGCTTCCATGCGGTGGATAGCCGATTCCTTTCCGTCGATGCCAAGTCGCAACTCGAGAAGCCCATGTCTATTTCAGATAGGATATTTCGTCCGTTCGAAACGTTGATACGGCCGCTGGATATTCCCTTTCGCGCGTTGCCATCCAAAGGCCCGGTCGCAGTTCTGCTGCACTTTATTTCGATGTTTCGCGGTGTTCTGATTGCTTTGGCTTTGTCGTCCATGGCCATGGAAGCCATTAATTTGTCGATCATCTGGGGATTATCCGTCATTGTGGATGGCGTGACGGCGCAGGGCGCGGCTGCTTTTCTGCAGAACGAATGGGCTTTGCTCGTTGTTCTTGGCTTGTTGATCTTTCCGGCCATGCCGATTGCATCATTTCTTCTCAATACATTGAATTCTCACACGCTCGGTATCGCGATGCCCGCGGCCATTCAGTGGCAGGGGCACAAGGCGGTCGAGCGGCAGGATCTTGCGTTTTTTCACGAGCTCTATGCCGGGCAGGTCGCGTCTCGCCTTTCGCAGGTGTCGTCGGCGGTGCAGCAGCAGATCATCAACGCATTTCAGGTCGGACCGCGTTTTGTGCTGCAGATGGTCGGGTCACTCGTTTTGCTTGGGGCACTGTCCTGGCAATTGGCATTGCCCGTCTTTATCTGGATCGTGCTGAATGTCGCCCTTGCCATTAAAATGGCACCTGTCTTTACGGAACGGTCGAGGCAGTCCGCTAAGCAGAAAAGCCTTGTGTCCGGTGCGATTACCGATCTTTACAGCAACATGCAGATGATTAAGCAATTTGCTGCCGAGGATAGCGAGGCGGGAGCGGTACGCCGTATCCTGAGTAAGGCTGTGCATATACAGCACAAAGAACAACGTGTGTTCCGCCTGTCCGAACTGGTGGTTGTCGTGCTGAACATGGCGTTGTGGCTAGCAATACTATCTTTGGGCTTTTCCGGTTTGATCAGGGGTGCCATCTCCGTCGGCGAGTTCGTCGCTGCGGTCTACATTCTGCAACGTCTATCGGGTCATACCTTCACCTTCCTGCAAATGGGCCAGCAGATATTTCAGGCAATCGGCACGATAAAGGATGCCATGCCTGTCATGACGACACCGCCAACGATTACCGATAAGACGGATGCGAGCGAGCTGCAGGTGTCGAAAGGGGAAATTAGCTTTGATGGTGTTTGTTTTGCCTACAAGTCTGGCAGGCCGGTGGTCGATGATCTGTCATTGATGGTCTCTGCTGGCGAAAAGGTCGGCCTTGTCGGCTTATCGGGAGCGGGAAAGACGACGCTGGTGAATTTGCTTTTGCGTTTTTACGATATTCAGGATGGAGCTATTCGTATCGATGGTCAGGATATTCGCGATGTCACGCAAGTCAGCCTTCGCCGCAACATCGGGGTGATTGCGCAGGATGTCGCTCTGCTCCACCGTTCGGTCGGCGACAACATCCGTTACGGACGTCCGGATGCAACGCAGGAAGAGATAGAACACGTTGCGACTGTGGCCAAGGCCGATGTGTTCATCACCGACCTGACGGATAATGAAGGACGGAAGGGATATCAGGCATTTGTCGGGGATCGCGGCATCAAGCTGTCTGGTGGCCAACGCCAGCGGATCGCCATTGCCCGTGTGCTGTTGAAAGATGCTCCTATTCTCATTCTAGACGAGGCAACATCTGCTTTGGACAGCGAGTCCGAGGCCGCCATTCAAGACAAGCTTAATCTTGTCATGGAGGGGAAGACGGTGATTGCCATCGCTCACCGTCTGTCCACCATTGCCAAAATGGACCGGATCGTAGTGTTGGATCGGGGCAAGATAATAGAAGAAGGACGGCCGGAGGCGCTGGTGGAGCAGGGCGGATTGTTCGCACAACTCTGGAACCGCCAGATGGGTGGTTTTATTCCGGAAGACTAGACTGCTTGCGCCGAGAGTCGTGCCTTCCCATCGACGAGGGCTGTAGTTTTCTCCAGTTAGCCCATCAAGCAGCAAATTTGCACACCGCATTAGCATGTTACGCTGTTCCGCTGACCATTCGCATGAGCAGGCCGTCAGCAGCATTGTTTGCTTATCTTTCTGGCTCTGGAACAAAAGCCGCTTAAGTTACGTTGGTTTTCCGAATAAAGAAAAGGAATTACCAATGTCTAAGATGGTAAAAATCATTTCTGCCTTTGCTATCTGTGCTGGTTTCTCGGCAATTACTGTCATGCCAGCGCATGCCTTGAGCGTAATCGCTCCGGCATATGAGGGGCAGGCGCAGACGGAAAATACCTATAGTAACCCGCCGGTTGCCTTTACGGGCAGCAAGGGTGAGGCCGCCAATGGTGCTAGTTTTTCGCTGTCAGAGCAGGAAATCATGCATGTTCGCTGGTGTGCGCAGAAATACACGTCTTATCACGCGACAGATAATACCATCGAAGCAGCACATGGCGCGCGCACGGCTTGCAAGTCTCCTTACTGAGTTGAGGCCGTTTGCGTCGTAATCAATTGTGAAAAATATAACTTAAATTGTACTTGAATTCGTTTTAGTTTTTCTTAGCCGCAGGCTTATGTGGTGTTTTGTTCCAGACGAAGGGCTTATATTTGAGCTCATAGACGGCACGCCAAGCCGCCACTGATAGCATGAGCCAGTAAAGCGGAGTTGCCAGCCATTTTTTTCCGATGAGGCCGCGTTCGTGCTCGATCATGGCGCGGGTGCCCATCAACAGGAATATGGTGTAGCTCGCTGTAATATTCAGCGTGTCCACGGCAAATAGCGCCAGTTGCGAGGCGGGGATTGAGCCTATGCCTTCTATCAACATCGTTCGGCTCATTATGAGCAAATAGAGAATGAACAGCGGATGCATTAGCGATGACAGCAGCATCCCTCCGATCAGCAGATGGAAGACCATATACGCTTTCCATCCCATCTCACGCGCGACGCTCACCGGAGAGCGCATCATCACCAGCCAGCTTTGTAGCCAGCCCTTGAACCAACGGGTGCGCTGGTTCAGCCAGACCAGAATATCGGTAGGGGCGTCCTCCAGCGTTTGGTAGCTGATAACGTCAGAATAATAGCCGAGCCGATAGAGACGCATACCGAGATCGGCATCCTCCGTGACATTGTAGGGATCCCAGGCGCCGACGCTGCGCAGGATCGATGTGCGGAAGTGGTTGGATGTTCCGCCCAGCGGCAGCGGCATCTTCATCCGTGCCAGCATGGGCAACATACGTCGAAAGAGGGCGGAATATTCCAGCGAAAAGGACGAGGTAATCCACGAAACATGAGCATTACTAATGATAAGCGGCGCTTGTAGGCAGGCCAGCTTGTCAGGGCTGTCGCGGAATCGGGCATAGGCCTCGCGCAACTGTCGCGGATGCGGCCTGTCTTCGGCATCATATACGGCTATGAACTCTCCACGCGCCCCGGCGAGCGCATAGGTCAAAGCCTTTGGCTTCGTGCGCGGCAAGGACGGCGGCACATGGACGATTTCCATGTGGAGGCCGGGATCAAGCTGCTCGATTGCCGCTATTGTGGAATGATCGTCCGCTTCACAAACCAGCTTAATGTCCAGCCTGGATTTCGGCCAATCCAGCCGGTCCAGCGCCGTCACAAGCTGCTCCGCAACTGCTTCTTCCCGGTAAAGCGCGACCAGAATCGTATAGACCGGCAGCTGCTCTTGGCTCGATTGCTCGACCAGTTTCAGGGTCCGCCGATCCGGTTTGGTGCGCAGCGGCACAAGCCGAAACAGTACGGCGGCCATATAAAGTGCTGCGGTGAAAATATGCAGAAGCTGGAAGGTCAAAGAGGGTGAGAGGATGAATGAACCGCTCAGACATGTCGCGCCGACGCCCAGTAGAAATCCCTGCTTTCCGTGCAGTGTGATGCGCGCTGAATGAAGCGGTGTCGCATCGAACAGTGAGTTTACCGTCTGTCGTGTTCGTCTTTCCGCGCCTGCCTGCCACACGGCAGCGCGAAGTGCCGATGGCGTGGTGACAACGAGATCGGCAGCAATACCGGGAGTGACCTCCAGCGCATGTTTCAGCCGTTCGATACTGCCAATATCAGGAACGATGGCAATATAGGGTCTCGTATCCTTTGGAGACAGGCGGACCATCCGCGTTTCCAGCAATTGAACATCGAGCGACGGTGTATCGACAACCATGCCTCCATCCAGTTCGGAAACGAATGGCAGCCGCAAGAAACGGGCGAAAGCGCCAAAATATGCGGTTTCGGTTATTATCTTGCTCGCCAGAAGCTCGGCTTCGAAGGTCGATCCGTTGCGCAGCGCGCGTGCCGTAAACTCTTCGATATAGGGTTTCCCTAGTCCAAGGGTCTTGAGAAAGGCAGCTTCATCGGTCTCTGCGACCGTGCTGTCGAGAAACGAAAATGGATCGTCCTCAAGCGGGTCAAACACAATTTCGCCCTGCACAAGGATCGCATTTCGCGATTCTTGTGTATACTCGTCATAACGCGACATACACGTACCCATCCACCTAAGCGGTGGTGCCCCAACAATTCCCCGCGGCGGATCATATACATGCGCTTCCAGGTTGCACCCTTTAAATTAACGGGTATTTTCACCTCTTTCTTGTGCGCGAGCATTTTTTTTACGTCACATCCCCTACGTGCTGAGGAGCTGGCCACCGGCGGACGCTTACCCGTGCTGTTCGATGCGCAGGAACGCTTGCCTGGCGCCGACTTATCGACCGTGCCGCGCGTGCGCTTTCTGATGTCGGTGGATTTTCCGCCTTTCAATTTCACCGATCAGGATGGACGACTGGTGGGTTTCCATGTCGATCTTGCCCGCGAGATTTGCGCGCAGCTGAAGATCGAAAGCAAATGTCAGGTGCAGGCGCTCCCCTTCGATGAGCTTGAAGCAGCCGTCGAAATGGGGGAGGGCGAGGCTGTCATGTCGGGGATCGCCTCCAGTGGGGATTTGCGCAAAAGCTTTAGCTTTACGAGGCCTTATATCCTTCTGCCCGCACGCTTCGCAGTCAACAAGTCCGCTAAGCTGGAAGGCCAGTCGGCCACTGCGCTTGCTGGCAAAAAAGTCGGCGTCGTCACCAATTCCCGTCACGAGGCGATGCTGAAGGCATTCTTCCCGACAGTGCTGGTCAATGGCTTCGATGGTTATGAGCCAATGTATGAAGCACTGAAGTCAGGCAAGGTCGACGCGATCTTTGCCGATGGGTTGCGGCTGCCTTTCTGGGTTTCGGGCACGGCGTCGGATGGCTGCTGCAGCCTGTTCGATGGCCCCTATATGTCGGATCGTTTTCTCGGCGAAGGCCTGTCCATCATGACGGTCGATCCCGAAAACAAGCTCGTTCCTGCTTTCGATCAGGCGCTGGCAGCGCTGTCGCGCAATGGGCGGCTGGAAGAAATCTACCGCCGCTATTTCCCTTATGGGTTGTTCTGAGCTGCTACTGGCTGGCCCAGATGATGCGGGCCACCCACTCCACATCGGCCAGATCGAAGCTGCGATTGGGGTGTTCCGGGTTAAGCGAAAATAGCTCGATGGTCTTTGCGGTCTGGCGGGCCAGAACTTTGGCCATCACCTCGCCATCGCGGCTTTTTACCACCACGCGGTCTCCGCGCCGAACCTGCGCACCGGGCTCCACGATCAGCACGTCACCGTCGCGGTAAAGCGGCATCATGCTGTCGCCTTGCACTTCCAGTGCGTAGGCACCTGCCTTGTTGGCCGGGGAGGCGGGAAAGTCCACCACGTCCCAGCCCTGACCTGCGGGAAAACCACCATCATCGAAAAATCCGCCGGAACCGGCCTGAGCAAAACCGATCAGGGGAATGGCGCCCGTCTGGGGTGGAAAATTGCCGTCGGGCAAGGCGTTTTTGTTCGCATGTCCCATGGCAAAGCCGAAGAACTGATCGATCGTCGCGCCGGTTGCTTCGAGAACTTTGGATATGGATTCTGTCGATGGCCAGCGCTGGCGGCCATCCGGTCCAACCCGCTTGGATTTATTGAACGATGTCGGGTCCAGCCCCGCCTTGCGCGCCAGACCGGAGGGCGTCAGCTGGTTCCGGTCTGCAAGCGTATCGATCGCACTCCAGATATTATCGTGTGACAGCATGGTTAACGGCCCGGGTGGAGCGGCGTCGTCACGCGGCTCTTTTGTATCATCAGAAATTTAGCCAAACCGGAACCAAGAGTAAAGTAAAAAAAGGAATAAAATCCTTAAGCGACAAGCGTCGGCATATTGATCTTGGAAAGCTGAATGACCGCCTGGGTGCGGCTGTCGACTTTCAGTTTCAGCAATATGGCAGACACATGCGCCTTGATCGTGGCTTCGGAAACGCTGAGCTCATAGGCGATCTGTTTGTTCAGCAGACCTTCGCCCAGCATGCCCAGCACCCGGCTTTGCTGCGGGGTGAGGGTCCGCAGCCGGTTGATGAGATCGGCCATGTCAGGATCATGCTCCTGCCCGGACTGACAGGATGCCGGTATCCAGACATCTCCCTCCAGCACGGCACGAATGCCAGCGCGCATGTCTTCGATGCCGGAGGATTTGGAAATGAAGCCGGAGGCACCGAGCTCAATGGCGCGGCGCATGGTACCCGGATCGTCGGTGGCAGAGACGATGACGATGGGCAGGCTGGAAAATTCCGCCCGCAAGGCCATCAGCCCGGAAAAACCGCTGACACCCGGCATGGCAAGGTCCAGCAGCATCAGGTCGGCATCCGGCTGGTTCTCTGCTGCAGCCTTCGCCGCCTCGAAATCCCCCGCCTCGATAATGCTGTTGTCGCCCTCAAGCCCCGTCACCGCCTGGCGCAATGCACCGCGGAACAGAGGATGGTCGTCTGCAATGATGATGGTGAGTTGTGACATGCCGCGCCCCCTCCCAAGAGCATTTCATGTTCGCCTCATTTTTGGCGGAGTTTGATCTCGCGTCAAGCACCGGCAAGCCAAGGATTGCGTGAATATCGCGGCAATACAAGCTTTAGATTGCGATGGAGGCCTTCCGGGCGTCGTCAACGCGCAAAAATCTGCGTGAGGCGATGGACAAGCGCTGGCATTTGCGGCAAACCGCCCGCAGTGAAGGAGACGCCATATGAGTGAAACGCCCCCGATCATCAGCAATCCCGTCATTTACAAGATTGTACCGACAGACCTTTGGCGAGACGCCAAAGAAGCGGGTGTTTTCAAAGGCGCCGCCATCGATCTTCAGGATGGCTACATCCATTTTTCCACCGCAGCCCAGGTCAAGGAAACCGCGCAGAAACACTTCGCCGGTCAGGACGATCTTCTGCTGGTCGCCGCCGATGGCGGTGCATTGGGTAACAAGCTGGTGTTCGAAACCTCGCGTGGTGGCGATCAGTTTCCGCATCTCTACGCGTTTCTGCCCTTGGATGCGGTGTTGTGGGAAACGCCGCTGACACTTGATGACGATGGTGCCCACCAGTTTCCGGAGATTGCATGATGAGCGGAATTTTTTCCTCGATCGGTCGGCGCGGCCTGTTTCTGCTGGACCCGGAAGTGGCCCACGGCATGTCGATCACGGCGCTACGCAGCGGCTTCATCCCCACCTGCATGGTGCCGCACGATCCGCGCTTGCAGCAGACGGTCGCGGGCCTTGTTTTCCCCAATCCGCTCGGCATGGCTGCGGGTTATGACAAGAATGCAGAAGTGCCCGGTCCGCTTCTGAAACTCGGCTTTGGCTTTACCGAAATCGGCACGGTCACGCCGCGCCCGCAATCGGGCAACCCGAAACCGCGCATCTTCCGTCTCGTGGAAAATGAAGCCGTCATCAACCGCCTCGGCTTCAACAATGAGGGCCATGCTGCGGCACTCGCACGCCTCATCGCCGCCGGTCTGCGCGGCCTCGTCGGCGTCAATATCGGTGCCAACAAGGATAGCGAGGATCGCATCGCCGATTACGTGAAGGGCATCGAAACCTTCGCCTCCGTCGCCTCCTATTTCACCGCCAACATCTCCTCGCCCAACACACCCGGCCTGCGGGACTTGCAGGCGCGGGAAAGCTTGTCGGCGCTTCTTTCCGCCGTCCTGGCGCAGCGCGATATCGAGGCTGCAAAGCTTAACCGCGCCCTCCCGGTTTTCCTCAAAATCGCACCCGATCTCACCGAGGAGGGGCTGGACGATATCGCTGCCGAAGCCCTGTCTCACAAGCTGGACGGCCTCATCGTCTCCAACACGACCCTGTCCCGCGATGGCCTGCGCCCCGGCCAGAACAATGGCGAGGCGGGCGGTCTTTCCGGCAAACCGCTTTTCGACCTCTCCACGACGGTGCTTGCCAAAATGCGCAAACGCGTTGGCCCTGATCTCCCCATCATCGGCGTCGGCGGTGTGTTCTCGGCGGAAACGGCGCTGGAAAAAATCCGTGCGGGTGCGGATCTCGTGCAGCTCTATTCATGCATGGTTTATGAGGGACCAGCTCTGCCGGGCCGCATCGTGCACGGACTGTCAAAGTTGGTGGAACGTGAGCGGGTCGGGAATGTCAGGGAGCTGCGGGATAGTGGTGTGGATCGCTGGGCGGAGCGGGGGATTTGAGTTATTGAGCGCAGAGTGTGGGGCTGGACCCCTCACTTGCAATTTCTAACACTTAAGCCCTTACGGGCTAAGATGTTGAAATTGCTTTCTCTCCCACAAGGGGAGAGATAAGGCGGATGCCGTGCTGCTTGCTCCCTTACCTCTCCCCTTGTGGGAGAGGATAGAAAACCTCGATCTTCGCGAAGCGAAGTCTTAGGTTTTCTTGGTGAGGGGTCTGCCACGAGCACAACCCATCACCGACACAGCACCATCGCCCAATACGGCCTATTCTTCGCCGCCGCATCATAAGCCACCGCCACACCAAGCCCGCCGTAATTCCCCAGCATATTCTCCAGATGGTGCGGAGACCCAATCCAGGCCTTCACCACCCGCTCGACCGTATCCTGCCCAGCCGCCACGTTTTCAGCCGCAGGCAGCGGCACGCCGCCGTCCTTCATGCGAATGAGAAAGCTGTCGGTGAGGCCGATGAGATGCGCCATTTTCTGCGCCTTCACCATGCGGCTGGCCTGAAAAGCAGCGGCCTGTTGCGCGGCGCTGTTGGCGGAAAGGGCGGGCAGACCCTTTGAACGGCGAAGCTCGTTGACCATCGGCAGCGCCGAGGCCGTTTCATCGCGGGTGCCAGCTGTGACGCCCTTGTTGGTGGGCATGGAAACGCAGGCCGATAGCAGCGTGCCGGTAGAGACCAGCACGAAACCGCGCCGTGAAAATGTCATCAGGGAATGTTGGGTCATATCAGCGGCGGAAGCTCAAAAGGCGAAGAATGATGAAAACGGGGATGACGATGACAGCACCCGCCAGCAGATAATCGCCAATGCTGCCCAAGGCGCGGAAGCCGCTGTGCCAGAGGTCGAGGATGAAATCCCTGACGCCATAGATGATGTTCCAGGGTGTCAGGCCGAAGACTGCCATGACGAAGCCGACGATCAGCGATACGACCAGCAACTTTATGATCGTGCGCGCTACACTGTCACCCAGCACCTTATCCACTTCACCCGCCATCTGCAAAATCTCCTGAATTCAGCCAAGACATAGAAAGCATGGTGCCTCTATGCAAGCTTTCGCGCTTCGCATGCGCGATATTTGCCGCTGCCATGAAATAGGACTTGAGTTTTTTTATGGCTTGATGAAAGACAGCCCACCTCTTTCAGGAAAGCGTGCATGGCCCCACACCAGTTTTCGTCCGGCGATGCCATCGCAGACCGGCGCGCAGATTACGCCCGCATGCTTGCCGAAAGCGGCGATCACGCCGCTGCCGCAGAGCTGATCGAACAGGCGCTGGAGCTTGCACCGCGATGGGCCGCAGGTTGGTTTCGGCTGGGTGAGTATAGTGAAAAAGCGGGCCAGACCGCAAAGGCCGTCTCAGCCTATGAGACGGTTGCGGCGCTGGATGCCGAGGGCATTTTCGCTGCTCCCCTCAAGCTCGCGGTTCTCGGCGCCGCCGAAACGCCGCAACAGCCGCCCAGCGCCTATATCGAAGGCCTGTTCGATGATTACGCCGACCGTTTCGAAACGTCGCTGGTGGAGAAACTCGATTACAGCGTTCCGCAAAAGCTCGCCGCGCTGGTCGCAACCGTCCGTCCGCAGGGCAGCAGTTTCCGCAACATCGTTGATATCGGTTGCGGTACGGGCCTGCTGGGGCTTGAAATCCATGGCTGGACCGAACGCCTCGAAGGGTTCGATCTTTCCACCAACATGCTGGCCAAAGCGGGGGAGAAACACATCTATCACCATCTCGCCCAAGCCGATCTATCGCTGGATGCGGAAGGGTCAGGCCTCTTCGCACCCGCACTTGCACATAACCGTGCGGATCTGGTCGCCGCAGCGGATGTCATGATGTATCTGGGCAGTCTGGAAGCGGTTATGCCGTTGGTTCTGGCACTGCTTGCACCGGGGGGCACCTTTGCCTTTTCGGTGGAAGATGCGGGAGAGGAAGGCGGCTTCGTTCTCCAGCCCTCGTTGCGTTATGCGCATTCAGAGCCCTATGTTCGAGGCTTGCTGGAAGGTTTCGGCCTTAAAATCCTGAAAACCGAGAAAACCACCATTCGCAAGGACGCCGGAAAACCCCTCTCCGGCATTCTCTTTCTTGCCGAAAAGCCCGCCTGACGTTTTCGTTTCTTGCCTTTTTATCGATAGGTCAGCGATGCTTACGTATCGCCGTTGAAACATCAGCTTTTGCAGTGCAAAATACGCCTGTCGAACTGCTTGAGCCTGAAGGTGCAATAGCAGCGCGGCACTCTCATAAATGGCTGGAACAATTAAGTTCGGGGTTAGGCGCATGGCATTCACGAGAAGCGTTTATGGCATGTGGAGTGCCGATCCGGCCAAGCATGCGCCTGTGGAAGACATTCAGGGCATCGTCACCGGCAGCATCGTGTCGGCGCTCGGTTTCTACCTTCTCGCCAAGGTGGGCCTGCTTACCGGCGGCACGGCGGGCGTGGCGTTTCTCCTGCACTATGCCTTCGGCATTAGCTTCGGCCTGCTGTTTTTCCTCGTCAATCTGCCCTTCTATTACCTGTCCTTCCGCCGCCTTGGCCTTGCCTTCTCGTTCAAAACCTTCATCGCCATTGGCCTCGTGTCGGTGTTGACCGAAGTAGAAAGCCGCTGGATGGTGATTGAGAGCATCAATCCGCTCTGGGCCGCGCTGCTTGGCGGTCTGCTTCTGGGTTACGGCCTCTTGGCGCTCTATCGCCATCGCGCCAGCCTCGGCGGCATCGGCATTCTCGCCATCTATATTCAGGATCGTTTCGGCATCCGCGCCGGTCTCATCCAGCTCGCCTTCGACAGCTGCGTCATGATCGCGGCCTTTGCCGTCATCAATCCCGAAACGGTGCTTTATTCCATCGTCGGCGCCTTCGTGCTGAACCTCTTCCTCGCCATCAACCACCGCTCGGATCGCTATATCGTCGTACGCTGAACGCTTGGACCGCTATATTGCGATGTGACACCTCTCCGTCATGCCGGACCTGATCCGGCATCCAGTCAGCCCAAGTCCTTGGGCTGAAAAGACTCTTCATCTTCGCGCAGACGCGCGTCGGCTGGATTCCGGCTCAGGGCCACTACTGTCCGGTTTGAATACGCAGATGCGGCATACAGCATTGATTGCACTTCGCTTTTAGCACTCTGCATCTGTTAGGACGCAGAAGCGTAGCGCTGGATATGGGGAGTGGCACAGCACCACACTCACCACCGTCATTCCGGCCTTGAGCCGGAATCCAGTCAGACCAAGTCATTGGTCTGAAAGAACTTTCCTCGCCGCGCAGACGCGCGTCAACTGGACCCCGGCTCAAGGCCGGGGTGACGGCGGTGGGTTTCTTTCCGCCGAACGCCCCTCCCATTTAAACCGGACAGCAGTGGCTCAGGGCCGGAATGACGGCGGAAAGCTCAAACTTACGTCCTTTAACGCCCTTCTTTTTCGAAAGATTTTCACTACTTTAGAGCAGTGAAACACACAGAGCCCCCCATCTCCGGCGTCGATGTCGGCACCTTGCCCTTATCCTTCCAGAAATGGTTCGGCGAAAAGGGCTGGAGCCCGCGCGCCCATCAGCTGGAATTATCAGCCCGCGCCCGTGCTGGCGAAAACATGCTGCTGATTGCGCCGACAGGGGCGGGCAAGACGCTCGGTGGCTTCATGGCCTCGCTGACCGATCTGGCGGAACGCGGCAAGGTTCCACCCGGCTCGGCCTTCGTCGGGGTCCACACGCTCTATATCTCGCCGCTGAAGGCGCTGGCCGTCGATATCGAGCGCAACCTGATGAAGCCCGTGACGGAAATGGGCCTGCCCATTTCGGTCGAAACCCGCACCGGCGATACGCCGCAGTCCAAGCGCCAGCGTCAGAAGCTGAAACCGCCGGACATTCTGCTGACGACGCCGGAACAGGTCTCACTGCTGCTCGCCAACAAGGAAGCCGAGCGTTTCTTCAAAGACCTGAAATATGTGGTGCTGGACGAGCTTCACTCGCTCGTAACCTCCAAGCGCGGGCATCTCCTGTCGCTCGCCATTGCCCGCATTCGCAAGCACGCGCCCGGCATGCGCACAATCGGTCTTTCCGCCACCGTCGCCGACCCCATGGATCTGCAACGCTATCTCAGCCCGCAAGCGGAGGGTGAGCCCACCGCCGGTCTCATCACAGTCGATGGCGGCGCAAAGCCGGATATCGCGATACTCGGCACGGAGGAGCGCATTCCATGGTCCGGCCACTCGGCGCGCTATGCCATGCAGGACCTCTATCCGGCCTTGAAAGCGCACAAGACGACGCTGATCTTCGTCAACACCCGCTCGCAGGCGGAGCGCATTTTTCAGGAACTCTGGACCATCAACGACGACAATCTGCCGATTGCGCTGCATCACGGCTCGCTGGATGCAGGCCAGCGCCGCAAGGTGGAAGCGGCGATGGCCGATAACAAGCTGCGCGCGGTGGTCGCCACCTCCACGCTCGATCTCGGTATCGACTGGGGCGATGTCGATCTCGTCGTGCATGTCGGCGCGCCCAAGGGCGCCAGCCGCCTTGCCCAGCGCATCGGCCGGGCCAATCACCGCATGGACGAACCCTCCAAGGCCATCCTTGTGCCTGCCAACCGCTTCGAGGTCATGGAATGCCGCGCCGCACTTGATGCCAACTACATCGGCGCGCAGGATACACCGCCGATTGCCGAGGGCGCACTGGATGTGCTGGCCCAGCATGTGCTCGGCATGGCCTGCGCCGAACCCTTCGATGCGGATGATCTCTACCGCGAAGTCACCACCGCCTCGCCCTACGCAGACCTCCCGCGCGAAACTTTCGATCGCATCGTCGATTTCACCGCCACCGGTGGCTATGCCCTGCGCACCTATGAGCGTTACGCCCGCATCCGCCAGACGAAGGATGGCCTGTGGCGCGTCTCCAACCCGCAGGTCGCCATGCAGTATCGCCTCAACCTCGGCACCATTGTCGAGGCGGCAGAACTCAATGTCCGCATGGTCAAGCGCAATGCCAAGGGCACCATCGGGCGTGGCGGCATGTCGCTCGGCAAGGTCGAGGAGCATTTCCTCGAGCAACTGGTGCAGGGCGATACCTTCCTCTTCGCCGGCAAGGTGCTGCGCTTCGAAGGCATCCGCGAGAGCGAATGCCTCGTCAGCCAGGCCTTCTCCATGGACCCAAAAATCCCGTCCTATGCGGGCGGAAAATTCCCGCTTTCTACCTATCTGGCAGATCAGGTGCGCTCCATGCTGGCCGATCCCGCCCGCTGGCACGCCTTGCCGGATCAGGTGCGAGACTGGCTCGCCATTCAGAAGGAAAAGTCGATCATTCCCAAACGGGATGAGCTTCTGGTCGAGACGTTTCCCTTCCGCAAACGCTTCTTCATGGTCATGTACCCTTTCGAGGGGCGCTTGGCGCACCAGACACTCGGCATGCTGCTGACCCGGCGGCTGGAGCGGGCAGGGGCCAAGCCCATGGGCTTCGTCGCCACGGATTATTCGCTGGCCATCTGGGCTCTGGAAGATATCGGCATGCGCCTGCAATCGGACCGCCTGTCGCTGCCGGATTTGTTGGACGAGGATATGCTGGGCGATGATCTTGAGTCATGGCTGGACGAATCCTTCATGCTCAAGCGCACCTTCCGCAATTGTGCGATCATCTCAGGCCTCATTGAGCGCCGCCATCCCGGCAAGGAAAAAACCGGGCGGCAGGTCACTGTTTCTGCCGATCTTATTTATGACGTTCTTCGCAGCCATGAGCCCGATCACATCCTTTTGGAAGCCACGCGTCGCGATGCCGCAGCCGGACTTTTGGACATTGGCCGTCTTGGCGATATGCTAAGGCGAATCAAGGGCCACACCACCCATTGCGCTCTGGAGCATGTTTCGCCGCTGGCCGTTCCGGTCATGATGGAAATCGGGCGCGAGACGGTGCCGGGCCAAGCCTTGGACGATGTGCTGGCCGAAGCCGCCGATGAGCTGATCGCGGATGCGATGTCATGATGCATCCGCCTAGAGGATATGAAGGACAAAACCGAAACGTGCTGAGCCGACTTGCCCTGAGCGACAAATTTGCCACCGGCTTCGAATGCCTCGGCTCGGAAACTGCCGTGAACGGCGTCGCTGGCTGGTGCGATCCGCTGGGCGGGCTGTACCTGCCGGATCTGTCGCTGCTGGTCGTCTCGGATTTGCACTTGGAAAAGGGTGCCGCATTCGCCCGCCGCGGTCGCCTTCTGCCGCCCTACGACACCATCGCCACGCTCAAAATCCTGTCGTCCCTGATCACCCGCTACGACCCCAAGATCGTCGTCAGCCTCGGCGATAATTTCCATGATCGCATCGGCTCGCAGCATCTGCCGCTGCCATTGCGCGATCTCATCAAGGAGATGGCCCGGGGACGTGAATGGATTTGGATCAACGGCAACCATGACCCGGATGGGACGGTGGATTTGCCGGGCTCCTCCAGCGATGAAATGTTCTACGGCAACCTCGTCTTCCGTCACGAGCCGAAATTGGGTGCATCGCTGGGCGAAATTGCAGGCCACCTCCACCCCGCCGCCACGGTCCGCCGCCGCGACAAATCGGTGCGCCGCCCTTGTTTCGCCACGGATGGCACCCGTATGTTGATGCCTGCCTTTGGGGTGCTAAGTGGCGGGTTGGATTTGCGCCACAAGGCGATGCGGGGTCTGTTCGATCATTCGGCGCTGGTTGCGCATTTGTTGGGGCGGGACCGGATTTATTCGGTTCGGTTTGCGAATTTGCTGGGGTGAGATTTTTTGGGATGCTTGGATGCGAGGCCGATGCGAGCGCAACGTAGCCACCCTCATCCTGAGGTGTCCCGCAGGGGCCTCGAAGGACGAGGGTTGCGGGGCTTGGGGCAGCGCGTCGCCGCGGATGCTTCGAGGGCGCTGCGCGCCACCTCAGCATGAGGGCGGTGGGTGTGGCTGCCCTCCCCAGTTTGTAGCGCACAGCAAGCCGCTCACCCTCTGTCCTGCCGGACATCTCACCCTCAGGTGGGGAGATCGCTCGTGGAGACCTTCCGCCCATCACAAACGCTGCGGCGAAGCGGCGAGTTTGCGTCTAGCCAATCTCCCTCCTTGAGGGGGAGATGCCCGGCAGGGCAGAGGGGGGTAAGCCACACCCGCCAACCTCACCTAATCCCGCCTGAACAAAATACTCGCACCCCAACCCGTCACCACCGCCAGCAGCACGCACAGCATGCCATACACCACCGGCGTCTGGTGCGCGGCATCCGTGATCGCCTGCTCCATGCCCGTCTTCACCACGCGCAGTCGCAATTCCTTTTGCGCCACCGGCATGCCGCTTTTGAACAGATAGGCCCGCGCCGTGTGAACGCCGTTGGGGACGTTGGCGGGCAGGCGGAGGGTGGCCCAGAAGAGGCCGGTGCGTTCCAGACGCACGCCGGTCGTGTCGTTGCGATAGATGCCGCTCGACAGTTTCAGGCGGCGGTATGCGTCCTGAAAGTCGAAGACATTGTCTGGCACGCCGGAAAACACCGCACTGCGCAGCGGTAGGTGTTCCACGCCGAGGCCCATGGCCTTCAGCGTGCCTGCTGTTGCGATATTGTCGATGTTGCGGGTGCTGGCCATGGAGTAGGATTCCGGCAGCGGTGCGAAGGTGATTGCGCTGGTGTTGATCCAGATCCCCGCCACCCGGCTTTTTTTGCGGACGGTGGAATAGTCGTTCGGGCCTTCCAGCGTCACCACGATGTCGTATTGGCCGATGGCCAGCAGCAACTGGTCGGCATTGTTCAGCGCGCCGAACATGGTGAAATCCGCCCCGCGAAAATCAGACGCGATGGAGATTTCGGTGGTCGATGCGCCGATCTCGATGTTTTCCTGCAGGGTGCGGGGCTGGCCCGACGCATTCGGCGAGATCGCAAGCGGCGGGGTCTGCGCGAAAGCCGTGGCTGAAAGGGCGCAAAAAGCAGCGGATAGAAGGGCGGCGCGGATCAATAGCCCAGCCCTCCGACAGCCACGGAAAACAGATCGTCTGGCTTGATGACCAGCGTGATGGCCAGTCGCACGCCGACGGCCAGAACCAGCAGCGCCAGCAGCGCGCGCAACTGTTCGCCGCGCAGTTTCTGGCCCACGCGCACGCCATATTGCGCGCCCACCACGCCGGCCAGCATCAGAATGAAGGCGAGCACGATATCGACGGAATAGTTCGTCGCGGCCTGCACGATGGTCGTATAGGCGGTGACGAAAATGATCTGGAACAGCGATGTGCCGACAACGACATTGGTGGGGATGCGCAGCAGATAGATCATGGCAGGCACCATGATGAAGCCGCCGCCGACACCCATGATCGAGGTCAGAACGCCGATGCCGAAGCCGAGAACGATAATGGGGATGACACTGAGATAGAGCTTCGATTTCTTGAAGCGCATTTTCAGCGGCAGGCGGTGCACCCAGTTGTGGTGGCCGGGGCGGCGCAGCGTCACGGTTTCATTGCGCGCGGTGCGGCGAATGGCGGAAATGCTTTCCTTTAGCATCAGTGCGCCAACGGTAGACAGCAGAATGACGTAGAGCAGCGAAATGATGAGGTCGAGCTGGCCGATGCTGCGCAGAAGCGTAAACAGCCACACGCCAAGCGTCGCCCCACAAAGGCCGCCGATCAGCAGAATACCGCCCAGCTTAACATCCAGCGTGCCGCGCCTGAAATGGGTGATGGAGCCGGAAACGGAGGAGGCGACAACCTGGTTGGCGCCGGTGGCGACGGCCACGACGGGCGGAATATTGTAGAAGATCAAAAGCGGGGTAATGAGAAAGCCGCCGCCCACGCCGAACATGCCGGACAGAAACCCCACAGCCGCGCCCATGCCGAGAATGATGAAGATATTCACCGAAAGTTCTGCAATGGGCAGATAGACAGTCACAATAGGACCTCGGACATGCGGACGTGGTTGCGTCCAAAACGGCAAAAACCGCCATCAGGCGGGCCTTGCCACGAAGGGGTGGTATCTGTCTGAAGGGTCAAGGCAAGCGGCCATGCGACCTTTCATCGGTCATGCCCTTGGCAGGCATGACTGTCAATTATTCAACGGCAAATACGTTGATAATTTGGAAAGATCGGCCAACAGGCAAATTACTTGTTGCGAGCGAGCAACGCTGTCACCAACTCGTCGGTAATGCGGCCATCCGGCGTTTGTCCAACGGACTTCTGGAAGTTCTTGATCGCGGCCACGGTTGCGCGGCCCAGCTTGCCGTCCGGCTCGCCCGCCTTGAAACCATTGTTGTTGAGAATGGCCTGAATGTTGCGGATCGCCTTCTGCATGTCGACGGAAGAGGTCTTGATCTCCTCGCCGCCGGTCCATTCGGCAGGCGGGTTGACGGAGTTGGCCTCTTCGTTGAGCGGCGTTACCTGCCACGCCTCGACCTTCGCCTTGGCGCTGGCCAGCTGTTCTGGACGCATGGCCTTGGCCACATCGTCACGCTTCTGGCCAGCATCGGCATCGCCATCACGGGCAGCAATGGCAAACCACTTGTAGGATTCTTCCAGGCTCTGCTGCACGCCACTGCCACGGGCATAGAGAATGGCAAGGTTGAACTGGCTGTCACGAACGCCGAGGTTGGAAGCCTTGATGAACCAGTCGCCAGCGGCGGTGAAATCAGGCGCGCCAGCGGCGTCTGAGGCCAGCAGCACGGCGAGATTGTGCATCGCGCCCGCATTGCCCTGATCTGCCGCCAACTGGTAGTAGCGCTTGGCTTCGGAAAGATTGCGCTCTACGCCATTGGCCTTCTCATACATGTTGCCCAGACGATACTGCGCTGGCGCAAGACCGCGATCGGCGGCCAGCTTGTACCACTTGGCTGCTTCGGCGCGGTCGGCTGCAACGCCCTGACCATCCGTGTAGCGCACACCGATTTCAAACAGCGCTACCCGGTCGCCCTTGGAGGCGGCATCCGCCAGAGACGGCGGGGCAATGCCTTCGGGAACGGTGATGGTCTCAACTGCCGGCTGGACAGCTTCCTTTTTAAACTCGGTCTGCTGCACGTCTGGGATCGAAGTTACTGGCTGCAAGCGCTCTGCAACGCCGGTTCCGCGCGATGCGGTTGGAACGGAAATCGTTGGTGTTTCCAGGGGCAGGCGCACGCCGCCGATTGGCCGGGTGTCGATCAGATGGTCGCCCTTGTCGGCTTCCACCTGCATCCGCTCACCGGCGGCCTTTGCCTTTTCGTCGATTGTGTTTTCGGATGGAACCGTCACAGCAGGCTCGGCGCTGACAGGCGTCGCCTCAACCGGTGCGGCGACTGGCGGAGCCGACATGGGCTCAACGCTCTTCGGTTCGGTCACGATGGCCGCAGGTGTCGTTTCGCCACCGACGAAAGACTTGATGGCGGGCATTGCCATCATGGCCAGCAGAATGGCGCCGATGCCGAGAAGCAGCGGACGGCGGTAGCGGGAAAGGGCGGAGCCCTGCTTTTCAACAGTGGCCTTGCTGCGCTGCGGGCGCGAAGCGGCGCTTCTGTCCGGAACGCTTTCCTGTGCGGCGGCCTGAGCGGCGCGGCGGGCCGCGGCAATGAAGTCGGCGCGGTTGTCGCTCTCGCCTGCACCGGCGCGGGCAGCAGCCGTCTGGCTGGCGCGAACACGCTCCAGAATCTTCTTGATATCAGGCGCACCAGAGCCCGGCTCCAGCAGTTCGGTTTCGATATCGGCCTGCAACACATCGACCGGGTCGAGCGATGGTGCAGGGTCGATCTGCGTGCGTGCGGAAACCTCGGCCTTGGGGGCTTCCTCGGTCTTGGCGGCGCTGGACTTGAAGCGACGCGTCAGGCCGGATAACAGGCCACGCTTTTCAGCGACAGGCTTTTCGGCTTCCGGCGGCACCAGCGTATCGGTGGCAAGGGCGCTGTCCAGCTGGCGGGCGGTCTCAGTGTCGAAGGCGCTTGCGCTGTCCTTGGCAATCAGACCGTCTTCGGGAAACGTGGCCGCAGGCATGCGCGCCCCGCCTTCATACTCGGCCCAGTCCGTGTCGGAAAGGCTGGCAGGTGCAGGTGCGGGCGTGCGCGGTGCTGGGCGATTGTCCAGATGGTCGAGACGACCGGCAATCTGCACCAATGTTTCATGAAGCGCTTCAAAGGTGCGGTGCGTGCGCTCTTCGGTATTGCGGCTCAGACCTTCCAGCTTGCGCAGGTCGTTAGCGAGCTCGGTCAGAATGACCATGTCGGCACTGCTGGCAGTCTGGGCCAGATTGTTGCGCGTATGCGCTTCCAGAACCGCTTCTGCCGCCTGCCGGGCCGCTTCGATGATATATTCGTCGCTGGACGCCATGTAGTCTTCGATATTGGCCATGCGACGGTCAAGTTCCGGCGACATGTCGTTGGCAACGGCGCTGGCCGGAGCCTGTGTCTCATCCAGCTTGGCGGCGATATCGCTCAGCCGATCTTCCAACCGCTTGAAGGCGACGTCGTAAGAAGGGTTTTTCGCAGGCGCAGGCTTTGCCTCGATCTGTTCGATCCGGCGTGCGATTTTCTCCAACCGCTCGGCCAACTGGTCGTTGACGGCGCCGCTGCCCAGCTCATCGATCTTGCGGGAAATGTCGGTCAGGAAGGATGTGAGTTCCGGCTGGCTGGACGGGCGCTGCGAGCGCTCCAGCAGCAGGGACAGCTGATCCAGCCGCTCACCCAGCTGTGAAACGCTGCGCTCGGCGGAAAGCTCTTCGATACGGGTGGTCAGTGCGTCGAGGCGCGCACTAAGTGCGTCAGACGGCTTATCTTTCGCCTCGGTCGCGTCCTTCAGATTTTCGATCTGCGACGACAGCGTATTCAGGCGGTTTTCCAGCCGCTCGGCCAGCGTTGCATCGAAGCTCGGGGCAGGGCGGTTTCCGGCAGCGGCAATCGCGCGGCTGATTTCGTCCAGGCGCTCATCGAGGCCGGAGAAATGTTCGCCGAAAGCCTCATCATTGGGTTGAATGTGCTTGCCCAGCTGCTCGACAGCACCGGCAATGGTCAAAAGCTTTTCTTCCAGCGCGCGCACGGCGGCGGAGCTGCCGCTCATCGTGCCAAGCTGGCCCTTGATGTCATCCAGACGGTAGGCAAGCGCGACGATTTCGTCCTGAAGCGGGGCGGTATCGAAACCACGCAGCGTATCGTCCACCGTATCGAAACGGCTTTCCATGCGGTGCATGCTGTCTTCACGGGCAACCTGATCCATCAGGCTGCGCAGCTCTTCGAATTCATTGCGCAGGGCTTCGGCGTCGGGCGACGACGTTTCGCCCATGCGCTCGATGCTGGCTGCCAGCCGTGCGACATCCTCACGGATATCCTCGGCAAAATCCTGATTTTCTGCAAAGGAGCGGATGTTGCGCAGTTCGGAACGCACGCCCTGCATTTCGCGGGCGACGCCTTCGGAAATTTCGTGCTTCAGTTCCTGACGCAGGCTGACCAGCGCCTCGGCCACTTCGCGCAGCGCTGCATCGCCCTGTGCAGGGGCAGGCGGTGCGGTGCGTTCGAAACGGGCCGTGGGGCGTGGGCGTGCCGGAGGAATAGCGGTGGAGGCGCGGTATTCGCGCTCTGCATAACGGCGGTCCAGTTCACGCTCGGCGGCAAGATCGGTCGCGCGTGGCGCATCTGCTTGCTGTCGTTCCCAACGTGCATCGAGCGCCTGTTGGCGCTGACGGATTTCGTTGACGGGATCGAAGCGCGGCTTCATTGCCGGCCTTGCGGGGCCGTTTTGAAATCCTGCACGTTCAGTCTCTGCGCGTGGCGTATGTGTTTCATGAGCAGGGCGAGCGGATTTGGTGCCCAGCAGATCTTCGATCCGGGCTTCCAGGCCTTCAATGGTGCGGTTGAGCGCGTCCAGAGACGATCTGTCGTTTTGACGATGGGAATTCGATCGCAATCCGTTCATCTTCCTGCTCGCTTCGTCGTTTGCCCGGTTTAACTGTTCCGCTGGTAGTCCCGGTGCGGAACACGGAGTTCTTGCTTTTTTGCTCATCGAACGCCCCGGTTCGCGAAGCAGTCCTATGACTTTGAACATTTCGCCATATTTGGTAAACAAATGGTTAACAGGGCGTTGGCTTATTTAACTTTTTCTTCATATATGCCGTTTCACAGGCATTTGACGCGGCAAATTCATTAGATTTACATGGGTCTTGTCTAAGGGTGAGTGGCATCTCAAAAATCTGCTGAAAGCTATTTGACGTTTACGCGCACGTCAAATATTGTGGTCCCTATGTTGACGCCGGAGCGGTCCGGCAAACGATGCGGAGGATCATCGGTAATGCCTGTTTACAAGGCCCCAGTTCAAGACACGCTTTTCATTCTGAACGATGTGCTCGGCATAGAGCGCTACAACAATCTTCCCGGTTTTGAAGACGCCACGCCCGATATGATCGATGCGATCACCGGCGAGGCCGCGAAACTGGCAGAAGAGCAGCTCTTCCCGCTCAACCTGTCTGGCGACCAGCAGGGTTGCAAGCGCGCCGAAGATGGCACCGTGACCGTGCCGGATGGTTTCAAGCAGGCTTACGATACCTATTGCGCAGGCGGCTGGACCGGTCTTGCCGTTCCAGAAGAGTTTGGCGGGCAGGGCCTTCCCTACACGCTGCACGCTGCCGTCGGCGAGTTCATGTCGTCCGCCAACCTGTCGCTGATGATGTATCCCGGCCTGACGCAGGGCGCGATTGCCGCCGTTCTGGCGCATGGCTCCGACGAGCAGAAGCAGACCTATCTGCCCAAGATGGTCGAGGGCACATGGTCCGGCACCATGAACCTGACCGAGCCGCATTGCGGCACCGACCTTGGCCTTCTGCGCACCAAGGCCGTGCCGCAGGGCGATGGCTCCTATAAGATCACCGGCCAGAAGATTTTCATTTCGGCTGGCGAACATTCGATGACCAGCAACATCATCCATCTGGTTCTCGCCCGCATCGAAGGTGCGCCAGAGGGGACCAAGGGTATTTCGCTGTTCATCGTGCCGAAGTTCCTCGTCAACGCCGATGGTTCCGTGGGCGCACGCAACGGCGTCGTCTGTGGCGCGCTTGAGCACAAGATGGGCATTCACGGCAACTCCACCTGCGTCATGAACTATGATGATGCGACCGGCTATCTCATCGGCGCCGAGAACAAGGGCCTGTCGGCCATGTTCGTGATGATGAACGAAGCCCGCCTCGGCGTTGGCCTGCAAGGCCTGTCGGTCGGTGAAATCGCCTATCAGAACGCCGTCGAATATGCCCGCGAGCGCATTCAGGGTCGTTCGCTCTCCGGTGCGAAAGCCCCGGACAAGAAGGCCGATCCGATCATCGTCCACCCGGACATTCGCCGCACGCTGATGACCATCAAGGCCTATAACGAGGCTGGCCGAGCGTTCCTGCTCTGGACCGCGCTGCAATCCGACATCGCCCACCGCGCGACCGACGAGAAGGAGCGACAGGCGGCAGACGACATTCTCGGCCTCGTCACGCCTATCCTCAAGGGCGTGCTGACCGACAAGGGCTTCGACCACGCCGTCATGGCCCAGCAGGTGTTCGGCGGTCACGGCTACATCGAAGAACATGGCATGAGCCAGTATGTGCGCGATGCCCGCATCACCATGATCTATGAGGGTGCCAACGGCATTCAGGCGCTCGACCTCGTCGGCCGCAAGCTCGGCCTCAACGGTGGTCGTGCCGTGATGGCGCTGTTCAAGGACATCGGTGATTTCTGCGAGGAAAACCGCGCTGACGAGAGCCTCACGCTTTACACCAAGGGCCTCAAGAAGGGCCTGAACGACCTTCAGGCGGCAACCATGTGGTTCATGCAGCACGCCATGGCCAAGCCCGACAACGCCGGTGCCGGTTCGACCGATTACATGCACCTCTTCGGCCTCGTCATTCTCGGCTACATGCACGCCCGCATGGCAAAGGCAGCGCAGACGGCACTTGCATCCGGTTCCGCCTCCGACGAGCAGTTCCTCAAGACCAAGCTCGTCACGGCCAAGTTCTTTATGGAGCGCATTTTGCCGGAAACAGCGGTTCGCAAGATCCGCATCGAGGCCGGTGCCGATACGATGATGGAACTGGCTGCTGAGGCGTTTTGAGGTAACTGGCTGATGGTCGCTAAAGCTGACTTAAAGGACTGGGTTATTGAAGCCCTGAAAGCAAATAGCGGAGAGGGCTCAATCCTATATGTCGCTCAGCACATATGGAAGCATCACGAGAAAGACCTCCATGGTCATGACCTCTTTTATTCATGGCAGTACGATATGTTTATTCATGGCAGTACGATATGCGCTGGGCTGCGACAGAGCTGAGGAAAAAAGGGCTTCTTGTTTCCGCCGAGACCGATCGTCGAGGTAAGTGGACGCTAACGTAAAGTTTTAAGCACTGTTCGCAGTGCAGGGAGATGAGAAATGACTGACGTATACATTTATGACCACGTTCGCACCCCGCGCGGGCGCGGAAAGAAGGATGGTTCGCTGCACGAAGTGCCGTCCGTTCGTCTGGCCGCCGAGACGCTGGAAGCCATCCGCGACCGCAATGGCCTCGACACATCCACCGTCGATGACATCATCATGGGCTGTGTCGATCCGGTCATGGATGCCGGTGCCGTCATCGCCAAGGGTGCGGCTTTCGAAGCCGGTTATTCCACCAAGGCACCGGGCATGCAGATTTCGCGCTTCTGCGCTTCCGGTCTTGATGCCATCAATTTCGCAGCCGGAAAGATCGCAGCCGGTGCCGACGAGATCGTCATCGCGGGCGGTGTGGAAAGCATGTCGCGCGTCGGCATGGGCATGTCCGGCGGTGCCTGGTACATGGACCCCTCGGTCAGCTTCCCGGCCTATTTCATGCCGCAGGGCGTATCCGCCGATCTCATCGCTACCAAATACGGTTTCAGCCGCGATGACGTCGATGCCTTTGCCGTGGAAAGCCAGAAGCGCGCAGCGCACGCCTGGGAAAACGGCTACTTCAAGAACTCCGTCATTCCGGTCAAAGACCAGAACGGCATCACCATTCTCGACCGTGACGAGCATATGCGCCCAGGCACGGACATGCAGGCGCTGGCTTCGCTCAACGCATCCTTCCAGATGCCGGGCGAAATGGGTGGCTTCGAAGCCGTCGGCATCATGGCGCATCCGGAAGTCGAGCGCATCAACTACGTCCACCATGCGGGCAACTCGTCGGGCATCGTCGATGGTGCTGCTGCGGTTCTCGTCGGCTCCAAGGCTGGCGGCGAAAGCATGGGCCTGAAACCCCGTGCCCGCATTCGCTCCTTCGCCAATATCGGCTCCGACCCGGCTTTGATGCTGACCGGCCCGGTTGACGTCACAGAAAAGCTGCTGGCCAAAACCGGCATGTCGATTGCCGATATCGACCTTTTCGAACTCAACGAAGCCTTCGCCGCCGTCGTGCTGCGTTACCTCCAGGCCTTCGACATCAGCCACGACAAGATGAACGTCAACGGCGGCGCGATTGCCATGGGCCACCCGCTGGGCGCCACCGGCGCAATGATCCTCGGCACGGTTCTGGACGAACTGGAACGCCGCGATCTCAATACCGCACTGGTCACGCTCTGCATCGGTGCGGGCATGGGCACGGCAACGGTTATCGAGCGGGTTTGATTGGGACGACGAGCATGGCGGGCCATCAAAACGAGACGAAGCGCCACTTCCAGACGAGGCAACTCGACAAGGATATGGCCACCGCTGCTCAAGCAGCCAGTCGCATTACGCCTGCCGAAAGCCACGCACGGATGAAAGCAGAGAGGCGAGGACTGATCATCGTTCTTGCTCTGCTTGTCGTTCTGCCTTGCTACCTGCTCGGCGTCTTCGGTTAGCACAAGAAATTCAGGGAAGAGGAATCCCACTATGAGCACTTACACCAATTTCACCGTCGAAACAGACGCAGACGGCATTGCCCTTGTAACCTGGGACATGCCGGAAAAATCCATGAACGTCTTTACGGCGGAGGTCATGGAAGAGTTGAACGCGATCGTTGACGCGACGGTGGCGGATGCTGCGGTCAAGGGCGTGGTCTTCACCTCAGGCAAGAGCAGCTTTTCCGGCGGCGCTGATCTGTCGATGATCAAGTCCATGTTCTCCTTCTACAATGAAGAGAAGGCGAAGAACCCGGATGAAGCGTCCAAGAAGTTGTTCGATCTCGTCGGCAAGATGAATGGCCTGTTCCGCAAGATCGAAACCAATGGCAAGCCATGGGTATCCGCCATCAACGGCACCTGCATGGGTGGCGCGCTGGAACTGTCGCTGGCCTGCCACGGTCGCGTGGCCTCCAACGCCAAGAGCGTCAAGCTGGCGTTGCCGGAAATCAAGGTCGGCATTTTCCCCGGTGCCGGTGGCACGCAGCGCGTGTCGCGCCTTACTGATGCGCAATCCGCGCTTCAAATGATGACGACTGGTCAGTCGCTGACGGCAAGCCGCGCCAAGTCCATGAACCTCGTGCATCAGGTGGTTGAACCGGATCAACTGATCCCCGCCGCCAAGCAGATGATCAAGGACGGCCTGAAACCCGTTGCCCCATGGGATGAAAAGGGCTTCAAGGCCCCCGGCGGCGGCATCTGGACGCCTGCCGCAGCCCAGCTGTGGCCCGCAGCCCCAGCCATTCTGCGCCGCGAAAGCGCTGGCAATTATCCGGCGGCACTCGCCATTCTGAAATGCGTCTACGAAGGCCTGCAATTGCCCTTCGACACCGCCCTTAAGGTGGAGCAGCGCTATTTCACGGAAATCCTTCGCTCGAAGGAAGCCTTTGCGATGATCCGCTCGCTGTTCATTTCCATGCAGGAACTGGGCAAGGGCGCTCGTCGCCCGGCTGGCCAGCCCAAGAGCGATCTGAAACATGTCGGCGTCGTCGGCGCTGGCTTCATGGGTGCATCCATTGCCTACGTCACCGCCGTTGCCGGTCTCGACGTCACCCTCATCGACCGCGATGACGAGGCCGCCGCCAAGGGCAAGACGACCTGCGAAGGTCTGGTGAAGGACAGCGTCACAAAGGGCCGCATGACGCAGGAAGAGGGTGCCGTCATCCTCGCCCGCATCACGCCAAGCTCGGATTATGCCTCGCTCAAGACCGCAAACCTCGTCATCGAAGCCGTGTTCGAAGACCGCGACGTGAAGAAGGCCGTGATCGAAGCGGTGGAAGCCGTGCTGCCGGAAGGCGCGATCTTTGCCTCCAACACCTCCACTTTGCCCATCACCGGTCTGGCGCAGAATTCCAAGCGTCCGACTGATTTCATCGGCATCCACTTCTTCTCGCCGGTCGAAAAGATGATGCTGACGGAAGTCATCCTCGGCAACGAAACGGGCGACAAGGCACTGGCCGTGGCACTGGACTACGTCGCGAAAATCAAGAAGACGCCGATTGTCGTCAACGACACGCGCGGCTTCTTCGTCAATCGCTGCGTGCTGCGTTACATGGCCGAAAGCTATGACATGCTGATCGAAGGCGTGCCTGCCGCCATGATCGAAAATGCCGCGAAATTCGCCGGTATGCCGGTCGGTCCACTGGCGCTCAACGATGAAGTCGCCATCGACCTCTCCTACAAGATCCTCAAGGCCACCGTCGCCGACCTCGGTGAAAAGGCTGTCGATCCGCGCCATATGGAGCTTGTCAAGAACATGGTGGAAGGCGAGGGCCGCTTTGGCCGCAAGAACGCCAAGGGCTTTTACGATTATCCGGCAAAGCCTGCCAAAAAGTCTCTCTGGCCCGGCCTGAAAGGCCTCTTTGCGCAGAAGAAGCCTGAGGATGTCGACATGGACGTGCTGAAACAGCGCTTCCTCGTCACCATCGCTCTGGAAGGGGCCCGCACGGTCGAAGAAGGCATCGTCACCGATCCGCGCGAAGCCGATGTCGGCTCCATCCTCGGCTTCGGCTTTGCGCCTTACACCGGCGGCGCGCTGTCTTACATCGATGGCATGGGCGTGGCCAACTTCGTGGCACTGGCCGAAAAGCTCAGCCAAACCTACGGCCCGCACTTCAAGCCCACCCCGTTGCTGCAAGATATGGCCGCCAAGGGCGATACCTTCTACGGCCGGTTCGATCCCTATGGCGCTGCTGCAAAAGCCGCTTAAGACCAAAATCACTCAACCATCAGCAGGCCCTTCGGGGCCTGTTTCTGTATCTGGCCATGTCGATAACAATCTGGAATTGCTTCATCGATGTATAATATAAAGATTATAGAGAATTTTTACAGGAATGGTCGGCCTCTGGCCCGTTAACTTTGCTCTGAGCATTCTTCATTACTTGAGATTATTATGATGACATAATAACGGCTTTTCCTTTATATCGAATTTGGCAACGGCTGGGGCACCTTTGCCACCCAATCTTAAGCGCCTCAATCCCAGAGGACTTTCCCATGAAAAGAACCATTTTGGCCGCCGCCTTTGCGCTGGCGCCGTTTTTTGCGCAGGCAGAAACACTCAAGTTTCCCAGCGAAGCGCCCATAGCATCGGTCAAAATCCCTGACGATTGGGGCCCGAAGGAAACCGAAACCGGCATTGACGCCACTTCGCCTGATGCTGCGATCTACTTCTCCATCGATGTTGCCAGCGACAAGACCATGGACAAGGTCATCGACGATGCCATCAAGTTTTTGACGGATAATGGCGTGGAAATCGATGCCAGTTCGAAGTCCGATTCCGGCGATGTCGATATCAACGGCATGAGATTCGGCAGCATTGAATTCGATGGCAAGGATGAAGACGGCCCGGTTGACGTTTCCCTCGGCTTTGCCTCGCCAAGAGAAGGCAAGATGCTGGTCGTGACCTATTGGGGTACGAAAGCCACACAGGATGCACACCACAAGGAACTGGTCAGCATTCTACAATCGCTGAAGCCAGTGAAATAAGCCCTGCCGAAGGGCTCGATTTACATACTGTTCTATGAAAGGCCCGCTGGCATGCAAGCGGGCCTTTTGATTTTGCCTCCCAGATTGACCGGAACGCTGCATCCTTTTCTCATGTCCCGCGTTTGCAGACTATCCATCCAGGCCGCGGTGTTCGCGGCGTCATTACGCGTTTATGCGAGAGGAAAATTGAATGAGGGCGCCGGTACGTTCCCATGGTTTCGACAAACCATCCGATCTTGAAGACGAACTTTCTGAACTGGAAGACGACATGAGCACAACACCCAGAAAGCCCGCCGCCCGCGCCAAAGCTCCCGAAAAGAAGACCATTGACGCATCGTTGCGCAAAGAAGTCGATGAGCTTCGCCAGCAGATCGACGCCATCCGCAAGGACGTAGAAAAGCTTCAGGCCGCACAATCCTCCCGCAAAGCCCAGCCCCAACAATCCCACCACAGCGCCGATATAGCAAACTGGCTCCCCGTCGTCCGATCGGTCGCCATCACCTCACTCGCCGGTCGTATCTTCGCCTCGTCCCCCATCATGGCGCTTCTGGTCGCAGCAGTGCCTTTTGCGCTGGGGCTCTCCGCCGGATCGAAGTGATGCGCTTCATCATTTTGGCGACACGTTTATGGTCGTTGACGTACAGACCATCTAACATGCTGGGAAAGTCGCAACGTAGCACATCGCATCCTTAGGTGCCCGTAAGGGCCTAGAAGGATGAGGTTTTCCATTTTGCGCCCTTCCGTCCGGAGAAAGTTTCAGGCTCACATTGGACCATCTCGCCATGAGAAAAGACCCTTGCAACAACCATCCACAGGCGCTTCAAAAAAACTGTCAAAAAAGTTTCGTCAAGCGCTTGCCATGGCCGAACAAGATGTTATAACCCCGCTCACTTCCGGGGCAGCAAGCTTCTCCGGCGCTTACCAAAAGCGATGGTTCGTCAGAGCCTGAAGTGCCCGAATAGCTCAGTTGGTAGAGCAGCGGATTGAAAATCCGCGTGTCGGTGGTTCAAATCCGCCTTCGGGCACCATTTTTCTTCATCAGCGAAAGTGTGTGTTTTGGAAATAATATTCCCGCTGATAGGGCGCTTGCGTTCTCGAGAGTGCTTGGCTGGTCTCCGGTATGTAACTCACCAAAAGACTTCTCCAATTACCTCACTCACCAACCCTACTCAACAGTCAGCAAAGTATCGCGCGAGAAATTCTTGTCCATCGTCAATGCAATGAACTGATCGAGCTTGCGATTGAAGTTGTGGGACGCGAATAGATTGGCGCGGGCGTGGCAGGCTTCCGGTGAAAATTCGTTGCGGGCGCTTTCGAACTGATCCACGGCATCGACAATTGCTTTTGCGGTTTGTGTTGGAAACAGCACGCCGGTCGCATCGCGCTCCCCGTGAGGCACGACGATGTCTTGGGCGCCGCCCCGCGTATATGCAATCACCGGAGTTCCGGCAGACAAAGCTTCTGCCATGACGATGCCGAAATCTTCGTAGGCCGGGAAGATAAATGCTCTCGCCTGGCTTATCGTTTTGATGAGTTCAGCGCGCGGCAGATGACCGGTGAAGGTGACATTTGGTCCTGCGCGTTCTTTGAGCCGGTTTAGTTCCGGACCGTCGCCGCAGACAATCAGTTTGCGGTTTGGCATGTCTTTGAATGCGTCAACGACAAGATCGAAGCGCTTGTAGGGGACGAGCCGCGAAGCGCAGACGTAGTAATCATCCTTTTCCGTCTGAATCGGGAAACTATCCACATCGACGGGAGGGTGCAGGACGTAGGAACGACGTCCGTAAATTTGCTCTATACGCCGTTGGACGACGGAAGAGTTGGCGAGCAGCACATCCGCTCCATGCGCCGATCTGACGTCCCAAATACGCAGCTTGTGGAGTGAATGGCGTAATATTGGGCCGAACGGCAGCTTGGACATGGATGTCCGCCGCATATATTCAAATGTCTGGTCCCAGGCGTAGCGCACGGCGGTATGGACGTAGGCTATGTGGCGTTGATGGGGGTGGACGATGACACCCTTGGCAAAGGCTGCGCTGGACGACAGAACCAAATCATAGTCTGCCAGGTCAAAACTCTCTATCGCAGAAGGGCAGAAGGGAAACGTGTATCGATAATAATTCTCTCGGAGAGGGAGGCGATCAAGATAACTCGTGAAAATTTCCTTGGCGCCGATTTTCTTCAAGTCGCTGTCGTTCAAGAAATTAAATAATGTGTAGAGATCGCTCGGCCCGGTGCTTTGCATTATTGCCGACAATACTTGCTCCGCACCGCTGAAAACAGGGAGCCAGTCATGAACTACAGCGACTTTCATTATAACTCTCTTGATACCGACGGAAAATGGACGCCCAAGGCGGACAAGCTATGAATTAACGCCCGTCAGTAGTCGATAAAAAAATAAGTATTTCGTAAATTTATTTCATAAGCGCTGGAGCAGTGCCATCGCACACGACGTGCAGCTTCGTCACCAGCCTTTATCCAGCGTTCCCGATGATTTGCAGCTCAGGTTTAAAACGGCTTTTCGCACCGCGTCCCCTGTCTGGAGAAGGCGATGCGCAGACGGATATCACTCCGTGTACATCTCGCCCGAGGATGTCACGATCTGCCATTTGCCATCGACATTGCTCATTGAGAGAAGCTTGCTCTCGTCGGGCAGGGTTGAGCCGATCTGGACGAGGAACATGCCGGATTTGTCTTCGATCAGTGCGCGGCCATTTGAGACATGCAGCAGTTTGAAACGGGTGCCGCCCGGGAAGGGCTGAGACTTTCCATCGGAATTGGTGTTTTTTCCAGTGCCATCAGTCTGCACGGCTGCTGTCGTCAGGGCGTCGAGATCGAGAGTGGGTATATCTTTTCGGCCATTGGAGGTGAGGCCTTCGTCGAAATGGGGGATCACCGTATCGACCCCGCCACCCTGGCGTTGAGGCACGTTTTTCAGCGCTTCCCAGCCTGCACCGCTGATGCCGAATTTTTCGGGGTTGAAGAAGACATACCACGGCAGGGCGGCAGCCGCGCCGGCCACGATGATGAGGCCGCCGGTCAGGAACCGGTCGAAGTCGCGTATCGAACGTCTTTGCCGGGCCTTGCGCTCAACGGTGTCACTGGTTTCTTTGGTCTGTCTTTGTCTCATGAATTTCATCATCATTACCCCCGCCGCTGCACGGGCGCTGGCTGGTTGTTGACCGGAGCGTTTCTGAGTGCGTTGGCAAGTTCCGCATAGGCGTCGATGACTGTGGCATCGCCGGGGGATTGCTTGAGCACGTCGTAAACGAAAGGAACCTGCCTGACCGCCATGTCGAGCTCGGCGTCCACGCCGGGTCGATAGCCGCCGATCAGGCGCAAATCCTTGGTTTCTTCAAAATTGTGGATCAGCGACTTCAGCCGCGAGACCAGCTTCTGCTGGTCGGGCGTCCATGCCTTGTGGGACAGGCGGGAAATCGACGCCAGCGGGTTGATGGGTGGATATCGGCCCTCATCCGCAAGCGAGCGGTCCAGAACGATATGGCCATCGAGAATACCGCGGGTCGAATCGGCAATCGGGTCGTTGTGGTTGTCGCCATCCACCAGAATGGAGATGATAGCGGTGACCGTGCCTGTTCCTTCTTCGCCGGGACCTGCGCGCTCCAGCAGGCGCGGCAGTTCGGTAAAGACCGATGCGGGATAGCCACGCGCAATCGGTGGCTCTCCGGCGGCAATCGCCACTTCGCGAATGGCGTGGGCGAAACGGGTGATGCTGTCTGCGATGAAGAGGACGTTTTCGCCTTTATCGCGGAAATGTTCGGCAATCGTCATGGCAACCAGCGGTGCCATTTTGCGCAGCATCGGGCTTTCGTCACTGGTGGCGACGATGGCGATGGATTTCTGCATGTTGTCACCGAGCGTATCCTCGATGAATTCGCGCACTTCGCGGCCTCGTTCGCCGACAAGCGCGATGACGACCTTGTCGAAGGCATCGGCACGGGCCAGCATCGAAAGTAGTGTGGATTTACCGACGCCCGAGCCCGCGAAAATGCCAAGGCGCTGGCCGAGGCAGAGCGGTGTGAAGATATCGATGGCTTTGACGCCGGTGCGGAAACCCGTGTCCACACGGCTGCGTGTCATGGATGGCGGCGGCAGCGTCATCACGGATCGTTTCTTCGGCCCCTTCGTCAGCGGGCCCTTGTTATCGATGGGCTTGCACAGAGAATTGATGGTGCGCCCGCACCAGCTATCGTCTGGTTCGACGCGGAATTCGCCTTCGCGCAGCACAATATCGTTGACGCCGATGGGGTCACCCGGCTCGATGGCGCAGACATAGATCAGGTCCGGCTCAACGCGAACGACTTCGCCCAGATGCAGGCCCGTGGCGCTTTTGTGGACCACGAATTCGCCAAGGCGGACATGTTCCGAAAGCCCGCTGACCGTGTAGTGGCCAGCGGCGATGGTCCTGACCCGTCCGCCGCGCGACATGGGCATGCCGGACGACATCTGCGCGTCCAGCATCTGTGCCAGGGCTTCGAGTTTCGGAAAGATGGTCGGCTGGATCTCGGTTTCCATTTACATCAAGCGCCGGTTACTGCCCGCCACCAAGGGTGCGGACGGCCTGTGAAAAGGAATCCTCGGTGGATTTCATCAGCGAGGAGATGCCTTCGAAAGCCCTGTTGACCTGAATGAGCTGCGTCATCTGGTTGATGGGATTGATGTTGGACTGTTCGACATAACCCTGAACGACGCCGACAGAGGAATCGTTGACCACGGGTTGCGGTGCCTGTGAGAAGATCACGCCACTGTTTTCATAGCGCATGAAACCTTTGGTCGCATCGGCAGTGAAAAGACCCAACTGGGCAACGGTCGTGCCATTTTGCATGATGCGTCCGTCGGATCCGACGGTCGGCTCACCGGCTGCCGGGTTGAGCTGAATGGGCGCGCCACCGGCATCTACCACCGGATAGCCCTGTGTGGACACCAACTCGCCGGTGATTGCCATTGAGAAGCGGCCATCGCGGGTCATGACCTGACCTGCGGGAGTGTTGATGCCGAACCAGCCATCACCCTTAAGCGCGAAGTCGAAGGAGTTGCCCGTCTGGATCATTTCGCCATTGCGGGTGGACAGATAGTCGCTGCCCTGCGTCACGAAGGAAATGTCTGCCTTGAGATCGTTGCGTGTCTGGCTCATCACCTGGTCAAACTTCACTTCCGTACCGCGAAAGCCGACCGTGTTCATATTGGCGATGTTGTCCGCAATGGTCGTAAGGCGGCGCTCCAGTGCGATCTGGGAGGAAATGCCTACGTAAATACCAGACTGCATGTCGGTCTCCTGTGCGGAACTCTAAGAAAGGTGGGCGCGCAACGACACGTCACCCGCATAGTGTTCCCCAAACTAGGGACGCTTGCTTGTGCGAAGCTTTTGAGTGGCAGCTTGGTTAGAAGAGAGAAAAGCGGAGGGCTCTGAAAAGGCGTGGCCGGAGACAAACTCTGCAACTCCGGCTTTCAAGCCAGCCTCGCACAAGGCATGTCCCATATCCCTGACATGCGAAATTGGCATCAGACGCGAGCTTCAGATGAACATTATTATCGGACTAGTCATTACCTTCGGCTGTATTATCGGCGGTTACATGGCCATGGGCGGCCATTTGGACGTGCTGTTCCAGCCGTTTGAGCTTGTCATCATCGGCGGTGCTGGCCTCGGCGGCTTTATCATGGCCAACCCGATGAAGGTGGTGAAGGACAGCGGTAAAGCCATTGGCGAGGCGTTCAAGTTCTCAGTGCCGAAAGAACGCAATTACCTCGACGTCCTCGGTGTTCTCTACTCGCTGATGCGCGATCTGCGCACGAAATCGCGCAACGAGATCGAAGCTCACATCGATAACCCGGACGAGTCCTCCATCTTCCAGACCGCTCCGTCGGTTTTGAAGAACAAGGAACTCACATCCTTCATCTGTGATTACGTTCGCCTCATCATCATCGGCAATGCGCGCAGCCATGAAATCGAAGCGCTGATGGATGAGGAAATCGAGACTATCCTGCACGACAAGCTGAAGCCGTATCACGCCATCACCGCGATGGGTGACTCCTTCCCGGCCATCGGTATCGTCGCCGCCGTTCTCGGCGTTATCAAGGCCATGGGTAAGATCAACGAATCGCCTGCCGTTCTCGGTGGCCTCATCGGTGCAGCGCTCGTCGGCACCATGCTTGGCATCATTCTGTCCTACTCGATTTGTAACCCGCTGACGTCGCAGATCAAGATCGTGCGCACCAAGCAGCACCGCCTCTACATCATCGTGAAGCAGACGCTGCTGGCCTATATGAACGGCTCGGTGCCACAGGTCGCGCTCGAATATGGCCGCAAGACGATTTCCGGTTACGAGCGTCCATCCATCGATGCCGTAGAGCAGGAAATGATGAACCCGGGCGGCGACCAGAAGGCGGCTTGATGATGGCAAATGCTGCACAAACGAATGTCACGGCAATGGACCCGGCGCTTCTCGCAAAGCTGACGGGTGGCCTGGGCGACGGCAAGAAGGTTGCCAAGATCGGTGCCGATATCGGCCAGATTTACAGCAACTTCCTGCCGGATATCTTCCACAGCGAGACGGGCATCGGCATCGACGTCGATTATGTCGGCTGCGAATCCGGTCTGATGACCGATCTCATCCAGAAGCTCGGCAAGGATTTTGCCGTGGCCGACTGCTCGTTGCGCAACTGGTGCCCCAACTTCATGCTGGCCACCGGCACAGCCTTCATCATGGCTTTGATGGAGCGCATGCTGGGTGCGGCACCCGATACGATCATGGAGCCGGAAGTTCGCGCGCTATCGCAGATCGAGCTCGACCTCGCCGCCCTCGTCATGGGCCGCGTGGGTGACGTTCTGCGTTCGGCGGTGAATGCACCGGGTGGTTTCGAACCAACCATCGACCCGCCGTTCAACGGCAATGGCAAGAGCGCCTTCGAAGAGGCTATCGCTGCGCAGTTCGGCATGCTGGTCCGCCTCAAGGTCGATATCGGCAAGGTCTCGTCCGAATTCGCCATGGTCATTCCGCAGCGCACGCTTTTGAAAACCACCATCGTTGCGCCGAAACCATCGCCGCAGGCGCTGAAGAAGCAGGAAGAGTGGATGGAGATGATCTCCGAACAGGTGAAGCGTTCGCAGGTGACGCTGGAAGCCAAGATCAGGCTGCAGAGCCTGACGCTGAAAACGATCTCGCGGTTGGTGGAAGGCGATGTCATTCCCTTCCGCGATATCCGCCAGGACGATATCTGCGTCGAGGTCAGCGCCAATGGCGCCAATATGTACAACTGCGAGTTTGGTCGCGCAGGGGACAGATACACGGTTCGTGTGAAAAACAACGTCAGCACGGACGATGAAATTCTAAGACATTTGATGGGTTAAATCTTGAACATGCCTCCCTGGAGGCGTGGGCAGCTTGACGCAAGTTTCAAAGGGAATAATTAGCGCATGGCTACGAAAAAGACACCAAAGACCGACGATGATTTGCTGCCTTCGCTTGATGATACAGGCGATCTGGATCAGGCGATTGGCGATCTGCGCGGCGTGCTGAAGAGTGATTCGGAAGGATCGCTTGGGGATTTTGGCGATTTCGGTGACTTCGGTTCGGCAAGTGCCGAGCCGGCTGGCAACGATCTGGCGGCATTCGGTGGCGGAATAGACAGCTTCGGCATGTCGGATTTCGGCTCCTCATCCGCACCGCTGGCCTCATCGCCGTCGCCGCTGGGTAGCGGACTGTCCGACAACCTCGATCTGATCATGGATATTCCAATTGATGTCCAGATCGTGCTCGGCACCAGCCGCATGCTGGTTTCGGGATTGATGGGTCTGGAAGAGGGTGCAACGATCGCGCTTGAGCGCAAGATCGGTGAGCCCGTGGATATCATGGTGAATGGCCGCTGCATCGCACGCGGCGAAATCACCGTGCTGGAAGACGACGATACGCGTTTCGGTGTGAAGTTGATCGAAGTGATGAGTACGAAGAAAGCCTAATCCCTGTGGGGACGGAGAGGAAAGACCATGATGGACTTTGAAGATTTCGGTAACCCAATTGCTGGGAAGCCGTTGTCTCAGGCTGATAAAGCCGCCGCCGTACTGCTGGCGATGGGAAAAGGCGTGGCCGGAAAACTCCTCAAGTTTTTCACGCAGGCCGAGTTGCAGACCATCATCAATTCGGCCCAGACACTCCGCGTCATTCCGCCAGACGAGCTCGCGCAGATCGTGGCGGAATTTGAAGACCTGTTCACCGAAGGCACTGGCCTCATGGACAATGCCAAGGCCATCGAAAGCATTCTGGAAGAAGGTCTGACACCGGAAGAGGTTGACGGTCTTCTGGGCCGCCGTGCCGCTTTCCAGGCGTTCGAAGCATCCATCTGGGACCAGCTTCAGGATGCGGACCCGCAGTTCATCGGCAAGTTCCTGATGCGCGAGCATCCGCAGACCATCGCCTATATCCTCTCCATGCTCCCATCCTCCTTCGGCGCAAAGGTGCTGTTGACCATTCCGGACGAGCAGCGCGCCGACATCATGAACCGTACGGTCAACATGAAGGAAGTCAGCCCCGCCGCCGCACAGATCATCGAAAAGCGCGTCATAACGCTGATCGCGGAACTCGAAGCAGAGCGCAATGCAGGCGGCTCCGCAAAGGTTGCAGACCTGATGAACGAACTCGACAAGCCGCAGGTCGATACCCTGCTCAGCTCGCTCGAAACGCTCAGCAAGGAATCTGCAAACAAGGTCAAGCCGAAGATCTTCCTCTTCGAAGATCTCATGTACATGCCGCAGCGCAGCCGCGTTTCGCTGCTCAACGATGTGTCGGCGGACATTCTCACCATGGCGCTTCGCGGCGCCACGGCAGAGATCAAGGAATGTGTGCTGTCCAGCATCAGCCCACGTCAGCGCCGCATGATCGAATCCGATCTTGCCGTGCCGACAGCATCGCTCAACACGCGCGAAGTGGCGATTGCCCGCCGCGCCGTTGCGCAGGAAGCCATCCGTCTGGCCAATTCGGGCCAGATATTGCTGAAGGAAGCGGCGCCTGCCGATCAGTCAGCCGCTGCCTAAAAGCCTCACGGGCCTATAAAACCTGTGTGGCCAGCCGAGGCGGCTTGCGGGGCGAAGCGCCCCTCTATACCCTGTCAATAACGGCCCGCCAGTTCCGGCGGGCTTTTTTCTATTGAGGGGACGTGTCTTGTCGGACGAAGACAAAGACAGTAAAACAGAAGAACCAACAGAGAAAAAACTACGCGACGCGGAGGAGAAGGGTAATGTCCCCTCATCGCACGAAGCTTCGCTGTTTGCCTCGACGCTCGCCTTCTACGTCTACCTCGTTTTTTTCGTGCCTGATGGAATCAAGAGACTGGGTGAGACGCTCGAGGACATTCTCGAACGTCCCGAGCAATGGCGGCTGAACACCGCAGCGGACATGGTGTCGCTCGGTCTGCATCTTTCCAAGGAAGTCGGCGTGATGCTTCTGCCCGCCGCGATCCTGTTCATCGTTTTCGGCCTTGGCCAATCCTTCGCACAGAATCTTCCGCAATTCGTGCTGGACCGGATTACTCCTCAGGCATCCAGAATATCGCCTATTGCGGGCTTTACCCGAATCTACAGCGTCGACGGTCTGGTCAATTTCGGCAAGTCGCTGTTCAAGGTGGTCGTCGTCGCGATCATTATGGTGATGACGCTGAAGGCTGATTATTACCGCCTTCTCGATGCCCTGATGACTGACCCGCACGCCATGATGTCCACCGGCTTCGAAGTTCTGAAGAAGATGGTGGTCGTCGTTCTCTTCTCGACCGGCATTCTGGCTGTGGCCGACTATTTCTGGGCCAATTATCGCTGGCATAGCCAGCAGAAAATGTCCAAGCAGGAAGTGAAGGACGAATACAAGCAATCGCAGGGTGACCCGGTGGTCAAGGCCCGTCAGCGTTCGATTGCCCGTGACCGCGCCCGCCGCAGAATGATGGACGGTGTGCCACGCGCCACCCTCGTCATTACCAACCCGACCCACTATGCCGTTGCGCTGCGCTATGTGAAGGAAGAAAGCGACGCGCCCATCGTGGTCGCCAAGGGTCAGGATTTGATTGCTCTGAGAATCAGAGAGATCGCGACCGAAAACGGAATACCGATTTTTGAAGACCCGCCACTCGCCCGCTCCATGTTTGCGCAAGTCTCGGTCGATAGTGTCATCCCGTCAGTATTTTATAAGGCCGTGGCGGAACTGATTCACAAGGTTTACGCCGCACGCCAAAACAAAAGACGGGTAAACTGATCAATATGAAAAAATGCTCATATTCGGCTGAAAGAGAAGAAATTTTGGCTCGTGCAATCGGCCCTGTGGCTGCCGAGCTCCGCTTGATCGATGCGGGAGACCTGATCTCCCTTCTGAAGTTCGAATATTATAGCAGCCTGTCGGATCTGGTTGATTCGGCAGCTGAGCTCTACTTCCATCCAGGCACGGTCTATTTTGGAATCGGCGGCGATTACAAGCTGGACTGGGACACCTATCCGTCCATCACGCTGGATCTGGAAATCAAGCCGAAAGGCGTGACCATCTATGCGCAATTGATGCTGGAAAAGGACCATGCCGGCGTCAACATCAACTACATCAACTTCCAGAACCCTTCGAGTGACCCGAACGAAAATACGGCGTTTCTGGAGGATAGTTTGCGCCACGCCTCGTTCTATCGCGACCGGGACAAGCCTGCGGCCAGTGCCACGCACTGATCTAACGCGTAGCGCGTCTAGACAAGCTTTGCCTTGCTGATTGCAACGCCACCGATGATCTTGATCGATTATCGGTGGCGATATGTTTCTGTCAGATGTTTTTGCCGAGAATATAGCTCGACAGTCTAACGGCTGCGTCTTCGATCTGGACCGGATCGCGCAGGAAGCAGGCGCGCAGGAAAAGCTCGCCGCCAGACCCGAAGGCTGTGCCGGGTGCAAGTCCGACACCGACCTTATCGACGATATCGAAGGCGGCAGCACGGCTGTCCGTGATCCCATCGATTTTCAGGAAGGCGTAGAGTGCGCCATCGGGCTTCAGCGTTTCGACGCGGTTGGTCGCAATCAGCGCATCGCAAAGAATATCTCGGGATTTGGCGGCCCGGGCGAAGTTCTGTTTGATGAAATCATCGCCATCGTCAAGTGCAGCAATGGCCCCACGCTGCATGAACTGCGCAACGCCCGACGTTGAATACTGGATGAGGTTTTCGATGACCTGACCGATCTCCGGCGGGGCGACCAGCCAGCCCACGCGCCAACCGGTCATGGACCAGTTCTTGGAAAAGGAATTGGCGAAGATGATGCGGTCACCCTCTTCCATGATATCGAGGAAGGATGGCGCGCGCGCATCGGCATAGTGATACAGCGCATAGATCTCATCGGCGATGATCCACAGACCGTGGCGGCGGGCAAGCGCCAGAATATCGCGCAGATTGTCATGCGTCGCCGTCCAGCCCGTGGGGTTGGAGGGCGTGTTGATGAACAGCGCCTTGGTCTTCGGCGTAATCGCCTGTTCCAGCTTGGCGACGTCGATATCCCATTTGCCGTTTTCAAAATCGATACCGACAGGCACGGCCTTTGCGCCCGCAACGCCGATGGCGGCCACGATGTTTGGCCATGTCGGCGTGATGTAAACCAGTTCATCACCGGGAGAGGTGAGCGCCTGGACGGCAAGCACGATGGCCTGCATGCCCGAGCCCGTGACGTAAAAATGTTCGGGCGACAGATTTGCGGAGAAGTGGCGCTGGTAGTAGCGGCTCATCGCATCGCGCAGTTCCGGAATGCCGCGCTGCCATGTGTAGAATGTCTCGCCGCCGGTCAGCGCATCGGCTGCTGCCTGCGCAATGAATGCCGGTGTGGGCAGATCACCTTCGCCGACCCAGAGTGGCAGCAGGTTTTCGCGGGCATGGGCGTATTTCTTGACTTCGACGATACCGCTTTCCGGCGTTGCCAGAGAGCGGGCACTTAGACTTTGCAGAACCGACATGAAAAAAGGCACTCCGTTTGAGTGCCTTCTTAACGCATGAAAAGCCTACTGTGCATGATTTTCCGTGAAGAGACCACGGATTTTACTGATGGATCAGACGCGACTGGTATCGGCGTTTTTCAGCAGATCGCGGATTTCCATGAGAAGCCGCACGTCTTCCGGTGGCGGTGCCGGTTCCTTCTTCTCCTCGACTTTCTGACGCTCGACCGACGAGCGCAGCGTGTTCACACCCTTGACCATCAGGAAAATGATCCAGGCCAGGATGAGGAAGTTGATGACGACGGTGATGAAATTACCATAGGCAAAAACCGCGCCCTGTGCGCGCGCAGCATCCAGCGACGTTGCCGTCACTGTCGAACTGAGCGGCAGGAAGTAGTTGGCAAAATCGAAACCACCGAACACGGCGCCGACGAGCGGCATGATCAGATCCTTGACCACCGAATCGACGATCTTGCTGAAGGCCGCGCCGATGATGACACCCACAGCCAGGTCCATGACATTGCCGCGGGCGATAAACGTTTTAAACTCGTTGAGCATTCCAGATGTCCCTCTTTGAAGCCCTCTCTCAGCCGGAGCGCGCTGCCACGGCAAACACATAATAACATTCAATTTTCGAATGTGCAGATATACGAAGCAAAAAGCTGGTTGGTTCCACCGTCTTAAACTTTATGCCAAGTCCCGGGCAATTCTCATTTTCCCGGAACTATCCTATGCTTGGCCAAGAGGATGGTGGGAGAGAAAAGCCAAGTGCTTCCTGGGTGGATCATATTCGGATCGGCATTCGCCTATATTCTGCTGCTCTTTGCAGTGGCGAGTTATGGCGACCGCAAGAGCCGTCGTAAAACCCCATCCAACCGGGGCAGGCCGATTGTCTATGCGCTCAGCCTTGCCATCTACTGCACCTCATGGACCTATTTCGGCGGGGTGGGCCTCGCATCCGAACGCGGGCTGGAATTCCTCGGCATCTATACCGGTCCCATTCTCGCCTTCACGCTGGGAATGCCGATCCTGCGACGGATCGTGGAACTGGCCAAGGCCGAAAAGCTGACATCGGTCGCCGATTTCATCGCGGCGCGTTACGGCAAGAACCCGACGGTCGCGACGCTGGTGTCGATCATCGCCCTTGTCGGCGCGATCCCCTATATCGCGCTTCAGCTGAAAGCCGTGTCCAATTCCGTTGCCGCAATGGTGGACCCGAGCGATTACGGGATCGGCAGCGGCAATCTCTACTTTCTCGATCTGCCTCTGCTGGTGACGGTGGTCATGGCGGGCTTTGCGGTGATTTTCGGAACCCGCCACACGGACGCAACCGAACATCAGGACGGCTTGATCCTCGCTATCTCGATGGAATCGGTGGTCAAGCTGGTCGCCATCTGCACGGCGGGCGTCTATGTCGTGTTCTTCCTGTTCGATGGTCCTTCACAGCTCTGGAAGCTCGCCTCCGAAAACAGTCAGGTCATGCAGGCCATGTCCTACCAGACGCCGATCAGCCGCTGGATTGTGCTGACACTGCTCTCGGCCTTTGCGATCATCCTGCTACCGCGCCAGTTCCATGTCACAGTGGTGGAGAACCGCACGCCGAATGAGCTGCGCATGGCGGGACTGCTCTTTCCGCTCTATCTCATCGCCATCAACATCTTCGTGCTGCCCATTGCCATTGCCGGTCTGCTGACGCTGGGTGGCACCGGCGACGCGGACCTTTATGTGCTGCAATTGCCGCTGGTCAACCAGATGCCGGTGGTCTCGCTCATCACCTTCATCGGCGGCTTCTCTGCGGCAACGGCCATGGTCATCGTCGCCTCTGTCGCGCTGTCGATCATGGTGTCCAACGACATTCTGATGCCGATTTTCCTGCGGCAGAAACTGTTGAACCGCTCCTCGCATCGCGATGATTTCGCCAAGACGCTGCTCAACATTCGGCGCACGGCGATCTTTGCAGTTCTATTGTTGGGTTATGCCTATTACCGGGCGGCAGACAGCGCATCCGGTCTTGCATCCATCGGGCTGCTGGCCTTCGCTGCTATTGCCCAGATGGCACCATCGCTTTTGGGTGGGCTGATCTGGCGCCGCGCCAATGCGCGGGGCGCCATTGCGGGCCTCAGTTCCGGCTTTGTCGTCTGGGGCTATCTGCTGTTTTTGCCGAGCCTTGGCGGGCCGGATAATTCCCATATTGCGGCGACTGTGCTGAGCTTTCTCTTGCCTGGCACGACGCTATTCAGCGGACCGGGAGCCGATCCGCTGGTCAATGCGGTAACGCTCAGCCTGTTGATCAATTGTGCTGCCTTCGTGCTTGGCTCGCTATCGCGCAATCCTCGTCCGGTGGAACGCATCCAGTCTGGCATTTTCGTCAAGCGCCATTCCAAATCGCAATTCGCGACGCGCGGCTGGAAAACGCGCGTCAGCGTAGGCGACCTGAAAACGGCGGTGGCACGCTATCTGGGCGAAGAGCGGATGCTGCGTTCGCTGTCGGCCTATGAAAAAACCGCGGGACGTAAGCTGGAAGACGACCAGCCGGCGGATATGGCGCTGATCCATTTCTCCGAGCAATTGCTGGGTAGCGCGATCGGCTCGTCTTCGGCGCGGCTCGTTCTGTCGCTGATCCTGCAGAAGGCAGAGGACACCAGTGCCGATACGGTCTGGCTGCTGGATCAGGCCAGCGAGGCGCTGCAATATAACCAGGACATGCTTCAAACGGCGCTGGCGCAGATGGATCAGGGCATCGCCGTGTTCGACAGTTCCCAGCAACTGACCATCTGGAACCGACGCTTTCGCACCCTGCTCGATTTGCCGGAGCAGTTCGGCAGGGTCGGCCTGCCGCTCAACGAGATCGTGGCTATGCTGGAGGAACGGGGTGATATTGATAGCGGCCAGCAACGCCAGACCATCGACCTGTTTCTGACGATGGACATGCCATTCTCGCTGGTGCTGGCGGGCGGTGCGCGGATCATCGAAGTGCGCTCCAACGCCATGCCGGACAAGGGCATCGTTGCGACCTTCACCGATATAACCCAGCGTGTTGCCAGTGACCAGGCGCTGAAACAGGCCAATGAAACGCTGGAACAGCGCGTCGAAGAACGCACCGGCCAGCTGACCCGCGTCAACCACGAACTGGCGGAAGCGCGTGCAGCGGCAGATGAGGCCAATATCGGCAAGACGCGGTTCTTTGCCGCCGCAGGCCACGATATTCTTCAGCCGCTGAATGCCGCACGGCTTTATTCGTCTGCCCTTGTCGAGCGCATGGGCACGTCAGATAATGGCGCATTAGTTCAGAACATCGATTCCGCGTTGGAGTCGGTGGAAACAATTCTGGGCGCGGTGCTGGATATTTCCCGCCTCGATACCGGCTCCATGAAGCCACGCATGGCCTCCGTATCGCTCAATGATCTGTTCAAGCGCATCGAGACGGATTTTGCCCCGATGGCGCGGGAGCGGAACCTTGAACTCATCGTCATGCCGACATCGCTGACGGTGAAGTCAGACATCAATCTGCTGCGCCGCCTTGTTCAGAACCTCGTTTCCAACGCCATCAAATATACCATTTCCGGCAAGGTGATCGTCGGCGTGCGACGGCGCGGCAAAGAGGCGGTGATTCAGGTCACCGATTCCGGCATCGGCATTCCGTCTTCCAAGTTCCGCACCATCTTCAAGGAATTCGCGCGGCTGGACGAGGGGGCGAAGACGGCAGCGGGGCTGGGCTTGGGCCTGTCTATCGTGGACAGGCTGTCGCGCATCCTGCATCACCCGGTTCATCTTTCATCCATTCAGGGCAGGGGCACGACATTTCGCGTTCATCTGCCACGCGAGGTCGCGCATGGCCGCGCGGACAAGGCGGTGGAGCGGAGCACGCCGCAGCCCATCACCAATCAAATGCATGGCTTTCACATCCTTTGTGTCGATAACGAGCCGAAGATATTGGAAGGCATGGCGCTGCTAATGTCCGGCTGGGGCTGTGAGGTCAGTCAGGCAGCGTCCCTTGCCGCCATCGATCACATGCTGGAAGCGCAAGTCCCCGCGCCGGATATGATCGTTGCCGATTATCATCTTGATGATGGCGACGGCATTGACGCTGTGTTGCGCCTGAGGCGCTTTTACCAGCGAGACATTCCAGCACTGCTCATCACGGCGGATCGAACGCCGGAGGTTCGTGCGCAGGCGGAAAAGGAAAGCATTGCCGTCCAGCACAAGCCAGTCCGGCCAGCAGCACTGAGGGCCTATATTAATCAGGTCTTCAGTGTAACGCGTGCGGCTGCGGAGTAGGGCGGGTCGGTAGAGCTGAACAGAAAAGGGCCGCTCGATACGGATCGAGCGGCCCTTATGTTTGGTTCTGAAGCGGTGGTTGGTCTTAAGCAGCGCGGCTGTAACGATCCTGCTGGTGACCTTCCTGGCCAATGCGGAAGCGTTGCACCAGACCGAGCAGGGCTTCGACTTCTTCGGACAGCATCTGGGTCGCCGCGCTGGACTCTTCGGCCATAGCGGCGTTCTGCTGGGTCATCTGGTCCATCTGGTTGACGGAGCCGTTGACTTCTTGAAGCGCGGATGACTGGTCGGCAGTGGCGGTCGCGATGGTCTCGACATGCTTGCTGACGACGACGATCTGCTGGCTGATGTCGGACAGAACCTGTCCGGCTTCCTGCACCAGAAGCGCGCCGGTGCCGACCTCATTGGTGGACTGGTTGATCAGCGTCTTGATTTCGCGGGCAGCATCGGCAGAGCGCTGGGCAAGTTCGCGAACTTCCTGAGCGACGACTGCAAAGCCCTTGCCTGCTTCACCGGCGCGAGCCGCTTCGATACCGGCGTTGAGCGCCAGAAGGTTGGTCTGGAAGGCGATGTCGTCTATGACTTCGATGATCTGCTCGATCTTCTTGGATGCATCTTCGATGCGGCCCATGGCGTCGATGGCGTTCTTGACGACTGAGCCGGAGCTGTCGGCGCTTTTTTGTGTGACGCGAACGGCCTGATTGGCTTCACGGGCGCGTTCAGCCGAAGACTTCACGGTAACGGTGATTTCCTCGACGGCAGCAGCCGTTTCTTCCAGCGATGCAGCCTGCGATTCCGTGCGGCGAGACAGGTCGTTGGAGGACTCGCGCATTTCCATGCCGTTGTGCTGAATGACCAGCGTTCTCTCGCGGATTTGCGCCAGCACGTCCTTGAGGTTGGCCAAGGATGTGTTGAAGTCCGTACGAAGTTGCTCCAGACGGCCCGAGAATGGGGAGTCGATTGTCTGGGTCAGATCGCCTTGCGAAAGACGGGCAAGGCCGCCGGCAAGCTGGGTGACCGCGAAATCGATCTGGCGATCCGTTTCGCGCTTTTCGGCATCGTTGCGACCGCGTTCGGCTTCTGCCTCGGCGCGCTCTTCTGCGCTACGGCCTTCAATCAGCAACTTTTCATGCGCGTTTTCACGGAAGACTTCCAATGCGCGGGCAATGTTGCCGAACTCGTTCTTGCGCTGGGTATAGGGGATATCCGTATCCAGCTTGCCTTCCGACAGCGACTTGACCGCATTGGTCAGAAGACCGAGGGGGCGCAGGGCGCGGTTGATGACGAAATAGCCAAGCAGACCGAAGACCAGCATGACGCCGAAGCCGCACCACAGAACGATATTGCGCAAACCATCGATATGGCCCTGATAAACCGTCATGGGCACGCCGACGAAGAGAATGCCGACTGCGGTTCCAGATTTGGACAGGACCGGGAGATAAGCGGTCATGTAGTCCGTGCCGAAGAGCTTGGCCTCACCGAAATAGGCCTCGCCCTTGACCATCTTGGCATAGGCCGGGCTGTCGAGCGCCAGCTTGGTGCCGACGGCGCGTTCACCCTTTTCGTTTTTCACGTTGGTGGAGATACGGAGGAAATCCGAGCCCTGTGCCTGAAACACGGTAGCGACGCCACCATTGGCAATGCCGGTGCGATCGACCAGATCGAAATCGAGCAGCGTACCGATGCTGGGACGGCTAACGGATTTCAATTCGCCGTTTTCAATAGCGACCGTCGCTCCACCAACCTTCATCTCATAAAGAATAGCCATGCTTCTGACCGCGCGCCGCGTATCCAGAAGTGCACTTTCCATGACGTCGTCTTTCAGACGAAAATAGGTCGTGGTACCCACGGCAACAATGCCAAGAAAAATGAGCGCGATGGTCAGACAGACCATCTGAACAACGATCGATCTCGAAAAGAAACTCGCCATACATATATCCCCGAGAATTACTGAATTTTGCCACAATGAACGAAAAACGTTAAAATTCAGGGAATATTGGGCGGGGGTAACTCCACGATAACATTGGGCTTTTCAGCCTATTTGACAGCAGTCAAATATAGGAAATTATTGCAATATTAGAGAAATAATCGCGCATGTCGTGTTTCGAAGCTGTTTTACAGCTTATCATCTTTCATCACTTTTGCTGTGGTGGTGATGATCGTTACACGCAAAGGCAAGACAATTGCTATTGCTTTGCAATGTCTGCCCTTGCGGTAATCTTACAGGCTCTGGCGGCTATTGGGATTCTGCTCGGCGCGGTCGCGGTAGAGCGCGGCGCGGCCCAGAAGCATCAGCGAGACGGGCGTGGTGACCGTCATGAAAATGCCGATGAAGATTTCATGGAAGACCGGTCGCTGGCCAGACACGGAAAAATATATGATCGACGCCATGACGATGCCGCCCGTGCCCCAGCTGGTGCCGAGTGTTGGGGCGTGCAGACGCTCATAGAAGCTTTGCAGCCGGGCAAAGCCGATCGTGCCGATCAGCGCCAGCGATGAACCCAGAAGTACGAAGAAGGCGACGAGGATCGACGCCCAGAGGGGGAATTCGGCAACTTCGCTCATTCGATCACCTCTCCGCGCATCATGAATTTCGAAAGGGCCACCGTGGACACAAAGCCGAGAATGGCGATCAACAGGGCGGCCGCGAAATAGACGTCGTTTCCGGTGCGAAGCCCGAAGGTCAGGACCAGCAGCATGGAATTGACGTAAAGCGTATCCACGCCCAGCACACGGTCCTGCGCGCGCGGGCCGATGGCTATGCGATAGACGGATATGGCCATTGCGATGGCCAGGAACAATTGGGCGATCGAAAACGACCAGAAAAGGATAACCGAACTCATTCGAATATCTCCATCAGCATTTTTTCATATCGGCTCTTGATGAGGTGCTGCCAGTACGCATCGCTGACCTCGTCCAGAACGTGGATGAGAAGCGTGCCCTGCGACGAGTTATATTCCAGCCAGGCGCTGCCCGGCGTTGCCGTCAGCACCACGGCCAGAGCCGCAAGACCCATTGGGTCTCGCAGGTCGAGCGGGATGGTCAGAAAGCCCGATTTGACCTTCCGGTCACGCTTGAACAGAATGATGAAGGCAACCGCGATGTTGGAGCGGATGATATCGTAAAGCACGATGACAATCAGCTTTATGACCAGATGCCAGTTGCGGATGCGCGGTTTTGGCGGGCGCAGCGACGCCATGGCCCAGGAAGCGACCATCGCCACCACCGTTCCCAGCAGCAGATGGCCGGGCGAAAAGCTGTTGATCGTCATCCAGAAAATGATCAGCGAAAGCGTCAGCAGCGGGTAGGGCAGAATGCGGGATATCATGGCGCTGCTCCCTGTCCGCTAACGGCACGCGGTGCCGTCATCACGCCCTGGATGTAGCTTTCCGGAAGATCGAGAATACGGGCCGTTTCCTGCATGTAGCGCATGATGGGACCAGCAGCGACCGTCATTGCCAAGGTCATGCCCAGAAGCAACAGGATGGGTGCGATTTCGATGACGAGAACGCGGGGCACCGTGCCTTCCAGCGAACCCCAGAAGGTGCGGATGCCCGCGCGCGTCATGGAGATCAGCGCAGCGAGACCGGAGAAGACGATAAGGAAAACGATCCACCAGGAAAGGGTCGAGACGCTGTCGTCCGCGCCGAGTCCGGAAGGATTGAGGATGGCGGATAGCATGGAGAATTTGGCGATGAAGCCCGATAGCGGTGGCAGACCGGCGAGAAGAATGCCGCAGGCGGCAAAGCAGGTGCCGAGAACGGCCATGGTGCCGGGCATGGTAACGCCGACTTCGTCTTCTTCTTCGTCCTCCTCGCCGTCACCATAGGCTTCCATGGTCACGGCCAGCACGTTGGCACCGGCATCCTGCCCGCGTTCCACAAGCTCGATCAGCAAAAAGAAAGCGCTGATGGTGAGCGTGGAGGAGACAAGGTAGTAGAGCGCGCCCGCAGCGACGGTGGGGTTACCGGTACCCATGGCGGCCAGCAGCGTGCCCGAAGAGACGAGAACTGAAAAGCCTGCCAAACGGCCAAGCGCCTGTGACGCGAGGACGCCGATAGTGCCGAAGACGATGGTGGCGATACCACCCACCAGCAGAGCATCGTGTCCGAAACCGGCGGATTCACCTGCCGTCTGGCCGAACAGCAGAAAGGATAGTCGCGCAATGACGTAAATACCGACCTTGCTCATGATGGCGAAGATGGCGGCAACCGGTGCGGATGCGGCGGTATAGGCTGACGGTAGCCAGAAGTTCAAAGGCCACATGCCCGCTTTCACGAGGAACGCGATGCCCAGCACGGCGGCGCCCGTTTCCAGCAGCATACGCTGGTCTGGATTGAGGCCTGCGATACGTTGGGCGAGATCACCCATGTTCAGCGTGCCGGTAACGCCATAGATGAGGCTGACGCCGATCAGGAAGAACAGGGCGGCGACCAGATTGATGGCGATGTAGTGCAAGCCTGCCTTGACGCGCAATTGCCCGGAACCGTGCAGAAGCAGACCGTAGGAGGCTGCCAGCATGACTTCGAAGAAGACGAAAAGGTTGAACAGATCGCCCGTCAGAAACGCGCCATTGACACCCATCAGCATCAGATGGAACAGCGAGTGATAATGCGCACCGGCCTTGTGCCACTTCGCCAGCGAATAGATGAGCGAGGGTATGGCCAACAGCGCCACGAGCAGCACCATGAGCCCGGACAGGCGGTCCGCCACCAGCACGATACCAAAAGGTGCTGGCCAGTTGCCGAGCAGGTAGACGCCCGTCGAGATGACAGCGGCGACCTCGGTGTTAACGGTGGAGTTCACCTCCACGAACAGGGCGATGGCCACGGCAAGCAGCAGGAAGGTCGAGATAACGCTGACGACCGCCTTGGTGGTGCGCTTTCGTTCATCGATGAACAGCAGAATAGCACCTGTTATCAGCGGCACCAGAATGGGTGCGACGACGATGTGCGAAGGCAGGAAATTCACTTCGTTTCCCTCCCGTCGACATGGTCCGTGCCGGTCAGGCCGCGTGCGGCAAGTAGCACGACGAGAAAGAGCGCTGTCGTTGCAAAACCGATGACGATGGCCGTCAGCACCAGCGCTTGCGGCACGGGGTCCGTTAGCGTCGAGGTGATGACACCGTCAAGCAGCAGGGGAGGCGCATTGGTCTTGATGCCGCCCACGCCGAAAATGAAGAGATTGACGGCATAGGACAGAAGCGAAAGACCGATGATGACCTGATAGGTACGCGGACGCAGGATCAGCCACACGCCTGATCCCGTCATGACACCGATGCCGATGGCGAGAATGAGTTCCATTACGCGTCCTCCGCTTTTGCGGCGTCGGGCGTACGTATCTTGTAATTACGCAGCGATTGGTGCGCCAATGCTATCAGAATAAGGACGGTCGCGCCGACCACCAGCGAGAAGACGCCGAGATCGAACAACAGCGCCGTCGCCGTCGGCATTTTGCCGATATAGGGAATGTCCGTGTACTGGAAATAGGATGTGAGGAACGGATAACCCAGGAACCATGACCCCATACCTGTCGAGGCCGCCATCAGCAGGCCAAAGCCCATCCAGCGCAGCGGCAGGATGCGGATACGGTCTTCCGCCCAGCGGGTGCCGCCCGCCAGATATTGCAGCAGGAAAGCAACCGCCAGCGTCAGGCCCGCCGAGAACCCGCCGCCGGGAAGATCATGGCCGCGAATGAACAGGAAAAACGAGAAGGTGACGATGACGGGGAACATCCACTGCATGATGACGGATGGCACCAGCAGATAATCGCGCACGGTATCGCCCTTGCTGCGTTCCGGGCTATCGGCATCGAAGGCGTTCTGGATGCGCTGCTGCTCGGGCATGCCGATGCTTTCATGCGCCGGGCGGAAACGGCGCAGCAGTGCAAAGACGGTCAGGCCGACAATGGCCAGAACCGCGATTTCACCCATCGTATCGAAGCCACGGAAGTCCACCAGAATGACGTTGACGACATTGGTGCCGCCGCCTTCCGAATAGGCTTTGTCGAGGAAGTAGTTGGCGATGGTGTTGGGCACCGGCAGCGTCATGACGGCAAAGGCGATGACGCTCATGCCGATACCGCAGGCGACCGCAAGCAGGAAATCGCGCCCGCGACGAAGCTGCGAGGGCAGCTCGTTGTTGTTGTCCACCTTGACCATGCGCTTTGGCAACCAGCGCAGGCCAAGCAGAATGAGCACGAGGGTGACGATTTCGACCAGCAACTGCGTGATGGCCAAATCCGGTGCCGACAGCCACACGAAGGTCAGGCAGGTGACGAGGCCGGAGACACCGAGCATGACGAGGGCGGCAAGGCGATGATACTTGGCCTGCCAGGCCGCACCCATGGCGGCAATCATGCCGATGGCCCACAGAATGGCAAAGATCGGATCGAAGGAGGTGACGCTGGGCAGCGTCAGCGAAACAGTCGAGGCGGCAAGCGGCGAGAAGCCGGCAATCAGCGCCACCAGGATCAGCATGCGCAGTTGCGGCTGCAGGCGGCGTGTGCCGAGCGTGCTTTCCAGCCAGCGTGCCCATTTCCACGACACGGTAACGAGGATACGCTCGAAAATGCGCTGGCCGCGCAGGTGGCGGAAGACCGGCGGGCCATCCTCACAGCGGGAGAAATAGCCGCCAAGCGCCGCATAGATCGCCACGCCACCGACGAGAGCGACAAGGCTCATCATCAGGGGAACGTTGAAGCCGTGCCAGATCGACAGGCTGTAAACCGGCGTCTGCGGACCGAGCACAGACAGCACTGCCGAATGCAGGAAGGGACCGATGGACAGGCTCGGAACGATGCCGACGATCAGGCAGGCAAGAACCAGAAACTCGATGGGAAAACGCATCCAGCGCGGCGGTTCATGCGGCTTCGGATTGGGAATATCGTGCGGGGGCGGGCCGAAGAAGACCGTGTGGATGAAGCGCAGCGAATAGGCGACCGCAAATGCACCCGAAAGGGTCGCGACATAGGGAAGCGCCTTGTCCAACAGAGAGTCTGCATGGGTTTCGACGGATTCGGCGAAGAACATTTCCTTCGACAGGAAGCCGTTGAACAGGGGAACACCGGCCATGGCCGCACTGGCCGCCATGGCAAGCGTGGCGGTGGCGGGTAAGAAGCGATAAAGGCCGCTCAGCCGCCGCATGTCGCGGGTGCCGGTTTCATGGTCGATGATACCAGCCGCCATGAACAGCGACGCCTTGAAGGTGGCGTGGTTCATCATGTGGAAGATGGCCGCGACAGCCGCCAGCGGACTGCCGAGGCTCAAAAGCGTGGTGATCAGGCCGAGATGGCTGATGGTGGAATAGGCCAGTAGCCCCTTCAAATCCTGCTGGAACATGGCGAAGTAGGCGCCAAGCAGCAGGGTGATGATGCCGCAGAAACCGAGCAGCCAGAACCATTCCGGCGTTCCTGCCAGAACCGGCCAAAGCCGCGCCAGCAGAAACACCCCCGCCTTTACCATGGTGGCAGAGTGCAGATAGGCCGAGACCGGTGTCGGTGCAGCCATGGCGTTGGGAAGCCAGAAGTGGAATGGAAACTGCGCACTTTTCGTCAGCGCGCCGATCAGGATGAGGACGAGTGCCGGGACATAGAGCGAATGCGCGCGGATATCGCCTCCCTTGGCAATGATAGCGTCCAGATCATAGCTGCCTGCCATGTGGCCGAGGATCAGCAGACCGGCCAGAAGGCAAAAGCCGCCAATGCCCGTGACGGTCAGCGCCATGCGCGCACCGTCGCGGGCGGTTGCGTTGTGGTGCCAGTAACCGATCAGCAGGAAAGAGAAGACGCTGGTCAGTTCCCAGAAAATCGAGAGAAGAATGACGTTGCCTGATAGCACGATGCCCAGCATCGAGCCCATGAAGGAGAGGAAAAAGGCGAAGAAACGCGGAATGGGGTCTTCCGCGGACATGTAATAGCGGGCGTAAAGCACCACCAGAAAGCCGATGCCGGTGATCAGGATGATGAACATCCAGGCGAAGGCATCCAGCCGCAGCGTGAAGTTGAGACCGAGCTGCGGCAACCATTCGACGTCATATTTGATAACCGCGCCACCCTTGACGCTGCCGTAGAGAAAAATGGTGGTGAGCAGCGCGAACAAGGCAATGCTACCGGCCACCGCTGCGGGCGCGCGCGCGGCGCCATATCGCGGCATCGCGGCGGTGACGATGCTGCCGATGAAGGGCAGGGCAATCAGTATGGGAAGTAGGACTTCAAGGCTCATATAGGCGGGCAATTTCTCTGGCGTTGCGGTTTGGCGGTTCTTGCGTCCGTCAGCTTCGCCAGATCCGTCGGAAGGAGACAGAGAAACAGGCCGCGACGGCTATGTGCTTGTTTTCGGTGGACCGCGAGGCGAGACCGTTCCGGCGAGACGAAGACCAGGCAAATCGGAGTGCAGGTCTTCAAGCCCGATTTGGGCCTTCCTATAGTCGGTTACCAGTGCGGGAACCGATAAAATCCCGTAAACAAAGTCGTGATCGAGCGTGTGACGGCAGATATCGCAAATGGCGACGTGACCGTCAAATTCATCCCGTGCCTCAACACCGGAGGGCAATGTCTGCTGTGGCAGATGGGAGCGTTCGAGGCGGTGCGGTTTGAGAACCGGGCTTGCGTTTGCGGCGGCCTGAATTCCCATGAAAACGAGCATGCCCGCGACAAAGACATCGATCAGCCTCGTGGAGTGAAGCGGGGCGCAGCGGCTTTTCCCGATCCATGGCAAAATCGTGTCTCCTCAGTCGTCGTCAGCGTTTCGTTGAAACATCACCATGGAAGCGGATATCGTGTGATTTTGTTTTAGGGGAACGGTGTTGCCGTTGTCCAGCGCGAGAGGCCTAAAAATAAGAAATCTTTTCCAAAAATAGCGATTCTTGAACGAATCCAGTCGTGTTAAATGTTATGAAAGGTAAAGTGCATAACAAATTTTAGCAATCTTAGGTGAAACCGCGCTTTCTTAACCTTCAAGCAAGGAATTAACCATAAAGATTGGACGTATTTCACGGCGGAATGAAGATTTGGACTAAATCTTCTTCCAGGCATGACGCCGCCCTGCCGTACCGGGACTGATCCGGTATTATCTTCGATTGCAGAAGGCTCAGCAGCGTCAGTGCGTCATCCCCTCGGGATGCGCATCACCGTGAAATATCCCCTTGGATACTGGCATTCTCAATCGGTCATTGGCCGGTTCACTCCCGGCGAAGTTATTGGGGACGTCGCTTGGGGCAGGATTTGCCAACAGATCAAACGCGAAAGGCAACAGGCGGTAGCCTGGCTGGCCGGTTGCGTTTTGCTGGTCTTGACCAAGACCAGTGCGATCTGCTGCGCCGTTACCGCACCATGCTGGAGCCCCACGTCAAGGCGGGCCTGCGCGACCTGATGGTGCGCTTCCAGTCCATGCCCGACTGTTCCCCGTCCTTCGAAAGCGAAAATCAGCTCGACAGGCTGCACGATCTCCAGATCGCCCATTGGGGTGTTTTGACGGATGCGCGCTTCGATGCCGTCTATGCCGAACGTATCAAGGTGCTATCGGACACCGAAAGCCGCATGGGTCTCGACCCGCGCTGGCACGTGGCCGGACATGCCGTGGTGCTGGAAAATCTTCTCGGCGGCCTGATTGCCGATCACGCACCGCGTTCGTTTCTGCCCGGCAACCGCAAGCGCCAGAAAGAACTGGCAGAGGCCGTCAAAGCCGTGGTGCGGCTTGTCATGGTCGATACCGAGATTGCGGTGTCGCTACGCTTCAACGAATTGCGCATTCGCCACAATCAGGAACTGGCAAAGCAGCGCGAAGACGATCAGGCCGGTGCCAAGCGCCTGTTGGGCGATGCGCTCAACGCTTTTGCTGCAGGCGACCTGACGGCACGCATTACTGGCGATATCCCTGAGGCCTACCGCGATCTGGCAGCTGCCTTCAATGGCGCGCTGGAAAAGATCGAGGCCTCCATGTCCGCTGCTCAAGCGGGCATTCATGATGCGCATGCCGCCACCGAACGACTGGCGGGTGAGGGCAGGGCCATGGCCTCCGCTTCCTCCCAGCAGGCGCAACGCTTCACCAGCGCTGCCGATTCACTCGGCTCCGTCATCGGCGAAGTCCGCACCAGCAACGAGCGCATTTCCGCAGCCGAAAGCGCGGTCTTGCAGGCACGCAATGCCGCCACCGAAAGCGGCACGGCTGTCGGTGAGGCGATAAGCGCCATGGCCGGTATCGAACAATCCGCAGAACAGATTGGTCGTATCATCGGCTCCATCGACGAGATCGCGTTCCAGACCAATCTGCTAGCGCTCAATGCCGGTATCGAAGCGGCGCGTGCGGGCGAAAGCGGTCGCGGCTTTGCTGTCGTTGCGCAGGAAGTGCGCGCGCTGGCGCAGCGTTCCGCGGATGCGGCACGGGAAATCAAGAACCTCGTCAACGGCACCAAGACGCAGGTCGATGCGGGCGTACGGATGGTCAATCGCACGCAGGAAGCCATTGGCGGCGTGGTTCGTCAGGTTTCCGGCGTTAGCGATATGATCGGCGATGTTGCCCGCCGCACCGACGAAAACGTCACCAGCCTCCAGACGGTCGCGGTCGAACTCGGCTCGATTGGCGCGGAGTCGGATCGCGCCGCCAGCCGCCTGACGACGACGGCGCAAGAGGCCGACGATCTGCACACGGTTATTCTCGAACTGGGCCGGACGGTGCGCGAATTCCGCATTGCCCGCCAGATGCACGCGGCGGCAGAGCCGGTTACGAGACAGTATCAGCATCAGCAAAACGTGGCACCCTTGCGCGAGGAACGCATGGATTACGGCTACGTGCAGCAACAATTCAGACGCCAAGGAGTGATTTGATGGCAGGCAGGAAAGCAGCGCAGTCGACATTGAAACTGTCACCGGTGCTGGACCTCAATCAGGCATCCGTCTTGCACGGAAAACTGATGGAAATGAGGGGTGCCCCGCTTGCGGTGGATGCCTCCGAGGTCGAGCGCGTGGGCGTACAGTGCGCCCAGGTCTTGATGGCTGGCATCAAGGCTTGGGAAGCCGATGGCAAACCATTCACTTTTTCCAAGGCATCGGATGCCTTTGACAAAACCCTTAAACTGATCGGCGTAGACATCGATCATATGCTCCCGAAGGAGGCATAGAAATGAAGAAGAAGGTTCTGACCGTCGACGATTCCAGAACGATCCGCAACATGTTGCTGGTCACGCTCAATAATGCGGGTTTCGAAACGATCCAGGCGGAAGACGGCGTCGAAGGACTTGAAGTTCTCGAGGGCTGCGATCCAGACGTCATCGTCACGGATATCAACATGCCGCGTCTCGATGGCTTCGGCTTTATCGAAGGCGTTCGCCGCAACGAAAAATACCGTGCGATCCCGATCCTCGTGCTGACCACCGAAAGCGATGCCGAGAAGAAAAATCGTGCCCGCCAGGCAGGCGCGACCGGCTGGATCGTCAAGCCGTTCGATCCTGTAAAGCTGATCGATGCCATTGAACGCGTAACTGCTTGATACGGGACCACTCACGATGGATATGAACGAAATCAAAGAAATCTTCTTCCAGGAGTGCGAGGAACAGCTCGCCGAACTGGAATCGGGTCTTCTGAAATTGAACGACGGCGACCGCGACCCGGAAACCGTGAATGCTGTGTTTCGTGCCGTTCATTCCATCAAGGGTGGAGCGGGTGCTTTCGGTCTCGAAGATCTCGTGGCCTTCGCCCACGTTTTTGAAACGACTCTGGATTGCGTGCGCTCGAACAAGCTCGAGCCCGATCAGGACGTTCTGAAGGTCATGCTGAAATCGGCCGACGTTCTGGCCGATCTGACCAATGCCGCCCGTGATGGTGGCAGCGTCGAGGAAGGCCGCACGCGCGGACTGGTCAAGGAACTGGAAGCGCTTGCCAATGGCGAAAAGGTTTCGCCCAGTGCAGCCTCGGAACCGGCAGCACCGAAAGCCGCAGCACCAGCACCGGTTGCCGCAGCACCTGCCCCGACCGACGACAGTGGCTTCCAGCCCGTCGCCTTCTCCTTCGGCGACTTCGAAGACGACACGGTTCCACTCATGGAAACACCGTCCTTCAACGTCGTCTTCAAGCCGCAGACATCGCTCTACACCAAGGGCAATGAATCCGCGCTTCTGCTGCGCGACCTCTCGCGCATCGGCGAGATGAGCATCAACTGCGACATGACCGCATTGCCGCTGCTCGAAAACATCGAGCCGGAAGCTGCCTATTTCCAGTGGAAGATCACGATAAAGACGGACAAGGGTGCCGCTGGCATCCGCACCGTTTTCGAGTTTGCGGAGTGGGATTGCGATCTGGAAATCACCGAGATCGTCGAGGAAACCCCGCCTGAAGAAGAACTGCCGATGATACCGGTGCCGTTCGATCTTTCGGTTCTGGATGAAGTCGCCGACGAACCCGCCGTCATGTCTGATGCCGCAGACGAGACGACTGCTGCAAAGACCGTTGCAACAGCCGTCGCCGCGACCGAAGTCACGCGCACCGTTTCTGCCGCTTCCGAGAAGAAGGAAGCACCGGCTGCCGCTGCAGCGGCTGCCAACGCCGCCAATGCAAGCGCCGGCCAGACCATCCGCGTCGACCTCGACCGCGTTGACCGCCTGATCAACCTCGTCGGCGAACTCGTCATCAACCAGGCGATGCTGTCGCAGAGCGTGATCGAAAACGACACGACCGGCACATCCGCCGTCAACATGGGTCTGGAAGAACTTCAGCAGCTGACGCGCGAAATTCAGGATAGCGTCATGGCCATCCGCGCGCAGCCTGTGAAGCCTGTCTTCCAGCGCATGTCGCGTATCGTCCGCGAAGTTGCCGACATGATCGGCAAGCAGATCCGCCTGATCACCGAGGGTGAAAACACCGAAGTGGACAAGACGGTCATCGACAAGCTGGCCGAACCGCTGACGCACATGATCCGTAATGCCGTCGACCACGGCATCGAAACGCCTGAAAAGCGCGAAGCCGCCGGCAAGAACCCGGAAGGCACCGTCAAGCTGACGGCAAAGCACCGCTCGGGCCGTATTCTCATCGAACTTCAGGACGATGGCGCGGGCATCAACCGCGAGCGCGTTCGCCAGAAGGCCATCGACAACGACCTGATCGCTGCCGATGCCAACCTGACGGACGAAGAAATCGACAACCTGATCTTCGCACCGGGCTTCTCTACCGCCGACAAGATTTCCGATATTTCGGGTCGTGGCGTCGGTATGGACGTGGTCAAGCGCTCGATCCAGGCACTCGGTGGCCGCATCAGCATCACCTCGCGTCCGGGCCTCGGCTCGACCTTCACCATGAGCCTGCCGCTGACGCTTGCCGTTCTCGATGGCATGGTGGTGACGGTTGCCGGTCAGACGCTCGTCGTTCCTTTGACGGCGATTGTCGAAACGCTGCAGCCGGAAGCCGTGAACATTCACTCCTTCGGTTCCAACCAGCGCCTGATCTCGATCCGCAACTCCTTCTGCCCGCTGGTGGATGTCGGTCGCATTCTCAACTTCCGCGCCACACAGGCAAACCCGGTGGACGGTGTTGCCCTTCTGGTGGAATCGGAAGGCGGCGGCCAGCGCGCTCTGATGGTCGATGCCATCCAGGGGCAGCGTCAGGTCGTGATCAAGTCGCTGGAAGCCAACTACACCCACGTTCCGGGCATTGCTGCCGCAACCATCCTCGGTGATGGTCGTGTGGCTCTCATTCTGGATGTGGATGCTGTTGTCGGCGCGTCTCGTGGCCAGTCTCTCAAGCAAGAGATGTCTCTTGCGGCAGCCGGTTGAAAAGTGGTGATGAATGACAGCGCTCAAGTTTAACGATCAACGCCTATCACCGGACGAAGTGCTTGCCAGCGGAGAATATCCGCTGACACGCCGCGACCTGTCCGAAATCGCCGCGATGATTTATGCCGATGCGGGTATCTATCTGAACGACACCAAGGCGTCGCTCGTTTATTCGCGACTGTCAAAACACATCCGCAATCTGGGCCTGTCCGGATTTCGGGAATATTGCACTCTGGTTTCCTCGCAGGAAGGCGCGCATGCGCGCAGGGAAATGCTGTCGCATCTGACGACGAATTTCACCCGCTTCTTCCGCGAAAACCATCACTTCGAGCATCTGCGCGATGAAGTCCTGCCGGGCCTCATCAACCGGGCGAAGACGGGTGGCCGCGTTCGCATCTGGTCTGCTGCCTGCTCCGACGGTCAGGAGCCCTATTCGATTGCGCTGACGGTCCTGGCGATGTTTCCAAACGCCGCCGACTACGATTTCAGGATTCTGGCAACCGACATCGATCCCAAGATTCTGGCGCAGGCGAGAGCAGGGGTCTATGACGAGAACGCGCTCGAAACCGTGTCTCCGGCCATGCGCAAGCAATGGTTTCAGGACGTGGATGTCGGCGGTCGCCGCAAGCACCAGATCAGCGACAAGGTCAAAAAACTCATCACTTTCAACGAGCTGAACCTCATGACGCAATGGCCCTTCAAGGGCGGTTTCGACGTGATTTTCTGCCGCAACGTGGTGATCTATTTCGATGAGCCGACGCAGGTGAAAATCTGGTCGCGTTTTGCGGGTCTGTTGCCGGAAGGTGGACATCTTTACATCGGCCACTCCGAGCGTGTTTCGGGTGATCCAAAGGCCCTGTTCGACAATACCGGCATCACCACCTATCGCTTCATCGGCAAACCCGGCGGGAGGAAAGCATGACTTCACCGGCACGGGTTCTCGTTGTTGACGACTCACCCACCATGCGTGGGCTGATTTCGGCTGTGCTGAAGGCTGACCCCGATGTTGACGTGGTCGGTCAGGCAGGCAATGCCATGGAAGCGCGTGCGGCAATCAAGGAACTCAATCCGGATGTCGTGACGCTGGATATCGAGATGCCGGAAATGAACGGCCTTGAATTTCTGGAAAAGATCATGCGGCTTCGGCCCATGCCGGTCATCATGGTCTCGACCCTGACGCATCGCGGTGCCGGCGCATCTCTGGCGGCGCTCGAAATCGGTGCCTTCGATTGCGTGGGCAAACCGGCACCCGGTGACAGCAGGCCGTTTGGCGATCTGGCGGAAAAGGTCAAGGCGGCGGCGCGTTCGCAGCACCAGAGCTATCGCAATGTCGCTGCCGAAAAGCCTGCTATCGCGGCGCCGATGGCTGTCAGCGATTATCGTGTGGGTCGCAAGATCGTTGCCATCGGTTCATCGACCGGCGGTGTGGAGGCTCTGATTTCTGTTCTGCAGAAGTTTCCGGCCAATTGCCCGCCCACGGTCATCACCCAGCACATGCCATCGACCTTCACGAAAAGCTTCGCCGAACGTCTCAACCGGCTCTGCGCACCCGTGGTGGAAGAGGCAACCGATGGGGCACGGCTCCAGACCGGTAAAATATACCTCGCACCCGGCGGTGAGCGGCATTTGCAGGTCGTTAATCATTCCGCACCAAGTTGCAGGCTTTTGGAAAAAGAACCTGTTAATGGCCATCGACCATCGGTGGACGTTCTGTTCGATTCCGTGGCCGAACTTGCCGGACGCAATGCGGTCGGCGTCATCCTGACCGGAATGGGTCGCGACGGTGCTGCCGGTTTGCTGAAAATGCGTCATGCCGGTGCGCGTACCGTCGGTCAAAACGAAAAAACCTGCGTCGTTTATGGAATGCCGAGGGTCGCTCATGAGCTTGGTGCGGTTGAACAACAGCTTCCGCTCAACGCCATCGGCGAAGAAATTCTGAAACTTACTGCTGCCCGAAAAGAAGGTTCCGACTAATGTCTCTTGCAGAAAAAATCAAAGTTCTGATCGTTGACGATCAGGTCACAAGCCGCCTCCTGCTCAGTGATGCACTGACGCAGCTCGGCTTCAAGCAGATCACCTCCGCTGGCGATGGCGAGCAGGGCATGAAGATCATGGAGCAGCAGCCCCATCATCTCGTCATCTCCGACTTCAACATGCCCAAGATGGACGGTCTTGGCTTCTTGCAGGCGGTTCGCACGAACCCAACCACCAAGAAGGCAGCCTTCATCATTCTGACCGCGCAGGGCGACCGCGCGCTGGTTCAGAAGGCAGCTCAGCTCGGTGCAAACAACGTTCTGGCAAAGCCATTCTCCATCGACAAGATGAAGGCGGCAATCGAAGCCGTATTTGGATCCTTGAAATGATCGAAACCGCAGCCAAGCGCGTGCACATTATCCAGGGCGAATACAAGATCGCCAACGATCCCGATGTGGTCTTGACGACCATTCTCGGCTCGTGCGTGGCTGCGTGTCTCAGAGACCCCGTTGCGGGCGTCGGCGGCATGAACCATTTCTTGCTGCCGGGTACGGGGGGTATGGGGGGTGGAGATGCGACCCGTTACGGGGTGCATCTCATGGAATTGCTGATCAACGGCCTGCTCAAGCAGGGGGCACGCCGTGATCGTCTCGAGGCAAAAATCTTCGGCGGGGCGAAGACGATTGCCAGCTTCTCTAATGTCGGCGAGCAGAACGCCGCATTCGCGGTGCAGTTTCTAAAGGACGAAGGCATTCGTCTTCTCGGGCAATCGACGGGAGGGGACTCGGGCCGCAAGGTGGAGTTCTGGCCGGTTTCCGGTCGCGCGCGTCAGCATCCGCTTAGCGGAGCCGAAGCGCAGTCGACGGTTGCTCTGGAAAGACGCCCCGCACCGGCACCAAAGCCAGTGGCAAGCGACATCGAATTTTTCTAAACGGCGCACAAAGCGATTGCTCACGCCGTTCCATCATTTTGTTTCAGCATCGGGCCGAAATAGGTTTTTTCTTTTCGGTTCGGCATATTGGCCACGGAGTATTCATGCAGATCGCAGAGAACGCGGAATTTTCAGCATTCGAAGAGGCGCTTCCCGACGTTCTGATGCGGGTCGTTTCCGAATTGCACGACGTGGCTTACCTCATCGAGCGTATAGAGCCGCAACTGCTTGAAGCGACCAATGGTGCAGTCTCGACCGAAGGCATGCGGCTCCTGCAAGGCATCGATCTTGCGGTTCAGAAAACGCGCGGTCTTGCGGAATTCATCGACACGATCACCGGCTTTATTCCGCTGGAATGGGCCGTCGATGTTTCCACGGCACTCAGCCTCGTCAAGCTTGCAGAAATGCAAAAAGCTCTTGGCGCTGGCTTGCGCCACGGCCATTCACAGCCACTCGACAAGGCTTCCGGCGATTTCGACCTGTTTTAGGCTGATAGGAATCGGCCAGTAAATAGACGCCAGATTTAAGAGAAGGGCACACTTGTGGTGCCCTTTTGCCTTTGTGTAACGAAAAATGTGTTGGATAAGGCGACAAAACGCACGGTTTTCGTGCAAGTAAAGCGCCGCACAAGCTTCAAAGTATTAATCTCGCCACCGGTTCTAAACAAATAGCGGTTTGTTGCCATCGTGCACGCCAGCTCCGGGGTTATGATTGATGAATACTGTGGCACATGGGGAATTTTCCAATTCGCTTCTGCAAAATCTGCTGGAGTTGGCGAGAACGCAACGTCTGGCTCTGACGGACGTGTTGAAATTCGCCGAAACCTTGGGCGCGGAAGGCCGCCTGGCCGATGCCGTGAAGCTTTACAAGACCTGGCTGGCATTCAATGATTCCCACCCCGGAATCCAGATGGTCTATTTCAACTACTCCGTCATACTGCGCCAGCTTGATGATATGCCGGGATCGATTAACGCCTTGCAGGCGGCATTGAAGATCGATCCCGTATTCGGGCCTGCCCACATCAATCTGGGCCGCGCTTATGAAGACAGTGGTCTGTCCCCGCAGGCCATCATGCAGTGGCAAGGCTTTGCCAACAGCACGGCCGAGACGACGGCGGACCGTCTGTCCTACCGGGTGATGGCGTTGCAGCACATCGGCCGCGTCATGGAAAATGCGGGCCTGCTTGAGGAAGCAGAGACTGTGCTCTGGCAGGCCTTGGAGTTGCGACCCGAAAAGAAGGAAACCGGGCAGCACTGGAGCGCTATTCGGCAGCGGCAGTGCAAATGGCCGGTTCTCACCCCGTCCAACCACGTCACCAAACGTCAATTGGTCGATTCCATGTCACCTTTGACGCTGGGATGTTATTCAGACGATCCGATGTTCCAGCTTGCTAAGGCCTGGGAATACAACAAGGGTTTCGTCGGACGTCTCGACCTTAGCAATTTCCCGCGCAACAAGGTCAAGCAGAAGTCCGGAACGGGCGCGCGCCTGCGCGTTGGCTATGTGTCCTCGGACCTGCGTGACCATGCCGTCGGCTTTGCGCTTCGCGAAGTGCTGGAGCTGCACGACAAGGAAAACGTTGAAATCTACGCCTATTATTGCGGTGACCCTGTTGCCAACGACCCAACGCAGACACGTATGAAGGCCGTTGTGGATGTCTGGCGCGAAATTGGTGGGCTCTCCGATGAAGAAGCCGCCCGTCAGATCGCCAAAGACGAGGTTGATGTTCTCATCGACGTCAATGGTTACACGAAACACGCCAGAACGAAGATTTTCGGCTATCGCCCGGCGCCTGTCATCGTCAACTTCTGTGGCTACCCCGGCTCGATGGGCAGCCCGTTCCATCAATATATGATTGCCGATCCGCAGATCGTCCCGGTCGAAAGCGAAATCTATTACACGGAAAAGGTCCTGCGCATCGCCTGCAACCAGCCGATTGACCGCAAGCGCATTATCGCTGAAAAGCCAACGCGTGAACAGGCAGGACTGCCAAAGGATGCTTTCGTTTTTGCCTGCTTCAATGGCATGCAGAAAATCAACGCCAGCACCTTCGATCAATGGACGAAGATCCTGACGGCAACACCCGACAGCGTGCTTTGGCTGCTGAGCGGCCACCAGAAAGCCGACGAACGGCTGCGACAACTGGCCGAAGAGGCCGGAATTGCACAGGAGCGCATCATCTTTGCGCCCAAGGCAGCGAATGCCGAGCATCTGGCACGCATCGCGGTCGCGGACCTCTTCCTCGATACCTTCCCCTACGGCGCGCATTCGACGGCAGCGGACTCGTTGACGGTCGGACTTCCGGTTCTCACCTTCCCCGGCAAGAGCTTTGCCGCGCGCTTCTGCAGCAGCGTCGTTGCCGCGACCGGCGTGCCTGAACTGATCTGCGATGGTCCCGAGGACTATGTCGCCAAGGCAATCGCTTATGCCAAGGCGCCTGCAACGCTGAAAATCGTCAGGGACAAGATTCAGGCCAACCGCGAGAAGAGCATACTGCGCGATATTCCGGGATTGGCACGCCGTCTGGAAGAGCTGTACTGGCAGATGCAGGGAGAAGCCGAGCGTGGAGAAACACCGGTTCCGGATTTGAGCAATCTGGACATCTATTACGAAATCGGCGCTGAACTCGTTCTGGAAAATCTGGAATTCGTCGATGAGCAAAGTTATCGCGCACGATATCTCCAGAAACTGCGTGAATGGCACGAATTCTCCCCCATACCGTTCGACAATCGGTTGTGGACCAGCGAGACCTCCGCTACGGCTTAAAAGCCAAAATCTAAGCGTTTTCATGCGGGCAACGGAATAATCAGGGCGTCTCAGCATTCAAAGGGAATGCAGGGCGCTCTGACATATCATTACAAGGCAGGTCGAGAGTGTCTCAGTCCAAGAAGATTGCTATTGTCGGAGCCGGGCTTTCCGGTGCCGTTATTGGTCGCGAACTTGCGCAAGCGGGTCATAAGGTCGATATCTTCGACAGGCGCGACCACATCGCCGGCAATTGCCACACGGAACGGGATGCCGAGACGGGCGTGATGGTTCATGTTTATGGCCCGCATATTTTCCATACCGACGATGCCGAGGTGTGGGAATACGTCAACCGCCACCAGACATTCATGCCCTACAAGAACCGCGTGAAAACGACGAGCAGGGGCCAGGTGTTTTCGCTCCCCGTCAATCTGCACACCATCAACCAGTTTTTCGACAAGACCTTCCGCCCGGACGAGGCGAAGGACTTCATCGACACGCAGGCCGACAAGACGATTGAAGACCCTCAGACTTTTGAGGAGCAGGCGCTTCGCTTCGTCGGTCGCGATCTCTATGAGGCATTTTTCCAAGGCTATACCCAGAAACAATGGGGTTGCTCGCCAACGGATTTGCCCGCGTCGATCCTCAAGCGACTGCCGGTGCGCTTCAATTACGACGACGATTATTTCTTCCATAAATTCCAGGGGATGCCGGAAACCGGCTACACGCCCATGGTCGAGCGTATTCTCGATCATCCCAATATTCGCGTGCACCTGAACAGCAATTTCACGCGGGATGATGTGAGCGGTTACGACCACACCTTCTATTCCGGCTCACTCGATGGCTATTTCGATTATGCCAATGGCCGCCTGGGCTATCGCACGCTTGATTTTGAACGCTTCACCTATGAGGGCGATTATCAGGGCTGTGCGGTGATGAATTACGGAGAAGTCTCCGTTCCCTATACCCGCATCACTGAACACAAGCATTTCTCACCTTGGGAAAAGCACGAGAGTTCAGTCTGTTACCGTGAATTTTCCCGTGAATGCGGCCCGGATGATGTTCCCTACTACCCCATACGTCTGGTGAAGGAAAAAGAGCAGCTTGCTCAATATGTCTCGCTTGCCAATGACGAGAACGGCATAACATTCGTGGGGCGGCTCGGGACATATCGCTATCTGGACATGGATGTGACGATCCGGGAAGCGCTGGATACATCCCGCCTGTTCCTTGCGCTTGCAGAAAAGCAAGAGGCAATGCCTTCCTTCCTCAACCCTCCGCTCTAACAATCGGCATCAAGTATCAGCCAAAGTAAATTTGTGGTCTCTGAGCCGTAGTGCTGGTCGCATTGCGGGGGGCACAACTGCGCCCTGACCATGGATACTCAGGGTTTCTATTTCGGAAAAACTGAAAGCTTCGCGCAAGCAACCAAACCTAGGATTGTCAACGGGGGATGCTGCCTTTGGCCTTTGGCCAAGTGGTGTTCTGCGTGACAAGGGGTCGGGAAGAACGCGCGTTTGTGTTCCGGCCTTCGTCTGAGGTCCTGCGGCCTCGACCGTTTGTTTTCGATATTTGAACTCGCGACCAAGGCCTGCACATGACATCGATCGTACCTTCTTACTCCACCAGCCAAATCATGAAACTGTCCACGGCGACGGTTGCCAGTTGGTCTGGAGAAGATGTGGCGGCGTTGTCGACCGAGCAGGTCAAGGTTCTTTCGTCAAGACAGATCAGCGCGTTTTCAGCCGAACAGATCGGCGCGCTGGAACTTGAAGACGTTCAGGCCATGAGCCCCAAGCAGCTCAGCGCGATTTCAACCAGCTCAATGGTCGGATTGACGCTGGACCAGATCAGCATTCTGAACAAACTCGCTCTTGAAGCCCTAAGCTCGGGGCAGGTGTCAGCATTTACCACCGAGCAGCTTGGGCATCTGACGCCGGATCAAGCTGAAGCGTTTACTCCTGCGCAAATTGGCGCGATGAGTTCCGATCAGATCGCGGCGCTTGAGCCAGAAGATCTCCAGACATTTTCAACAGCAGATATGGCCGCGATTTCCAGCAAGGGTATCGCAGGCTTAACGAGCTTTTCCCTTCTTTTGCTTTCGACGGAGCAGATCGGTGCCCTCAGCGGAAGCGCCATTCCCGGCATGAGTGTCGAGGTCTTCACGTCCCTTACGGATGAGCAGCTGGCATCGTTGAGCACAAATGCTGTTTCCAGGCTGACGACCGAGCAGCTCGGTGCGTTAAGTTCCTACCAAGTGAATGCGCTGACATCTGGTCAGGTTGCCGCGTTGAAAGCCGCCCAGATCACGGCCCTTGGTCCTGATTATATGAGTAACCTCTCTTCATCTGGTATCGCCGGGTTAAGTACGGCAGTTATCGCCAGCCTCACGACATCACAGATTGCCGCCCTGTCGTCAGATCAGCTCTCCGGTTTGACGACGAAACAGGTCAGCGTCCTCAAATCGACGCAGGTTGAAGTGCTGTCGGCCGACAATCTTTCGGGGTTTTCCGCAGCCCAAATCGCAGCCCTGGGTACGAGAGCCATTCCGGGCCTGACGACGGAGCAGCTTTCAAAGCTCTCGAACGACAAGGGCGAGGCGCTGACGGCGACTCAGGTCAAGGCGCTGAACTCCACGCAGATTCAAAGCCTAAGTGATGAGCAGATCAAGACCTTTTCAACTGCGGACATGGCAGCGATCACCAGCGCTGCGGCAGCGGGTCTGAGCACAGATACCGTTGCGGCTTTGACGGAGCAACAGGTAGCAGCGATCAGTGCCAATACTTTCTCCAAGCTCACTACTGATCAAATCGGAGCACTCAGCACTCTTCAACTCGCCGCTCTAACCTCTACGCAACTGGCGTCATTGACCTCTGCCCAGGCGTCGGTTTTTTCGAAAGACGATATCTCATCTTTCAACGCTTCTGCACTTGCATCCTTGTCAGGCAAAGCAATTTCCGGCTTCGATCCGGACGCCATAGCCAAGCTGACGACAGACCAGATCGCGGCTCTTTCCACCAGCGCGGTTGCCAAACTCACGACCGATCAATTGGCCGCACTCCCCACCGAAAAGATCGCAGCACTGACTGTGGCACAGGTCAAAGTGCTGAGTTCCACCCAGATTGGAGCCATCAGTGCTGAGGGAATCAACTCTTTCACGGCAGATGAAATTGCTGCGATTTCGACCAAGGCGATAGCGGGCCTCAGCACGGCTGCCGTGGCAGGTATCTCGACGGATAAAATTTCCTCTCTCAGCACTGCGGCCATCGCCGTGTTTTCATCCGAGCAATTCGCTGCCTTGACATCTGATCAGCTGGCCGAATTAACGAGCAGGCAGCTGGGCGCGATCAAAACCACGCAGATCAAGTCGTTGACGACGGACTATCTAAGCTCGCTTAAAGAGGACCGGATCACGTCCCTAAGCACCTCGGCGATTGCTGGCCTTTCGACCGCACAGGTCGCGGCACTGACCGTAGAACAGCTGGAAGCGCTCTCATCTGCACAGGTCAAGGCGCTCAGCTCGGCGCAACTCAGCGTTCTGGGAACAGCCGATATCGCCAAGTTTTCCACGGCTGATATTGCCGCAATCGGCTCCAAAGCCATTCAGGGACTGAGCACTGCGGTCATTGCCGCGCTCACATCAGATAAAATAGCAGCCATCAGCACAGCAGCCATAGCCGGGCTGACGGGAGACCAGCTCAATGTGCTTTCCAGCGAGCAGCTTGGCAAGCTCTCGAACGCGCAAGCCGGTCAGCTGACCGCAACACAGCTTGCTGCCCTGGATGCGACTGACCTGAACTCTCTGACGACGTCCGCTGTTTCCGCTCTTACCAGCAGGGCAATCACAGGGCTATCGGACTCTGTCGTGGCATCGCTGACAGCGGAAAACATCGCTGTGTTGAATACGAGTGCGATATCAAAACTGACGATTACGCAGATCGCAGCCTTGAGTTCGACGCAGGTTGCCGCATTGTCGACCAACCAGATCAAGGCGCTGAGCTCCACGCAAGTGTCTGCCCTAACGTCAACCTCTATCGCGGCCTTGGATACCAAACAGATTTCGTCGATATTGGCGAAAACTCTGGGCGCCCTGAGTGCGGATCAGATGTCCGCACTGTCAAGCACCCAGATCGCTGCCCTGTCTTCCTCCCAGGTCGCAGCTCTCAGCTCCGCGCAAATTGCCGGGTTGAAGGCTGAAAACATCAAGGGCATGTCCGCTGAAGCCATTGTCGGCATCAGCGCGTCCGGTGCCGCTGGCCTGTCGAATGATGCTTTGGGAGCGCTATCGACCGCCCAGATCGCGGCTCTTAACGTTAAAGCAGTTGCGGGCCTCAAGTCCGATCAGATCGCGGCTCTCACAACACTTCAAGTCAATGCCTTGACCACGATTCAGATCGGCGCGTTGAAATCGAGCCAGACAGCGGGCCTGGGTGCGGATGATATTGCGACGTTTTCAACGGCAGATATCGCCGCGCTCAATTCCAGTGCGATATCGGGCCTGAGTGAGGCCGTCGTCAAAGCACTGACGGCAGACCAGATCAAGAAATTGTCTACGACGTCGCTCAAGGGCATGACATCCGACCAGATCGACACCCTCAATACCGATCAATTGGCCGCCCTTAGCAAGGATCAGGTTTCGGCCATGAGCTCTGCTCAGATTGCCGCCATCGGTCCTGCCGAACTTGCATCGCTCACCACGACACAAATCTCGGGTATCAACACGACGGCGGTAAAAGGTTTGACGGACCGCCAGGTGGCGGCACTGAAAACCGAGCAATTGGCGGTGCTTTCCAAAGAGCAGATCGGCCAGTTGGGCTCTGCTCAAATCTCAGCACTTGGTACCGGCAATATAACGGCTCTAAGCACGCTACAGATTGCCGCCATATCGACAGCGGGAGTTTCTGGTCTCTCAAAACAGCAGATTGGCACACTTTCCAGCGAGAGCGTTGATGCGCTGACAAGCACGCAGATTGGCGCGCTGAGTGCCGACCAGCTGGAAGCCATCAAAGACATCAACATCAAGAACTTCACCAAAGAAGAACTTGCAGCCATCAGTTCCGGCGCAATATCCGGCCTGTCCACGGCTGCATTGGTTGCCATGTCTACGGATATCGCTTCCTTGAACCCGGCCAGCATCTCCGGATTGACCACCAAGCAGGTTGTTGCCCTGACCGCTGAGCAAGTTCAGAAGTTGACGACCAAGCAGGTTTCTTCCCTCACGGCTGACCAGGTTTCTGTTCTTCGGTCTGACGATATCGGCAAGCTTTCGACAGGGCAGATCGCTGCATTCAGCACGGGCGGTATTTCTGGTCTGACGACCGCGCAGATCGCAACGTTGAACACGGGGCAGGCTGAAGCCCTGACCTTGGTTCAAGTTGGCGTGCTGACAACTGCCCAGATAACCGCGTTGGGAGCAGACAATATCAAGAAGTTTTCCAATGAAGAAATTGGAAAGCTCAACATCGGTATCATCGATTCACTTCCGACAAGCACCATTGCTGCGCTGACAGCCGGCCAGATCGCGTCCTTGAGCACGGATGCTGTGGCAAGTCTGACCACCAGTCAGATTTCCGCCTTGAGTACGGGTCAGATCGCGTCACTATCGACCAAACAGATTGCGGCTCTGACTTCTCAGCAGCTCTCTGCATTCGGTGCGGACGATCTCGATTCTCTTTCCCCATCCGCCGTTGGAGCGATCAGCTCACAGGCGATTGCCGGATTGTCGTCCGATACAATTGCAACGCTGTCCACCTCAACATTGACGGCGCTGGGCACGGGCGGCATTGGCGGCCTATCGACCCGTCAGGTCGCAGCGCTGACAGACATCCAGATCAAGGCACTCCTGACCACCCAGGTTGCGGCCCTGTCGTCGCGGCACGTTGCAGCACTTGGGGCCGGTGTCGCCACACTGACAACGAGCCAGATTGCCGCTTTGAGTTCGGACGGTATCACCGGCCTGTCCACGGGTCAGATTGTGGCCTTGACGACCGAACAGGCAGAAGCGCTGACCACAGTGCAGGTCGCGGCACTCACCTCCGCACAGGTAGCGGCTCTGAGTACGGCTGATCTCGCTGTATTCTCGACAAAAGATATTGCTGCTCTTTCCAGCAATGGCGTTTCCGGTCTCTCAACTGAAACGCTAGCGAAACTGGACCCGTCCGTCATAGCAACCTTGTCACCGGCAAGTGTTCCTGGTCTGACAACAACGCAGCTTGCAGCCCTGACGACCGATCAGGTTAAAGCATTGACGACGGTGCAAGTGGCAGCTCTTGGTTCCAAGCAGGTCGCCGCGCTTGGAACGGTCGGTGTTGCCGCGCTTTCGACGGGTCAGATCGCTGCCTTGAGTTCCGCGGGCATCCCAGGTCTGACGGCAGAGCAGATTGGCGCATTGACGACCGTGCAGGTCGAAGCGTTCAATACGGCGCAGGTCGGACTTTTAACATCATCGCAGGTGAGCGCGCTGGGTTCGGACGATCTTGCCGTCTTCTCGACCGCCGAACTCGCAGCACTGACATCCAGCGCAATCCTTGGTCTTTCTTCAACCACGCTTGCCGGTCTGTCAGCAGACAGGCTCGCAGCTCTGGGGTCTGCCAGCATACCCGGCCTGTCGACCGGGCAGATCGGCTCGCTGACGTCCGCTCAGCTACAGGGATTGACGACGGCGCAGATCGCGTCTCTCGGTTCCAAACAGGTGGCGGCACTTGGCAGCGCCGGAGCAAGCGCTTTGTCCGCCACTCAAATCGCGGCCTTGAGCACTGCGGCCATTGGCGGGCTGACGACGGATCAGATCGCCGCGCTTTCGGTCGTCCAGATCGAGGCTTTCAACTCAGTGCAGGTTGCTGCGTTGACATCGACACAGCTAAGCGCCTTCGGTGCCGATGATTTCGCAGCGCTTTCGACAGATGAACTTGCGGCGTTGACGTCCACTGCGATCAGCGGCCTGTCCACGGACACGATTGCCGCTCTGCCCGTAGAACGCATCGCCATTCTTGGCACGGCAAGCATTGCAGGCTTGACCACGACGCAGGTCGCAGCCTTGACCAGCAAGCAGTTGGAAGCGCTGACGACCGTTCAGATGGGCGCGCTTGGTTCCAAACAGATTGCTACACTCGGCACCGCAGGCATTGCAGCGCTGTCCTCGGCACAGATCATGGCGCTGAGTACCGCGGGCATTGCCGGTCTTTCGACAGGGCAGATTGACAAGCTCTCGACCGATCAGGTCGAGGCACTGACACCAACGCAGATCGCTGCCTTGTCGTCCGCGCAATTGTCGGCCTTTGGCGCTGACGATATCGATCTCTTTTCCACCGATGATCTGGCCGCCTTGCCGTCCCATGTCATTCAGGGACTGTCCACGGCAGCTCTGGCGGCCATGTCCACAAGCAGGATCGCCATTTTGAGTACGTCGGGCGTTTCCGGCCTGACGAGCAACCAGATTGCGGCTCTCAGCCCTGATCAGGTGGAAGCGTTTACCAGCGATCAGGTCGCCGCACTTGGTTCCAGACAATTGGCGGCGTTGGGGCTTGCCCATCTCAAGACATTCTCGACTGCCGATCTGGCCGCGATCAGTTCTGCGGCAATCGTCGGCATTCCGACTGCAACACTGGCTGCGCTTTCCACCGAGATGGTCCACGCACTGAGTTCTGCAGGTATTTCAGGCCTGTCCACGGCGCAGGTCGCAGCGCTCACGGTCGATCAGATCACTGCGCTTTCTCCCACGCAGGTCGGGGCCTTCGGATCCCAGCAGGTCGCGGCTTTGAAGACGGCGGACATCGCCGCGCTCTCCACGGGACAGATCGCAGCGCTCAGCACGGGCGGTATTGCAGGCCTGACGAGCGATCAGGTTGCGGCGCTCAGCCTCGAGCAGATTCACATCATGTCGACGGGGCAGATCAACGCGTTTACCTCCACCGCGATCTCCGGACTGACGGCGGACGAGCTTGATACTTTGAGCCCGGCGCAGATCGGCGCGATCAGTTCTTCGGCCATTGGCGGGCTCTCCACCGATTTCATCGCCTCGCTGTCCGTTACGGAACTGTCAGGCCTTGGAACCGCGGGCATTTCCGGCCTCACCAGCAAGCAGGTGGCGGCGCTGAGCAAGGATCAGCTCGACTCCTTCTCGACGGCACAGATTGCGGCCTTGAGCGCCGATGGCTTGTCTGGCTTGACGACCGATGGCATGTCCACATTCTCGACGGCTGATCTCGCCGCCATTGCCTCCTCCGCGATCAGAGGGCTATCGACGGCGATCATTTCGGGGCTGACGACAGAATATATCAAGGTTCTGACGCCGGGTCAGGTCGGCTCTCTGGGCTATAATCAGGTGGTAACGATGAGCACGGCGCAGGTCGATGCCCTGACGACCACGCAGCTCAATGCGCTGACCGCCATTCAGGCCGCAGCCTTGGGTACCGAAGATATCGCCTTGTTCTCGACGGATGATATTATCGCCCTCAGCACAGGCGCAATATCGGGCCTTGCGACCAGTGCGATTGCCGTTCTGACCACAAGCCAGAGCGAGGCATTGACGCCCGCGCAGGTCGGCGCCTTGACCTCGAAGCAGATTGCGGCCTTGTCGAAGGAAAATATCGGCAAGTTCTCCACCTCCGATATTGCCGCCCTCAGCTCCTCCGGCGTCGCCGGTCTTTCGACCGATACGCTTCAGAGCCTGTCCAACCAGCAGATCGATACGCTGTTGAACACGCATATGGGCTCCCTGACCTCCGACCAGGTTGCGTCGATCATTTCACGCTACATGGCCGCGTAATGATATGGCGCGAGCGGCCTTGCTGGAAAAGCCAGTCGGGAAACGCTCGCGCAAGCTTCACCGTCTAATTTGCTATCGGGACCAGAAGGTCTCGACTCTTTTTGAATGACGGTGCGGGACAGAATGAATCTGTTTAATCAATTCCCTCAGGTTTTAAAAAATTTCGCGGCTCTGGGCCAGACGCGGCTTTTGGTGCTGGGTGGTGTGGGCGTTCTGTCCATGGCAATCATTCTCGCTGCCGCGCTCTATGTGAACAAGCCTGCTTACGAAACACTTTATGTTGGCCTCGAAACCATGGATCTGAACAAGATCAGCATCGCTCTTGCCGAGTCGAATGTTGACTTCCAGGTCGGTGCGGATGGGACCAGCCTTCAGGTACCCGTTGGTATGACAAGCAAGGCCCGGCTTCTGCTTGCAGAACGGGGCCTTCCAGACAGCACCAATGCTGGCTACGAGCTTTTCGACAATGTCGGTTCGCTCGGACTGACATCCTTCATGCAGGAAGTGACCCGCGTCCGTGCCCTCGAAGGGGAAATCGGGCGCTCTATCCAGCAGATCGACGGCGTTGCCGCTGCCCGCGTGCACATCGTCATGCCGGATGTCGGCAATTTTCGTCGTGGAGAGCAGAAGCCCACTGCCTCCGTCATGATCCGTGCTAGCACCTCTGCAGGCCGCAAGGCCGCTTCGTCCATTCGTCACCTCGTCGCCTCCGCCGTTCCCGGCCTTGAGGTCGATGACGTGACCCTGCTTGATTCGACCGGACAGCTTCTGGCCTCCGGTGATGATGTCGGTAACGGTGCACTGAACCGCTCGCTGACGCTGTCGCAAAACGTTCAGCAGGAACTCGAAGGCAAGATCGACAAGGCGCTTGCGCCATTTCTTGGCATGGATAACTTTCGCTCCACCGTTACGGCAGAGCTGAACACCGACAGCCAACAGATTCAGGAAACGGTTTTCGATCCCGAATCGCGCGTCGAACGCTCGGTACGCACGACCAAGGAAGATCAGAAGTCTCAGGAAACGACGCCGGATACGGCTGCGACCGTGGAGCAGAATGTTCCGCAGGCTGCCCCACAGGGTGGCGGTGGCGGTCCAAAGTCGTCGGATGAGAGCGCCAAAAAGGAAGAGCAAACCAACTACGAAATCAACTCGAAGACGACTGCGACCGTGCGCAATGGTTACACCGTCGACAAGATTTCGATTGCCGTGGTCGTCAACAAGGGCCGTCTTGCAAAGATGATCGGCGAACCTGCCGATCAGGCCAAAACCGATGCCTATCTGGCAGAGATGCAGAAGATCGTGGCATCCGCCGCCGGTATCTCCACCGCCCGTGGCGACGTGGTCACGATTACCGCGATGGACTTCCTCGAAACCCAGCTTCTCGATCAGGCTGTGGCCGGCCCGGGCGTGACGGAAGTGCTGAGCCGCAACTCGGCAGGCATCATCAACTCGCTCGCCTTCGTTGCCGTCGCCTTCCTCGTGGTCTGGCTGGGTGTGCGTCCGATCGTTCGCTCCATGTCCAACGGTTCCGCCGCGACTGCGGAGCTCGGCGCGGATGCTGCCGGTCTCGAATTGCCAGACTTCTCTCCTGCGCTGGGTGGCGCAGGCGGTGGTGGTGGCCTCATGGACGGGTTCGGTGCCGACTTCGGCTTCGACAGCACCGACGACCTTCTCTCCGGAGACAGTGGCGAGGGCGACTTCAATCGCCGGGTGCGCGAAGGACCGGAACGTCGTCTCTCCCGCATGGTGGAAATCAGCGAAGAGCGCGCTGCAAAAATCCTCCGCAAGTGGGCTATCGAAAAAGCAGCATAAATCAAAAAGGCCGGTCTCAAACCGGCCTTTATCCGTTTTATCTCTTGCATCGCGCAGGCGCACATGTTCTGTTTTAAAACGTAATTTACGCTTTGTTCATCAAGTCGACAATTTACGTTGGAATAATGAAATCAACTCTGTGCGAGGCCGAGAACATCAATATGCTTTCGGTTGCATGACAAAGAGATGAAAATGCGGGATTGCCTTCGACTGCTTATGGCGTTTCCCGTATCGTCTCCTAAAATATAATGATTCGGTCACCAGGGATGCGAAACGTGGGTACGTGTTTGTGTTTCTGAATGGAAATGATTTCCATCCCGGCTAAATGATCTCCGAAAGGAGAGTAAGAGGGCGTAGGCTATTGAAGGTGGATGTTGATGTTCGCAGGTTGTCGGCTGCGCCGTTTGATAGGTCGGTGAAGTCCTTGCCGCGCGATCAACTCATTCGAAATATCTCGGTTGCGGCTTCTGACGGCAACGTTACAGCCGCCGTGGAAATGCTTGCGTCCTTTGCAGGCGCATCGCATTATCTTCTCGCTCGCGAAGATCTTCTGCAGGAAGCGGGCCTCAACTTCATCATCACTTCCGACTGGCCTTTCGACCTCGTGCGACGCCTGGGCGCTGAGCTGACCAACAATCAGAACCGCGTTAGCGAAATGGAAAAGTGTCTCGCGCTCTTGAAGCCCCGCATGCTCTTCCTGCCTGACGATGCCGTCGTTGCCCACGGTCTGGACCGCAAATATTGCGCATTGACCTTCTGCGTCGGCCGCGTTCGCTTTTCGCTGTTGCTTTTGTTTGCTGAAGACAGCGTGCCCGTGGAGGACCGCTTGCGGGAGGCGGCCATGCTGACAGGATATTTCGCAAGCTCCGGCATCGTGGCGGAATCGCGCGTGGAGCGGGACATCGACCTGACAGAACGTGAGCTGGAGTGCCTTTTCTGGATTGCAGAAGGCAAGACCAGTGACGAGATGGCGACCATCCTTGGTATCTCTCGCAACACGATCAACAACTACATCACCAGCGTCATGCGCAAGACGGCAACCAAGACCCGCTCAGAGGCCATTGCCTATGCGGTTCGTAATAATCTCGTTTGAAGGTGCGTCGGATGGGCTATTACAAGGATTCTGAGGCGACAAACCTGGGACAGAGCGCGCCTGTGCGTAGCGGTACCTCGACCAGCCGTTCCGATCTTTTCCCCAAACTGGTGGCCATGCAACGCATTCTTGGGGCAAAGAATTTCGTCGTCCTACGGGCTGTGGCATCGGGTTTTCCCAACAAGCGCAAGTTGTTTTGCGAGTTGGAAAACTGGGGCATGAACGCCAGCGATCAAAGCGCGCGTCTGGTTCAGGCCATGGGGGAACCCCTGCTGGATCATCTGGAACGCTCGCTGCTGCCGGTGATCTGGAAGAGCGAGAGCGGCACGGGTTTTTCGGATATACCCGATGTTCCCGCCCTAATGCTCAGGCTTGCCAATGACGATCTGTCCTATGCAGGACTGGCCCTGCCGGTTCGCCTTGGCACCATCGGTAACGGATATGTGGTCTTCTGCGGTGGCAGCCTTTTGCTGGATAATGAGCTGGTTCTAGAGCAGCATATCAAATGCACCGAAATCATGGTGGATTTACTCGCGCTAGATGAGCGTCGGGTCACGCCAGCGGAATCGCTGAGCGAACGCGAAGTTGCCTGCCTGCAACTGGCTGGTGATGGCCGGATCAGCGAAGAAATTGCTGTGAAGCTCGGCCTGTCGGTTCATACCGTCAATGCCTATCTCGGTTCAGCCACCATCAAGCTCGATTCTGTCAACCGCATTCAGGCCATCGCGAAAGCGATCCGCATGGGCTACATCCATTAGAATGCGAAAAGCGCCGCTTTGTGAGCGGCGCTGCCTGATAATTTATACCGAGAATGGGCTGGGAACCGATGGTTCTCCAGCCCATATTTTTACCGGACTTCGAATGGCTCAGTGCGCGGCGGAAGAGCCGGTACGTCGATGTGATCGGGCGCTTCGCCTGCCTTCGCCTTGTCGATCATCGCGACATAGGCAGCTTCCAGGTGACGGCAGAAACGTTCCGCGTCGAAAAGCGGCATCATGAACCGGTTGGCATCGATACGGGCGCGAATTTCTTTCAGCGGCGCCGGATCAAGGGCGTAGGACACCGCCTGTTCGACATAGGCCGCTTCATCCTCGGCAATAAGCTCCGGTGTGCCGATAGCATGAAGAAGGCTTTCACTCACGCGCGATGCGAAGTTCGTGCCCTTGACGGTCAACACCGGCAGGCCTGACCAAAGCTGTTCCGATGTCGTCGTGTGGCCATTGACCGGGAAGGTATCGAGACCGAGATCGGCAACGGTAATACGGTTGAGGTGGAGGCTGAATTCCAGCTTGCCCATGAAGAACACACGCTTGGCAGGAATGCCCATGGCGATGAATTTCGCGAGAATGTGCGTCTTGCTGTCCTGACTGTTGTGCAGAATCCAGATCACGCTGTTGGGCGTGCGCTTCAGGATTTCGCACCACAGTTCCACAGTTCTCGGTGTGATCTTGCGGTTTGCGTTGAAGGACGCGAAAACAAAGGCGTCTTCCGGCAGTCCGGCCTCTGCGCGGCTGATCTGCTTGGCCAAAGGACGGTTGACGGGATCATTCGGCTGGTAGGTTTCCGGAAGGCGAGCGAACTTCTCGTAATAATGCGGCTTGGAACTATCCGGCAGCACGTAATGGTCGCCAACAGCATAGTCCAGATCGACATTGACCGTAGAGCCCGGAAAGCCGATCCAGGCGACCTGCACAGGGGCTGCCCCCATATTGAGAATCTTTGTGCGGTTTCCGGCCGTATGGCCCTTCAGATCGACGAGAATGTCGATGCCGCGTGCCTTGATTTCGGCAAGGGCTTCCTCGTTCGTCATGTTACGGATGGTAACGACATGGCCCCACAATTCGCGGTCGGCTTCGTTCGTCTGGATGAGGTCGGGGTCCGAGTGGCAAAACAGCGTGACATCGAAACGGTCGCGGTCATGCAGTTCCAGCACCCGGCGGATCAGCTTCATGGTCGCGTGCTTGTCGAAGAAGTCGGAGGAGAGATAACCGATCCGTATCTTCTGGCCCCATTCATGCGGCATCTGCCGCCGCTTGATGCTCATCTCAGGCGTGAAAACCGGGGTGTTGCTGCGGGCAAGCTGGTTGATATGCTCGTCACCGGTCCAGTGCAGGTTAAAGAAGGTGCCATCCAGTGAAAGAAAGGCCGTCTCCCCCGAAGCGATGGCGGCATCGATGATCGGCTGATGTTTTTCGATGGCGTCGAACTTGCTGTGTTCGCGGCAGAAGACGAGATACATCAGGCGCACCGCTTGCTGGCGTGGCAATTTGGCCAGAAGCTGTCTTGCCGTCTCGATGTCCTTCGGATCGAACAAATCCCACGTTGTGATGGCGATACGCGCACCAAGCTTGACGTGATCGATGTTATCACTTTTCATCAGGATGCTTTTCAGCGCCCGGGCGATCCTCGGTTCTCCGCGCTCCAGCAATGTCGTGCCGACGATATAGGTGATCTCGGGATATTTATGGAACCGGTGGATCAGCTTGTTGGACAGCGCCAGAGCTTTGTCCTTCTGCCCGCTATTGAAATAAAGCTTGATGCTTTCAACGAGATAGCTTTCAGCATCCATTCCATCCTGCTGATAGGCAAGCTCGTAGGATGTGGCAGCCTGATCGACCATGCCAACTTGCAAGCAGGTTTTTGCCAGCAACGCATAGGTGCGTGCGTCACGCTTGGTATCGAGCAGCTTGTTCAGCGTCGAGAGGGCTTCGGTATAACGGCCCGTTTTGAAATGCTTCGATGCGACGGAATAGCTGATTTCGTTTAACATTTGTCCCGTTCTATCCTCTCGCCAGCTCGATCATCGACAGCGGCCCATAGGGGACTCGGATCTTTGGCTATTTAGAATTCGATCAGATGTTACGCCGCGAACCTTGCATGAAGCAGGTCTAATCCATGCAAACCTGTCCCAATTGGGTTAACAGCGGTTTGAACAGTTTGCGCAACATTAACCATTAAAATCGAAGGGTTTCGTGAGGTCTGTGAAATTAAGAACTTGGAAATGCTTGCCGCGCATTTTGGTCTCTGCGTGACGGGTTTGGTGTCCAAAAAAGAAAACCGGAACCGAGTGGCATGATGCCGAACCGTTCGCGCCGGTACTTGTAACCCGGCATGTCCCTCTCATGTACCGCGTTTTTTAAAGGGGCAACTTATGTCTAGCATCAACTTCAACTCCAGCGCCAACAACGCACTGCAGACACTGCGCAGCGTAAATTCGAACCTCAGCAACACCCAGGACCGCGTGTCCACAGGTTTGAAAATTGCTGACGCTTCCGATGGTGCAGCTTACTGGTCTATCGCTACGACGATGAAGTCCGACAACAAGGCACTCGGTGCAGCGACGGACGCACTCGGGATCGGCGCAGCCAAGGTCGATACGGCTTATGCCGCCATGGACAGCGCAATCGACGTCGTCAACGAAATTAAGGCCAAGCTGACCACTGCCAGCGAAACTTCCGTTGACAAGGACCAGGTTCAGCTTGAAATCACCAAGCTCCAGGAGCAGCTGACTGCAATCGGTCAGGCCGCTTCGTTCAACGGTGAAAACTGGGCTGTTCAGTCTGACGACTCATCCACGACGACTGTTGTCGATGGCTTCATTCGCAATTCGGACGGTAGCGTCAAGGTTACGACAGCAACTTTCAACGCTGGTTCCTACGCAATGTTCTCCAGCATCGACAGTGGCGTTGGCACCGGTGGCGTTCTGGCCGCGGTCATGACCATTTCTCTGAGCAGCGCATCCACGCAGGGAGCTATTGACGGCTTCTTGTCGACAGTTGAAACCGCTCTGGGCGAACTCACCAAGGGCGCAGCTGCTCTCGGTGCTCTCTCGACCCGTATCGATCTGCAGGACGAATACTCCAGCAAGCTGAGCGACGCGATGGATGCCGGTGTTAGCCGTCTGGTGGACGCTGACATGGAAGAAGAATCTGCGAAGCTTTCGGCGCTCCAGACCCAGCAGCAGCTGGCGGTCCAGTCGCTGTCGATTGCGAACAACTCGTCGCAGAACATCCTTACGCTGTTCCGTTAATACGAATTTTCTCAGCGATAAAAACTGGCCGGACCGAAAGGTCCGGCCTTTCGCATTTTATTCGTTAACAGAGTATTACTAAATTTTTTTTAAAATTAACTATTTGTTTATATAATATTTGGAAGTTCTTAACCTTAATGAGGTTAGATCGGTCTATCGAAACGGCGGCCGAAAAGTAACTATATTGCTCGGCAGGCATGAGGCTGATTGTCGTTTACCGGTAAAACCGGAATGTCCCTTCAATTGTACTTGCCAAAGGGGCAATCAATACTATGACCAGTATCCTCACGAACACATCTGCTATGTCTGCACTGCAGACCCTGCGTACAATCAATTCAAACCTTTCCACGACGCAGGACCGCGTTTCGTCCGGTGAAAAGGTCGGTAAAGCTGCTGATAACGTTGCCTACTGGTCGATTTCCACGACGATGAATTCCGACAACAAGGCGCTCAATGCAGCAACAGACGCTCTGGGCGTCGGTGCAGCCAAGGTTGATACGGCTTACGCCGCCATGGACAGCGCTATTGACGTCGTCAACGAAATCAAGGCGAAGCTGACCACTGCCAGCGAAACATCCGTTGACAAAGAGCAGGTTCAGCTTGAAATCACCAAGCTTCAGGAGCAGCTGACTGCAATCGGTCAGGCCGCTTCGTTCAACGGTGAAAACTGGGCCATCCAGGGTGACGTGGGTTCCTCGACGACTGTTGTCGATGGCTTCATCCGTAACTCGGACGGTAGCGTCAAGGTTACGACTGCTACATTCAATGCTGGTTCCTACGCTCTGTTCAACTCCATCGCCGACGGCGTTGGCAGCGGCGGCATCCTTGCCGACGTTATGACTATCTCGTTGTCAAGCGCTGCCACACAGGGCGAAATCGATGCATTCATGACGACTGTCGAAACTGCTCTCGACACACTGACAATCGGCGCTGCTGCTTTGGGCGCTTTGTCCACCCGTATCGACATGCAGGACGAATATTCCAGCAAGCTTAGCGACGCAATCGAAGCCGGCGTTAGCCGTCTGGTTGATGCTGACATGGAAGAAGAATCCGCAAAGCTTTCGGCGCTCCAGACCCAGCAGCAGCTGGCGGTCCAGTCGCTGTCGATTGCGAACTCGTCGTCGCAGAACATCATGACCCTCTTCCGCGGCTAATCAGCCTCGCTCTAATAGGAAAGCCGCGCATTTTGCGCGGCTTTTTTTTTGGAAAAATTAAACGTTCAAAATTAGAGAATTATCCATTATTAACAATATGTTATTCATCATTAACGCTGCTGGTGCGGCTTAAGACTTCCTTCATTTAGGTAAAAACTTTCCTACGATTAAAGTTTTGTTAACCATAAAGCTGTTTTCTGTGGTCATCGAAACAGCGCACCGAACCATCAGGTCGGTAAGCATGAAGCTGCCTGCTGCGTTTCCCGGCATGACCGGAATGTCTCTTCTTAAAGAATTTGCCAAAGGGGCGACCTGAAGATGACTAGTATTTTGACCAACACCTCTGCAATGTCGGCCCTCCAGACGTTGCGTTCGATCAACACGGACCTCTCCAACACGCAGGACCGCGTTTCGTCCGGTTACCGCGTCGGTCAGGCGAAGGATAACGTCGCCTACTGGTCCATCTCCACCACCATGAACTCCGATAACAAGGCGCTCAACGCTGCCTCGGACGCTCTGGGTGTGGGCGCTGCGAAAGTCGATACCGCCTATGCGGCGATGGAAAGCGCCATCAGCGCCGTCGATGAAATCAAGGCAAAGCTCGTCACTGCCAGTGAAGAATCTGCCGATAAGGATCAGATCCAGCTGGAAATCGGCAAGCTTCAGGAACAGCTTTCCGCCATCGCACAGGGCGCCTCGTTCTCCGGCGAAAACTGGATGGTTCTTGGCGAAGCTACACAGGCGAGCGTTGTGGACGGCTTCATCCGTAACTCCAGCGGTGGCGTCAGCGTCACGACTGCAAAATTCAACATCGGCTCTTACGCCATGTTCTCCACGATCAACGGCGACGGCGTCGGTGAGGGCGGTATTCTCGGCAGCGTCATGAGCGTTGCGCTGAACAGCATGTCTACCCAAGGCGATATCGATGCATTCATGACGACGGTCGAAGCTGCCATGAGCAGCCTGACGGACTCCGCTGCGGCTATCGGTGCGCTTCAGACACGTATCGATCTGCAGGACGCCTATTCTGCGAAGCTTTCGGATGCGATGGAATCGGGTGTCAGCCGTCTGGTAGACGCCGACATGGAAGAGGAATCGGCGAAGCTCTCGGCGCTTCAGACGCAGCAACAGCTGGCGATCCAGTCGCTGTCGATTGCGAACTCCAGCGCACAGAACATCATGTCGCTCTTCCAGCAGTAAGCTTCATCTGCTTCACATCAAAGCCGCGCCCTCTGAAAAGGAGGCGCGGTTTTTTTATGTCTTTGAACAGCTTCGATAAAATGGCTTCTGCGTCGGTCTTTAGACGCAATCACGCAAGTTTCGGCATAGCTTGGGCTGGTATATGACTTGTCACGGGATTTACATTTCGTTAACCCTGAGCCATGCGAAGGTCCTATCGCTTCGCATCCAAGCCTCTTCATGATGAGAGTGCGGCTTTCGCCAGATAATCTGGCATGTCCTCTTACTCCCCGACCGATGTAGGTATCATGACCAAGATTATTTCCTCCGGCTCCGTGCAGAGTGCGCTTCAGACGCTTTTGTTCAGCAACGATACGCTTCAGAAAACACAGGAACGCGTGACCTCAGGTTATAAGATTGGGTCGGCTGCGGATAATTCCGGCTATTGGTCAACAGCAACCAATCTGAAATCGGATGGAAGCGTCTTGTCCAGCGTGGGTGACGCGCTGGATCTGGGAGTGTCCAAGGTCGATACGGCTTATGAAGCGGTGACCTCGCTCATCAATGTGGTCGATCAGATCATGACGCAGTTGACCACAGCCTACGAACCGGGCGCCGATCGGGGACAGATCAACAGCGCCATCTCCGCTTTGAAGGAGAACCTCAAGTCGGTGTCACAGGCAGCGAGCTTCTCCGGCGACAACTGGCTTTATAATACGTCGGAGCAACTCGCAGACGTAAAATCGGTGCCCTACGCGTATCATAAGGGTGTGCAGGGATCGGTCGAGCTACAATATCTGGATGTAAACACCGCAGAAACGACGCTCGTTGATACCAGTGATGCCAGCCGCGGTTTGTTGACCGCAGCTGTAGACGCCAGCGCCCGTGATGCGGACGCCGGTGGTGGCGCACGGGACTATTATCTTGTCGATGCAGGATCGACGACAGGCGCTTCCGGCACAGAAATTTCCGTTTCCAGTGCAACGACGCCGGATGAATTGGACGACATGGTTTATGTCGTCGGGCAGTTGTCGAACAAGCTGAATTCTCTGGGGTCCTCACTGGGAACCATGTCGAACCGCATTGATCAGCAATCGACCTTCGTCGCCTCTTTGCGGGATTCGCTTGATAAAAGCGTCAGCCGTTTGGTCGATGCCGATATGGAAGAAGAATCGACCAAGCTGAAGGCTTACGAAACCCAGCGCGATCTGGCGGTTCAGGTTGTCTCCATGGCCAACAACCATAAAAAAGCCCTCACCAATCTCTTTGCGTGATCTGTGGTGGGGTTCATCCTCGCACAAGTTTGACTCTCTAATTTAAGAGGCTGAATTGCTGCCGAGTTTCCGCACTGTTGAAGAGTGCGTCGCTCTGTTGCTCGTATCTGAATGCCTTGCGGGTTATTTCATGACTTTCTTATCCAGAGAAAAGACAAGTGCGATGTCGGGCGAGGTACGTCTGTGAGCGGAGCGCTGAGCAAATATCTCAAGGACTTCAGCCAGTTCGTGCCGCCTGAAGTGCCTGTCGTACCCGAGCTGGAGATGCCTGTTTCCAGCTTCGAGAACGACTGGCCCGCCGCGCCTGAAATCATCGTCGATCTCGATGAAGAGAAACGCAAGTCCTTTGCGGAAGGCGAAGAGGCTGGCACGCGCACAGCGCAAAAAGCCCATGAGAGCGAATTAGACGCCTTGCGCGCGCTGCATGACGAAGAAATGACCGCGATGCGGACGCGGTACGAAGACGAGATTGCAAGTCACCTCGCGACGTCGGTCATTTCGATGAAGCAGGCTATTGCCAGCAATGTTGAGGTCGCTTGTTTCCGTCTTTTCTCCAAGGTCATGGAACGTGATCTTGCCACAAACGCGTCCTCCGATCTTTCGGCCCAGATCATTCGTGAAATCGAAGGTGGATTTGCGGGCACGATTAAAATCACAGGACCTGATGCCCTGCTGGCGCGCATTCGCGAGGATCTGGGCTCGGTCGATAACCAGGTCGATTACGAAGTTTCAGCAGATATTGATATTAAAGTTCAATTGGATAACTCGGTTTTGATGACAAGACTTTCGGAGTTTTTCCAGAGCGTAAGAGGTCTGGCGGATGAGTGAAGGCGAAAATCACCATCACGGCAAAAACGAAATCATTGTCGTCAAGCGTCATAAGGGTGGCCATGACGGAGCCCATGGTGGCGCCTGGAAAATTGCCTATGCGGACTTCATGACCGCCATGATGGCCTTCTTCCTCGTGATGTGGCTGGTCAATGCCTCAAACGAGGAAACGAAGGCATCTGTTGCCAGCTACTTCAATCCGATCAAACTGACGGATGAAAAGCCAGCCGACCGGGGCATGAAGCAGCCTGCCAAAACGGCGAAGGGCGAGCAGACGCAGCAGACCTCCGATACCAAATCCGAAAAGCCTCAGGACGCGGCAGCCGCAGCCAGCGGTGAAGACATGACGTCGTCAGCGGGCGACAAGACGGCCTACTCCGAAGCGGCTTTCTTCGAAAACCCCTATGCGGTTCTTGCGGAAATTGCGCAGGAAGTGGGCCAGCAGGCCAATGTCAGTTCCAAGGGGGAGGGCGGTGCAAGCCAGTCCGGCCCTTCGACCGGTGCATCTGGCGGTGAAGCGTACCGCGATCCCTTCGATCCGGATTTCTGGAGCAAGCAGATCGATGTACGCCCAGACCAGGGTGGCGTCGCCATTCAGGACACGGCTTTGCCTGAAAAGCCGCAGAAGAAGACCGATCCGAAGGCCAAAACCGTTGCGCAGGATATGGCGAGTGTCATCAGTGACAGCGAGCCGTCCACGCCGACCCAGATCGCCAATGCCAATTCGAAGAACCTTCCTTCCGGCTCTATCGATGAGATAGGCGATTTGCCGCCGAAGCAAAACCAGACGAAAACCGCCAAAGCGGATGCGTCTGCGAAGGCGGCAGTGGACGCGGCGCAGAAAGAAGACAAGACAACCGAGGAACTGCGGGAAGAGATTGCCCAGCAGGTTTCCGGTGTCGCGGGCAAGCTGGCGGAAGGCATCGTCGTGACGCCCGCCGAAGGCGGCACGCTGATCACGATTTCGGAAAAATCCAATACGGCCATGTTCGACGTGGGCTCTGCGGTGCCGCAGAGAGACCTCGTGATGGCGATGGAAAAAATCGGCGAAGTTCTGAGCAAGCAGAAGGGCGCAGTTGTCATTCGTGGTCATACGGATGCGCGGCCTTACAGCAGCGGTGGCAAAGACAACTGGACGCTGTCGATGGATCGCGCTCACGCCGCCTATTACATGCTGTCACGCGGTGGTCTCGATGAAACGCGGATCAAGCAGCTGTCAGGCTTTGCCGACCGCCGTTTGCAAAGCTCGGATGACCCGCTGAACGGCGCAAACCGTCGTATCGAAATATTGCTAGAGGATAGTTGAGGCAGCGGATGATGAGATCGACCCGCATTGCTGTCTTGTTTCTAGGCATTCCGTGGCTGGCCAGTGCCGGTTACGGGTACGCCCAGAGCGATTTGCCGCCAGCCAAGATCCTGCGGTCCCTCCAGTTCGTCCAGGACTCGGTGGTCATGGGTGATCACTCCGCGCGGGAAATGCAGAAATATCTTCTAGAGACGATCGACTCGACGCTGCGAACAGCCGATGCAGCGATTTTCGAAGATTCGCGCAATGCCGATGCAGCACTCGCGTACATCATGAGCGGCGGTAACCCGCAAACGCTGGATTATCTCGTGGCGAGGGATGTGCAGGGCCATTTCGATACCCGCATCACCAACATCCTGCAAAAGTACTTGAACGGACGCGGCAGCCAGGTCGAAAAGATCCTGACCGATATTCTTCCGGAATATCGCAAGGGCGTGCTTGGTCCCTATCTCATGCTGATTGCGGGCAATATCACCGTCAACCGAGATCCGGTCGCGTCGCTGGCCTTTTTTGACGATGCACGCTTAACCGCCCCGGGCACCATCATAGAAGAGGCGGCGCTACGGCGGTCGATCATCGCGATGATCCAGGCCAAGGATCATGACAAGGCGCTGAGTTATATCCGCAAATACGCAGTTCGCTTTTTGCATTCGCCCTATGCGTCTCAGTTTGCCGATCTGTTCGTGAATTTCGCGGTTGAAGGCTTCGCAACGGTTCCGAAGGAAAAGATCGAAGAGATCACCCAGTTGATGGACCCGGCTCGCGCTGAGGAAATCTATCTGCGCATTGCGCGTCAGGCGTCTTTGCGCGGGCAGAGCGAGCTTGCGCGTTTTGCAACGGAGCAGGCGACGCTGCTGACATCGGAAACCGGCGATATATCGCGTGCCCCTCTGTCGAAACTCTATTCCGGACTGGCCAGCGTTCCAAGCGAGGGCGTCCATATCGCCAGCGAGCTACTGGCAAGCATACCGAATGATGAACTTTCCGAGCGCGATCTGGCGCTGCGCGATGCCGCAAAAGCAATTGCCGAACAGATCGTGAGAGTGCCGACTGCCGAAAACCCTTCCGGGCGGCCGGGTGAAAACCCGACGGGCGAAAGTGCGGCTGTTGTGCAGGCGAGTAACGAAGACACGAAGATGCAGGAACAGACAGGCCAGGCCGTTGCCGGAGCGCCATTGAAGGAATTTTTCGACAAGAGCCGGGCTCGTTTGAACGAGATAGATTCTTTGTTGGAGCAGGAGGAGAAGTAGGATGAATGTCTTAGCAACGATTGTTCCGAGTAAAACTGAGGTCGCCAGCCAGGCGACGCGGCAGGATAGGGATAATGGATCGAAGCGTGGGGGATCGGGCTTTTCCGACACCATGAGTTCGCTCGACAAAGGCGGCTCCTCCAAACAGGGCTCCTCCACTAGCGCTTCCGCAAATTCTAGTGCTGATCAAAAGGCCGCGCCCGCCGCGCAAAGCGGTACAGCAGCGCCAGTCGATCAGACACAAACCGTCGTCAGCAAGCCTGCCGCGCCCAACACGCTCTTTCTGGAGCCAGCCGCCACACCCGTCACACAGTCTCTGAGCGAGACAGTGGTGACGCTCCCGGCGGATGGGACAAGCCCGGTCATGGACGTGAAGGTTCCGCAGGCGATGCCGACCAATCTCGGCAATCCTTTCGATGCGCTAGCTGAGAATGAGACGCTCCCTGTTGTCAGCGATCTGGCAAAGCTTGTGACGGCGTTGAGCAAGCTGGCTGGCTCTTCTGCGGCATCCGAGACGGATGAGACGACAGATGAGGCTGGTGACGAGGCGACCGACGTCGATGCCACGCCGGTTGATGCTGCCAATGGAAATCTGGATTTGCTGTCTTTGCTTGCATCGACGGCAATGCCGGTTGCTCAACCTGTTGCGCAGAATGTGCCGCAGGCCAAGGGAACCGAGGGTTCGGCTCTGGAAGCAATATCGGGAGCCGCTCTTGGTGAAGACGCTCTCGCCGGAAGTGCCGATACAACAGCGACTGTCGTCAGATTGCAGAAGCAGGATGTACCGTCCGTCGATCTTCACATCGCCACACAGGAAGATGGATCTAAGAAGCTTGATGTGACAACGGCCACCGGTGATGTTGCCGATGTTGTGCAGGTCGTGGAAAGCAGACGATTTGTCGGTCTTGCGGCACCTACCAATACGACGGCGATTACCAGTGCCATGGCTGCTGACCCGGATTGGGCCGCCTCAATGGCTGGCCAGACCAGCAATTCTCCGATGATTGCCAGCACCGGACAGGTCGTTCACGTCCTGAAGATCCAGATGGCGCCAGTGGAGTTGGGACATGTTACGGCGGCGCTGAAGCTGGTGGGGGATGACCTCAGTGTCCAGCTCACCGCCCATACGCTGAAGGGCTATAGCGAGCTGCAAAAAGACAGCAACGGCATTCTCGATGCCTTGAAAGCGCAGGGTTTCAGTGTCGATCAGGTTACCGTGACGCTGGCAAGCAACACGGAACGGCAGGATAGCAGCACCGGCAACCGTCAACCATCCGATCCTGGACAGCAGGGCGCACAACAAGGCCAACGCGGCCATGAAGAAAAGCCCCAGGAACAGTTCAACAGACAGTCCGGAACGCGCGTTAGAGAGGAAGCCATCAGTCATGAAAGCACTTCACCGTCTGAAGCACCTGCTCGCAATTCCAGCGCTCGTCCTGACCACCTTTACCTGTGAGGCTTCCCAGCCCGCAGCAACGGTTGACTGCGAGCGGCAGATACAGGCAGCAGCTGGCCGATATGGAATACCGGAAGGTATTCTCTATTCGGTCGGCCTGACGGAGACGGGACGCAAGGGCTCTCTGAGCCCCTATGCCATCAACATCGAAGGCAAGGCCTATTTTCCGCACAGCATGCCAGAGGCCTACAGGATGGTTGATGACGCCCGGCGCGGCGGCGCGAAGCTGATCGACATCGGCTGCATGCAGATCAACGTCTATTTTCACGGCGCCGAATTCGCTTCCGTTGCTGATATGTTCGACCCCGCGAAGAACGTCGCCTATGCTGCGCAGTTCCTCAAAAGGCTCCATGACCGTCACGACACATGGACAATGGCGGTAGCCAGATACCATGCCGGACCCAATAACGACCCCGCTCAACAACGATACGTGTGCCGGGTCATTAGTAACCTGATTGCCACGGGTTATGGGAAATGGACTGCCAATGCGCGAACCTTCTGTGCCGGTGCAGCAACCTAGAGTTTTATAAATCGCCTATCTGACGACCTTCAAACAAATGCGGCGAGATTCGGTCAAAAACGACTCTGCAACAGCTAAGTGGCTTGACTCGCACTTTTCCCCCGAAAAAATATCCCTAAATTTGAAAAGGCATACTAGATATAGATCAAATCGGGACAATATGGTTAATCAATTATTAATTAATGCCTGTGTTATTTCGTAGTTGTGGGAGATTCCCGCGATTCGTACACCCATGCTTGTAGATTGGCTACACTGATTCGGAGGCGGACGAATGATCGTGGTAGTTGATGAGCGCAAGCTTGTTAAGGACGGGTACACAGCCCTTTTTGGGCGAGAGGGAATTCCCTCAACTGGATTTGATCCAGCAGAATTTGGCGAATGGGTCCACTCGGCGGCGGATTCCGATATTGCGGCAATCGAAGCGTTTTTGATTGGTCAGGCAGACACGACTCACGAGTTGCCACGCACCATCCGGGATCGCTCTCAGGCACCGGTGATCGCAGTTAGCGATCATCATTCCCTGGACGCTACCTTGGCCCTGTTTGACTGTGGCGTGGACGATGTCGTCCGCAAGCCAGTGCATCCAAGAGAGATCCTGGCACGCGCAGCGGCAATTCGCCGTCGCCTGTCGGTTCTCACGAATTTTACAGATGCGGGCCCGATCCGCGTTTTCTCCGATGGACGCGATCCGGAAGTCAGCGGCGAGGTATTCCCATTGCCGCGCCGTGAGCGCCGTATCCTCGAATACTTAATCGCAAACCGCGGTCGTCGCGTTTCCAAGGCGCAAATCTTCAACGCGATCTACGGCATCTTCGATGAAGAAGTCGAAGAAAACGTCGTCGAAAGCCACATCAGCAAGCTGCGCAAGAAGCTGCGCAAGAAGCTCGGTTTCGACCCAATCGATTCGAAGCGGTTTCTGGGTTACTGCATCGACTGGAGCTGAACGCGCTTTGCCGAAAATCCAGAGGCGATTTTTGGCAGATAGAACGAAGCTTCATCAGATACGCGCCGTGGGTCCAAACAGCCCGCGGCGTTTTTGTTTTATCGTGTAACTATCGATAGTTAGGCGTCACCATCGGTTGCTGATTAAATTCGCGAATCGGTGAAAGGTTCCACCCAAGACTTTCTTTTTGACCGGTTTTTTCGGTCGGAAAGAAAAGCAGACAGCCTCACGCAAGGCTTGCATCCTAACTTCGCTACAGATGAGAACAGAGGATTCGAAATGAGCCTTTTTGGAACGATGAAAACGGCCGTATCCGGCATGAATGCCCAGTCCAACAAGCTGGGCACCGTCGGCGACAACATCGCTAATGCCAGCACGACTGGTTACAAAAGCGCATCGACCGCGTTTTCTTCCCTTGTTCTAAATTCTGGCGGCGGCGGCGGCAACTACAACTCCGGTGGCGTCGACACCAAGGTCAAATATTCGATTTCTCAGGCTGGTGCGACTGTCGCAACGCAATCCCCGACGGACCTTGCCATCAATGGCGATGGCTTCTTCGTGGTTCAGGATGCATCCGGCAGCATTTTCTTGACGCGTGCAGGCTCCTTTACAGCAGATGACAATGGCAATCTTGTCAATGACGCGGGCTTCACGCTTCTCGGTTACCAAAACAATGGAACAACGCCGACAACTGTCGTCAACAGCTATGACGGTCTGGTGCCGGTTAATATTGGGGCAAACGGTCTAACGGCCACTGCTTCCACTTTGGGCTCATTGGAGGGTAACCTCAACAAATCTGCTGAGATCGCGGACGTTCTGCCAAGCGAGAATCCTTCCACCCTTGACCTTGAAAAAAGTGGCATTCTGAAGACCTCGATGACGGGCTACAATGCTTATGGCGAGACGGTGAAGTATGATTTCTACTTCGCCAAGACAGATGAGGACGCATGGGAAGTCACCGTCTATGACGCTTCAAAATCGACGAATGGCGGGTTCCCGTATTCCGAAGGCCCAGTCTCCGGTCCTGAGACAATGAACTATGATATCGGTACACTCACTGATCCCGAAACGATCACCATCGACGACCCGAATAACGACCTGAGTATTACCATTGACCTTAGCGCCATGACGCAGCTGTCAGGTAAATCAACAGGTGACGGCGGTAACATCAACGGGAATCCGGCGGAAGCGGTGCAGTCCGTTTCCGTGTCGGCCGATGGCACTGTTTATGCCAACTATGCGAAGTCCGCTGCTCGCGCGCTCTACCAGATTCCACTGGCTGATGTCGCAAGTCCCGACAATCTGACGGTACTCTCAGGCAACGTATTCCAGACCAGTGCGGAATCGGGTGTTGTTACTCTTGGCTTCGCGGGCACGTCCGGTTTTGGCACAATCAATTCAAAACAGCTCGAGTCTTCCAACGTGGATACCGCGACCGAGTTGACCGAGATGATCCAGGCGCAGCGTAGCTACACCGCAAACTCAAAGGTCTTCCAGACCGGTTCCGATCTGATGGAAACTCTCATCAATCTGGTACGATAACGTTATAGAGGACGGGTGAATGTCGCTTGCTTCGGCGCTTAATACGACAAAAGCAACTCTGAGCAATAATGCTGTTCAGAGTGGCGTCGTTTCGAACAATATATCGAATGCCAGCTCTGCGGATTACAATCGCCGGACTGCGATCACCACCACGAATGCGTCCACCGGTGCGACCATTGTGAAGATTGAGCGGACAGAAGATGCCGCGCTTTTGAAGCAGACTCTGGCCGCCACGTCTGACGATGCTGGCAAACAGACGTTCCTCGACGGCATGAATTCTCTCAGCGTCGTTTTGGGCGGTGAGGAATATACGGCAGCACCTGCCACCTATCTCTCCACTTTGCAAAATGCTTTGCAGACCTATGCGGCTTCACCAAGCGACGTAACGCTTGCCTCAGCTGTCGTCAGTGCGTCGGCCGATGTTGCCAATGCGCTGAACACATCGACACAATCCGTTCAGGCACTGAGAGCAGATGCTGATACGGAAATTGCGACCACTGTTTCCAAGCTCAACCAGCTTCTGTCGGATTTTGAGACGGCAAACAACGCCGTCAAGCTGGCAACATCCTCAGGTGGCGACCCAAACAATGCGCTCGACCAGCGCGAAGGGCTTCTCAAGCAGATTTCAGAGATCGTCGGCGTATCGACCTCTGTCAGGTCGAACAACGACATGGTGCTCTACACCAGCGACGGTACGACACTGTTCGAAACCAATGCTAGAACGGTGTCGTTCGACTCAATGTCTGCCTATGATGCGACTGCAACAGGCGGCAGCATTTACATCGATGGTGTCGCTGTAAAGTCAGGCGAGGGTAGCAACACCAACGCGAAGGGCAGCCTGCCAGCACTTTTGCAGCTGCGCGACCAAGTCTACCCCAACTATCAGTCGCAACTAGATGAAATCGCCCGTGGCTTGATGGGTGCATTTGCCGAGACGGATACTGGCGGCAATGCAATCGCCGGACTGTTCACGACGTCAGATGGTTCTGAAGTCGATTTTGAGACGCCGGAACTCGTTTCAGGTCTGGCAGGCTTGATCACGGTATCGGCTGACGCCAAGGCATCTCCGGTGAAGCTTCGTGATGGCAGCATTGCGGGTGACTCGCCGAATACAGATGGTTCGACCGGCTATTCCGATCTTCTCTATAAATATGCGGCAGCTCTTAACACGCAGATGGAATTCGATCCCAATGCTGGGATTTCCACCAATGTGACATTGCTGAGCTTTGCCACGGACTCCGCCGGTTGGGCCGAAGAGTATCGCAGCAATGCGACGACGGCTGCGGAAAGCACATCTGCCATGCTGACCAAGGCGAAGGAAAGCTATTCCAATTCGACCGGCGTCAACCTGGACGAAGAACTGATCCAGATGCTGGATATCGAGCAATCCTACAAAGCAGCAGCGAAACTGATGTCGACCATCGACGAGCTGTTGAAGACGCTGATGGAGGCCGCGAACTGATATGAAGACCACAGCTATTTCATCTCTTTCCATCAGCACGGCCATGCAGTTGACCGTTTCGAATGCGCAGACGGAAATCACCAAGCTTCAGAAAGAAGCTGTGACGGGCACCTATTCCGACGTTGGTCTGGAGCTTGGCACGCGGACATCCACGAGCATGGATTACACGCGCGAAAGCGGTCGCCTGCAGTCGATTATCGACGCAAACGCCGTCGCCGAGCAGCGCATGGATGCGTCACAGCTTGCCATGGAAAACATGTCGTCTTCCGCGCAGACGCTTCTGAACTCTGTGATCGCGCTCAGCGGCAACACCGATACCAGCAGCCTTGCCGTCGCGCAGACGACAGCCAAGTCCACGCTGGAAAATTTCGTCAGCTACGCGAACACCTCGGTAAACGGCGAATTCCTCTTTTCCGGTATCAACACGGATGTTCAGACATTGGGTGACGACTTCATTACTCAAGTGACCGACGACTTCAACGAGGCTTTCACGGCTGCGTTTCCAGACCCTTCTTCCGCCACTGCGGAAGACATGAAAACGTTCCTGTCCGATTATCAGGACAGCTTTGACTGGTCGCAGTGGACGGGTGCCTCTGAGACAACCATGAGCAGCCGCATTAGTACTTCGGAAACCGTATCTACATCCACGACTGCCAATTCGGATGGTTTCAAAAGCCTTGTCATGGCGAGTGTGATATCGTCGCAGATGGTAAACTCTGGATTGAGTTCGAGTGCCCTAGCCGTCGTCAATGACACGACCACCAGCCTTGCGGGATCTGCGATCTCCGGCATCGATACCGAGCGTGCGAAAATTGGCCTGTCCCAGGAACGCGTGGAAAAGGCGAATACCTATATGAGTTCTCAAAAGACGATCATCGACACACAGCTGACCAATCTGATTGGCGTCGATACCTATGAGGCCTCCACACGTCTGACCACGCTGCTCAACCAGGTCGAGACGTCCTACAGCATCACATCCAAGATACAGGGCCTGAGCCTGGTTAACTATCTCTAGGGAATACAGAAACGCCTATGACGGGTGGCAGTTAAGACCATGAAGGAAAGATGAATGTTCCAGTTTTCATATGCGGAGATAATGGAGGATGACCCCAATATCGCCCGCGATAGGGAAAGACAGGTTCTACAGAGATCGATTGAACTTCTCGCAGTGGCCAAGGACAACGACAGCTACGGCAAGGACGGCATCGAGGCAATTTTTTACACACGACGCGTTTGGACCAGACTCATTGACGATCTCAAGCAGCCCGAAAACGAGTTGCCTGTTGAACTAAAAGCCAACCTGATATCCATCGCTATCTGGATTCTTAGAGAGTGCGAGCAGATACGCAAACGTAAATCGAAGAATTATCAGGGCATTATCGACGTTACAACCATCATCAAGGATGGATTAAAATGAAAAGTACGCTGCGGATCTCTTTGAAGTCTGGAGAAAAAATCTTCATCAATGGCGCTGTGTTGCGCGTTGACAGGAAAGTATCTCTGGAATTTCTCAATGATGTGACATTCCTTCTTGAAAACCATGTGCTTCAGCTCGAAGACACGACCACACCTTTGAGACAGCTGTATTTCATCGTCCAGATGATGCTGATCAACCCGGAAGGCAAGGAGCAGTCGCTTTCCCTGTTCCGCAAGTCGATCACCATGCTGCTGACCACGTTCAAGAACGAGGAAATTCGTTCCGAGCTGAAGCGGATCGACGCAACGGTATCGTCCGGCCGCCCATTTGATGCGCTGAAGACCATTCGCGGTCTCTATGCAAAGGAAGAGGCTATTCTCAACAGTCATGAAATCACCCCTGCGGTGGTGAACGAACTGAGACGGGAAATCGCACCATGGTAGACGCAGTTACAGGTACCACATCCACCGCAGGGACTACCTCCACGACTTCGACGTCCAAGACCGATGCGAACAAGGCCTCGCTGGATTACGATAACTTCCTGCAGCTTTTGATCGCGCAGATGAAGAACCAGGATCCGACCGATCCTATGGATGCCAGTGAACAGGTCGCGCAGTTGGCAACCTTCTCGCAGGTCGAACAGACGATCAAGACGAACACCAATCTTGAAAGCCTGATCTCGGCCTCCTCGCTCTCCAATGCGTCATCCTACATCGGTAAGACGATTACGAGTGCAGACGGAAAGACGTCCGGCGTCATTACCTCCGTGGAAGTAACGTCTGAAGGCTTGACTGCAACCACCGCAGCAGGCGCGTCGATTGCCATCGGTCAGGGCATCAAAATCTCGCAGACCGCTGCATAAAGCCTGTTTGAAAACGTCGGACGGGTCGATCCAGCGGATGATTTTTGCACCTGACGGCGTCGAAAATCTTGCCGATATCACATGATATCGCCTAGGATTTTCTTCTTGTCAGCCACAAAAATCATCCGCCGGCTCTCCGCACCGAGTTTCCAAACAGACTCTTAACGGTCGATCTCGAATCATATACCGTTCTTTGCAGACGGAAACGGCGTCACTGACTATTTGACTTCCTCAACTCGGCTTCGTGACGCCGGTTAGATCGAGCGGACTGAGATGAACGAGGCCGACGCTCTCGACATTATGCGAAGTGCCATCTGGACCGTGCTGATTTCAGCGGGTCCAGCGGTGTCTGCTGCCATGGCAGTCGGCATCATCATTGGCCTCATTCAGGCGCTCACGCAGGTTCAGGAAGCAACCCTGACATTCGTGCCCAAGATCATCGCCGTCATGGTCGCAGTCGGCCTGTCCGCACCTTTCGTCGGCTCCCAGATTGGGATGTTCACGAATATGGTATTTTCCCGCGTCCAATCCGGATTTTAAAGCAGGAATGATGTGAAGCGACGAGTGACTCGCTGATTTTGCTTGCGCGATTCTCAACGAAAGTATGGATGAACTTCGTGCATACGACGCGTCGGTGCACCCAAAAGGCGCTATATAGTCTGTATTTTGGGGCTTTTACGAATGGTGCTGCGAAAGAGGATTGAACTCTCGACCTCTCCCTTACCAAGGGAGTGCTCTACCACTGAGCTACCGCAGCATCCGGTGCCGAAGCATCTGCTCGACATCAAGTGGGCGCCTATTGCCATAGGTTTTTGATGAGCGCAAGCCGCAAATTCAGACTTCGTCATTACACGGTGCAAAAATCGGCGGGGGCTGTTGAAAAGGCCGAAATTCGGCTATTGCTGCGCGCATGGACGATCATCACGATAATTTAGCGGATAAGGCAGCCTCTGCTTCCGGCCAGAGCGGCCCGGGCGACAGGGCCAAACGGCAGGAGGCCGAGCGTAAGGCGCGGGCGGCCAAAAAGCTGCGCGAGAACCTTGCCCGGCGCAAGCAGCAGGCCCGTGCGCGACGTGCCGGTGAGGCTGACGAAACAATCGGTTTGCCTGCCGCAAAAACGGACGAATCGTGCTGACAAGAAACATTCAGCGGAAAATTGAAATAGCGCGGCGTTTCATCTACTGCATAATTTAACGGATTATGCGGCAAGATTGTTTTTTCGGCGATTTTGACGGTCACCACCGACCGTAAAAGCCGAACAGGCAGTGCTTCGCACGGCATCAGGAAAGGCGGGCGCAAAGCCCGTAGGGACGTATGGATCGCATCAGAATAACCGGCGGTAACGAACTCAACGGTATCATTCCCATTTCGGGCGCAAAGAACGCGGCTTTGCCGTTGATGATCGCGTCGCTGCTGACCAGCGATACGCTGACACTGGAAAACGTGCCGCATCTGGCAGACGTCGAGCAGCTGATCCGTATCCTTGGCAACCACGGCGTCGATATCTCCGTCAATGGTCGCCGCGAAAGCCAGGGCGAAAGCTATTCGCGCACCGTGCATTTTACCTGCCGCACCATCGTCGATACCACCGCACCTTACGAACTGGTCTCCAAGATGCGCGCAAGCTTCTGGGTCATCGGTCCGCTTCTGGCCCGTAACGGCCAGGCTCGCGTTTCGCTGCCGGGCGGTTGCGCCATCGGCACGCGCCCGGTCGATCTCTTCATCGAGGGACTGGAAGCGCTTGGCGCCAACATGGAAATCGACGGCGGTTACATCAATGCGACAGCGCCATCCGGTGGCCTGATCGGCGCGACTTACACCTTCCCGAAAGTCTCGGTCGGTGCGACGCATGTCATGCTGATGGCGGCATCGCTGGCACGTGGCACGACGGTCATTCACAATGCAGCGCGTGAGCCTGAGGTCGTTGACCTTGCCCAATGCCTGACCGCTATGGGCGCCAAGATCGAAGGTGCTGGCACTTCCACCATCACCATCGAAGGCGTAACCTCCCTGTCTGGCGCACGCCATCGCGTTCTGCCTGACCGTATCGAAACCGGCACCTACGCCATGGCCGTGGCCATGACGGGTGGCGATGTGCTGCTGGAAGGCACGAACGCTTCGCTACTGGACAATGCGCTGGAGACGCTGAAGCTTGCCGGTGCCACCATCACCGAAACCGAGACCGGTCTGCGCGTCGTGCGCAATGGCAACGGTATCCATCCCGTGGATGTCGTGACCGAGCCATTCCCCGGCTTCCCGACCGACCTTCAGGCGCAGTTCATGGCGCTGATGACGCGGGCACAGGGTGTGTCGCACATCACCGAAACGATCTTCGAAAACCGTTTCATGCACGTTCAGGAACTGGCGCGTCTTGGAGCCAAGATTTCGCTTTCCGGACAGATGGCTCGTATCGAAGGCGTGTCCCGCCTCAAGGGTGCGCCGGTCATGGCAACGGATCTGCGCGCCTCCGTTTCGCTGGTCATTGCCGGTCTTGTGGCGGAAGGCGAGACCATGGTTTCGCGCGTCTACCACCTCGACCGTGGCTTTGAGCGTCTGGAAGAAAAACTCAACCGTTGCGGTGCGCAGGTCGAGCGCGTCAGCGACTAATACGTATCGCTCATCTAAGAGTCCGTTTGGAAACTCGCGGGATCGACCCGTCCGAAGTTTTCAGGCGGACTCTGAGCTCGCCGGTTGTAGAGCGGGCTTTGACTGCCTATCTCCAAGTCATCGATTGGAATAAGCGGCCTTGTCCGCGAAATGAGGACATAGACACGATGAGCGGCCTTAAATTGATGGCGCTTGACGGAGAAGACCTCTCCGTCATTTCAACCCACATGCAGGATAGCGTCTTCAAGCTGAAAGACGCGTCCTTCGATCACAAGTCCGGTCAGTTCCTGCTGTCTGCCAACCGTTTCGTTTGGGAAAATGGCAGCAAGAAAGGGCAGACGCCGGAGCGATGCCGCAGTGTTTTTGCTTTGAAGCGCGTCGGCAATGCCCGGTCGCATGGCTTTAGCCGCGACAACAAGGAACAGGTTCTGTCCCTGCTTGCCGTTCGCTTCACGCAAAACGGCGAAGGCCCGGAGGGAACGGTGGAACTGGTCCTGTCCGGCGGCGGTGCCATTGCGCTTGATGTCGAATGTATCGAAGCGCAACTGACCGATGTCAGCGGCGGCTGGGAAACGGCATCCAAACCGCACCACCCGGAAGACTGATCTTATAAAGACGGACGGGCGGACAGGGAATTGCCTTGCCCGCCTGTTTTAATTTATGCCACATACCCTTATAGCGCACGCCAAAACGTGTAGGCATAGCATTTCGCTCCGTCCGCGGACGGGGCCTCAAGAGGGTAAGTGACGTGGCAATCTGGCTGGAGCAGGGGTCTGCTGATTTTGAACAGGCGTTTGCAGCATTCCTGACGACAAAGAGAGAAGTATCCGAAGACGTCAATATCGTCGTGCGCGACATCATCGATGATGTCCGCAAACGTGGCGATGAGGCGCTGGCTCATTATTCTCTGAAGTTCGACAAGCTGGATTTTTCCAAAACCTCCATGCGCGTGACCGCGGAAGAAATCGATGCGGCGATTGAGCAGGTCGATGCCGCAGTTCTGGATGCGCTGAAGCTCGCAGCCAAACGCATTGAAAAGCACCACGCCCGGCAGATGCCGAAGGACGACATCTACGAAGACGATATCGGCGTCGGTCTCGGCTCCCGCTGGACGGCCATCGAGGCGGTTGGTCTTTATGTTCCGGGCGGCACCGCAAGCTATCCGAGCTCGGTGCTGATGAATGCTGTTCCGGCCAAGGTTGCGGGTGTCGAACGTATCGTCATGGTCGTTCCGGCCAATGGTGGCACCATCAACCCGGCGGTGCTTGCGGCGGCGCGGATTGCGGGCGTCGAAGAAATCTACCGCATCGGCGGTGCGCAGGCCGTGGCGGCACTGGCCTATGGCACGCAGACCATTGCGCCTGTTGCCAAGATCGTCGGCCCGGGCAATGCGTTTGTGGCGGCGGCAAAGAGGCATGTTTTCGGCACGGTCGGCATTGACATGATTGCCGGGCCATCGGAAGTGCTCGTCATTGCCGACAAGAACAACAATCCCGAATGGCTGGCGGCAGACCTTCTGGCGCAGGCCGAGCATGACGAGGGTGCCCAATCCATCCTGATCACCGATGATGCCGAACTTGGCAAAGCGGTGGAGCAGGCCGTGGAGCGACAGCTGAAGCTGCTATCCCGCTCACAGACGGCAACAGCGAGTTGGCGTGATTTCGGCGCGATCATCCTGGTTGATGATCTCGCAGCATCCATCCCGCTTGCCAATCGCATCGCAGCCGAACATCTGGAACTGGCCGTTGATGATCCCGATGCGCTGATGGCAGGCGTGCGCAATGCGGGTGCGATCTTCGTCGGTCGCCATACGCCTGAGGTGATCGGTGATTATGTCGGCGGCTCCAATCACGTTCTGCCGACGGCGCGTTCGGCCCGTTTCTCGTCGGGTCTTTCCGTTCTGGATTTCGTCAAGCGCACATCGATCCTGCGGCTCGGGCCGGAGCAATTGCGCCAGCTGGCACCGGCTGCGATCACGCTTGCCCATTCCGAAGGGCTGGACGCGCATGCGCGTTCCGTCGCCATTCGTCTCAATCTGGAAGGGTGAGGGATGGGGGCAGACGTTTTCAGGCTTTGCGATGTGGTTCTGGACGAGAGCATCGGCCGGTCCACGCCTGACGTGGAGCATGAACGCGCCGTTGCCATTTTCGACCTTATCGAAGAAAACAGTTTTGAGCCGGTTGGCCATGCCGGTGGGCCTTACAAGCTCAATATCTCGCTGGTCGAGACCAAGCTGGTCTTCACGATCAAGACCGAGGGCGACGAGGCTGTAGCAACCCACATCCTGTCGCTGACGCCGTTTCGCCGCATCATCAAGGACTACTTCCTGATCTGCGAAAGCTATTACGAGGCGATCCGCTCTTCCACGCCAAGCCAGATCGAAGCCATCGACATGGGCCGGCGCGGCATCCACAATGATGGTTCGCAAACGCTGATGGACCGGCTGTCCGGCAAGATAAAGGTGGATTTCGATACGGCTCGGCGGCTGTTTACCCTTGTCTGTGTGCTGTATTGGCGGGGTTAGACATGCAGGACCCGGCGGCTGTCGACTTGAAAGAAAAGGCACCGCGCGCCATATTGTTCATGTGTGGCATGAATTCCATCCGCTCACCCATGGCGGAAGTCATTGCCAAACAACTCGTCGCTCCCGGTATCTATATTCAGTCGGCAGGTGTGCGTGCAGGCGAGCGTGATCCCTTCGTGGATGCGGTGCTGGATGAAGCTGGACTGACGCTTGGAAAGCACAAGCCAAGAACGCTGGAAGAGATAGAAGACGACTTCTTCGATCTCATCATCACGCTCACACCCGAGGCGCATCACGCGGCACTTGAACTGACACGGTCCAATGCGCTCGATGTCGTCTACTGGCCAACGATGGATCCAACGGTGGCGACGGGCACGAGAGAGCATATTCTCGAAGCCTATCGTGAGGTGCGTGAACACCTGACGAAGCTGATTTCGGAACGCCTGCCGCAACGCGCAAGGCCGTTTTCCGAGACACTTTAAAACGATTGACAATTTAGGTTCACAAATGTGCGGCGATTGTGTAGTTTCCGCGCAATTTTCCCGGACTGTTCAGTCCGGCATTATCAACAGGAAGAAAAACCCTATATGACAAAAGAAGAAGTCCTTGAGTTTCCGGGCGTCGTTACCGAACTTTTGCCGAACGCGACTTTCCGCGTGAAGCTGGAAAACGAACACGAAATCATCGCACACACTGCCGGCCGCATGCGTAAGAACCGTATCCGCGTTCTGGCGGGCGACAAGGTGCTTGTCGAAATGACGCCTTACGACCTGACCAAGGGTCGCATCACCTATCGTTTCAAGTAATCGCCCGGCAGATCGGACGACTGGCAGAGCATGACAGACGCAAAACAAAAGCTGATTCTGGCTTCCGGGTCGCCACGCCGTCTTGAACTGTTGAATCAGGTTGGCATCGAGCCCGCACGGCTTATGCCGATGGATATCGACGAGACGCCAACCCGGCTGGAGCATCCGCGCACGCTGTGCCGCCGCCTGTCTTTGCAGAAGGCAGAGGCGGCCCATAAGGCTGTGAAGGGCGAGCTTGCCTGGAAGGGAGCCTATGTTCTCGGTTCCGATACGGTCGTGGCCGTTGGCCGCCGTATCGTCGGCAAGGCGGAATATATCGAAGAAGCGTCCGCCGCATTGCACCTGCTCTCGGGCCGCAGCCACTGGGTCTATACGGGCATCTGCCTTGTTACACCCGGTGGAAAAGTGCGCCAGAAGGTCGTTGAAACCAAAGTTCGCTTCAAGCGTCTTTCGGAACACGAAATCGACAGCTACATCGCGTCCGGACAATGGCGCGGAAAAGCAGGTGCTTATGGCATTCAGGGCATTGCCGGTTGCTTCGTACAGAAGCTGACCGGTTCCTATACGAATGTCGTCGGCTTGCCGCTTTATGAAACGGTGTCACTTCTGGCCGGCGAAGGGTTTGAGGTGGCGTCCGCCTGGCAGGAAGGTTGATCCCAATGACAGATGCATCGAACAAATCCAGTGTCACTCCCTTGCGCAAGACCCAGCCTTGTCCAGAGTGCAAAAGACCATCCACGCGCGAAGACTATCCTTTCTGCTCGGATCGTTGCCGCTCTGCGGATCTCTCGCGTTGGCTGAAAGGCTCTTACGCCATCCCCGTTGCCGAGGATGAGAGCAATGCCGAAGAGGGTGACACAAGACGCCCCGGTGATGGCGATTACTGAACAGCGCTGAAATAATTCCAAACAAAAGGCCCGCAAATCGCTTCGATTTCGGGCCTTTTTCTATTGGCAGTTTGTCCGAACGCCTTATCCAGCCTTCAATTGCGCGACCGCCAGAAGCGTGTCGGCGCTGATGGAGGTCGAACCGCCGCTCAGGATCGACAAGCTTGAGGAGCTTGTGCTGTTTTGCGTATCGTACAGTGCCGTAAAACGCTTGATGAGCTTGCTGACGTAATCGGTGTCCTGGAGCTGTGTGACGTCGATGTATTTCGTTACCATCTCCGCCTGTTTTTCCACATCCATATTGGCGATGGAATCAGGCATGCTGTAGGCGGTCTTGAAGAACTTGAATATGGCGTCATCGCTCAAGATGCCGTAGGCGCTCGAGATGGTCGGGGCGACACGTTCGAAATACAAAGCAAGGCGGACGCCTTCGCTGGTATCGCCCTGCTGCTCTTCCAGGGTCTGGCGTACATACTGGTTGGTGGTTTCCAGAATGGAACCACGCTGCTGGCCACCCTGCACGGCATCTGCGGTCAGACTACCCTTGGCATCGAAGTTGAAAGACGCGACGATCTCGGTAAACCTGTTGTCCTCAAGCGTATTTACATAGCTCTTGGGGTCCGTAAGGTCGGACTCGAACATTTTCTTGAGGTCGCTGGAGGTGACGCTTTTCGGATCGATGCCATTGGCTTCGAGAATGTAATTGGTGACGCGACTATCAGACAGCAAATCCTTCACCGAAGTGACGGTCTTCATCTGCTCCTGATAATATGCCGTTTCCTTGTCAGCCTTCTCAACGGCGTCTTTCTTTTCCTTGCCGCTCAAGCCTCTGACTTTATTCTTCTCATATTCAGATGCGTATTTGTCGGACACGCTTTCCGACTGGGCCAGGAGCGGCGCCTCCACCTTCCCGTCAGTGGTAAAGTTGAAGGCCTTGTTGAGCTCTACGAAACGGTCATCCTTAAGCGAATTGACGTAGCTTTTCTTGTCGTTCGTATCGCTCGAAAGAATGCGTTTCAGTTCCGACTGGCTGATCTCATCCGGATCGATACCGAAAGCTCTTAGCGCAACGTCCCAGATTTCGGTGACGCTGTCATTCTTCTTGTCCTTGTCTTTTTTATTGGAGACGAGGAAATCATCCAGGCTTTCGACCCCGGCGATCCGTGTCTGGTAGTTGGTGACGGCCTCATCGACGGATGTCGCCTGGTTTTTCTGAAAGGCCTTCTCATAGAGCTTGGCCATATCTGTTGTCTGAGTGGCTGTCTGGGGCGTGTTGCCGTCCGCCAGCGTGCCATCATTCTCGAAATTGAAATAGTCCAGAAGCGCTGTGTTGCCGTAAGTCGTCGCAAATGTCTCGTTGGACATGAGGCTGGCAACGCTGCTGGCCATGATGCCCGTGCTCAGGCCGAATGCGGTTTTGACGTAATCCAGCATTCTCTTGTCGGCCACGACTTCCGTGGCGGTCGTGGCCTTGGCAACGTTCTTTTCGAAATAGCGATCATTGGCATCGGCCAACAGGTCGGACGGAAAGGTGGATTTGTTGAAGATATAGTCGAGCTTCAGATCTTCGGTCTGATCGGCGCTCTGCACCGAGCCGTCGATGGTGCCATCGGCCTTGAAATTGAACGCTTCCGTCAGCTGCTTCCAGGCAGGGTTTTTCGCCTTGTTGGCAACACTGTCCGGGTCATCGAGATCGCTCGTCAGAACCTGCTTGAGGTAGCTCTTGGACGTATAGGTGGAATCGAGGCCGACCGCATCGAGCATATAGGTGCGAAGGCGGTCATTGTTGATGAGACTGTCAACACTGGTGACTTTGCCGATCTGCGCTGCGAAATAGGTGGATTCGTCCTTCAGTGATTTTTCTTCGGCGGTAAAGGACGCCTTGTAGGCATCGGTAAGCGTGCTCGCCTGCACAGAATTCTGTGCAGTTTTAGCGTCTCCGGCAAAGTTGAAGGCTTCGGCGAATTGCAGGTAGCGCTTGTCGGTCAGCGAATTGGCGAAACTCGAGCTATCCGTCAGGTCGCTTTCCAGCACCTTGCGCATGAAGGCTTTACCATAGGTCATGCCCTCAAGGCCGTAAGCCTTCATCGCATAGGAATAGAGGCGGTAGTCGCCGAGAAACTCATCGACGGTCGTGACCTGTCCGATCTTTTCCTTGTAATACTCCGTATCTCGCGCAACCGAGGACTGACTCGCCACCTTTGACAGGGAAGAGTTGATGTCGCGGTTGACGCCAAGGAAGCTCGTATAGGTGGAAATCGTCGCCATAAGGTAGCCTTGCAGAGTTTGACCTTGGTCATGGCCAGCATGCACGCCATCATCGCGCGAATAACCTCGCTAACATATTACAAAAATAGTCTGAACCAAAGCCTAAATATTACGGGGCAACAGCTGGCCGCCGCAATAACGAAGGTCGTCAATTCTTCCACTCTCGCGCAAGCTTGATCCAATAAAGCTCGGGCGTCGATCTCCGTCTTGGTGGTCGGCAAGGCTTTTTCATGATGGGAAAGTCGGGACGCTTCTACAGTTTCTCATGAAGAGATGGAGTTAGAATGGCTACGCCTCCGAGCATCTTGCCCCTTCCCAAAGTCGCGGCGCGTGGTCGCGATATCGGGTTTGCAGTGGGCATCGTGTGCATTCTCTGCATTCTCTTCCTGCCCATCCCGGTTTTCTTGATCGACATGGGCCTGGCATTTTCGATTGCGTTTTCCGTCCTTATTCTGATGGTATCGCTTTGGATTCAGCGCCCGCTGGATTTCTCATCCTTCCCGACTATCCTCCTGATTTCAACGATGATTCGTCTGGCATTGAACATTGCCACGACACGCGTCATCCTTTCGCACGGTAACCAGGGTCACGATGCGGCGGGTGGCGTGATCGCAGGCTTCTCAAGCCTCGTGATGTCGGGCGATTTTGTCATCGGTTTGATCGTCTTCCTCATCCTGATCGTGGTGAACTTCATCGTCATCACCAAGGGCGCGACGCGCATCGCGGAAGTCGGCGCCCGCTTCACCCTTGATGCTATTCCCGGCAAACAGATGTCGATTGATGCCGACCTCTCGGCTGGTATCATCAATGAAAAAGAAGCCCAGTTGAGGCGTCGTGAGCTGGAAGAAGAAAGCGCCTTTTACGGTGCCATGGACGGTGCGTCCAAGTTCGTGCGCGGTGATGCCGTTGCCGGCCTATTGATCACCGCCATCAACATTTGCGGCGGTATCATCATCGGCGTTTTCCGTCACGGTATGCCGATTGGCGAAGCCGCGGACGTTTTCGTGAAACTGTCCGTCGGTGACGGTATCGTTTCTCAGGTGCCAGCGCTGATCGTCTCGCTGGCCGCAGGTCTGATCATTACCCGTGGTGGCGCGCAGGGTTCCACCGATAAGGCGGTCATTAACCAGCTCAGCGGATATCCCAAAGCGCTGGGTGTTGCGGCGGGACTCATGTTCGTTCTTGCGCTCATTCCAGGCTTACCCTTTCTCCCGTTTGTGTTTTTGGGTGGAATGCTCGCTTCTGGCGCATGGTTCATTCCACGCCAGCTCGCACGGGATCAGGCTGCGGAGCGTGTTGCCGAAGAACAGCAGACCACCAAAGCCAACGATGCCGAAAAGGATACCGTCAAGAACTCGCTGCGCACGACGGAAATCGAACTTGCCCTTGGCAAGCAGGTTTCTCCAAGGCTCTTGGGCGCGCATCAGGAACTCGGCTTCCGTGTTGGCAAAATGCGCAAGAAGTTCGCGTCGCAATACGGCTTCGTCGTACCCGAGATCAAGGTCACGGACGACATCGCCATTCCCGACAAATCCTACCAGATCCGAATTCACGGCACGACGGTTGCGGCCAGCACGCTCCGCGTCGGCGAAGTTCTCGTCATCACCGGCAAGGGCCGCAGACCGTCGGTTCCGGGCGACGATGTTCGCGAACCAGCTTTCGGCATGCCAGCCGTGTCGGTTCTGGAAAACTTCGTGGACGACCTCAGACGCGAAGGCTTCCACCCGATCGATAACATCTCGGCGCTGCTGACCCATGTCAGCGAAGTCATCCGCAACAATCTGCCGATGCTGCTGTCCTATAAGGACGTCAAGGTTCTCATCGAGCGTCTGGACCCGGAATACAAAAAGCTGGCGGATGAGATCTGCTCGTCGCACATGTCCTATTCCGGCCTGCAGGCCATCTTGAAGCTGTTGTTGGCAGAGCGTGTGTCCATCCGTAACCTGCATCTCATTCTCGAAGCCGTGGCGGAACTTGCCCCGCATCTTCGCAGAACGGAACAGATCGTCGAACACGTCCGCATCCGCATGGCACAGCAGATTTGCGGCGACCTTTCCGACAACGGTGTGTTGCGCGTCTTGAGACTGGGTACGAAATGGGACGTCGTCTTCCAGCAGGCCATCAAGCGCGATCCTAAGGGCGAAGTGATCGAATTCGATATCGATCCGCGTCAGGTGGAAGAGTTCAGCAACGAGGCGAGCAAAGTAATCCGTGAATACATGGATGTCGGACTACCTTTCGTGCTTGTGACTTTGCCCGAAACCCGCTCATATGTGCGGATGATTACGGAACGACTCTTCAGCACGTTGCCGGTGCTTTCTCACGTCGAATTGGCCAAGGGCACAGAAATAAAGATACTCGGCTCGATCTCATGATCCCAGACCCGCAGGGAACGATAATGGCGCTCTTTCTGGCATTTTGCCGGATTGGCGCCTGTTTGATGGTAATGCCAGGCTTCTCCTCGGCACGCCTTCCCATGCAGATTCGGTTGCTGACTGCCTTGGCCCTTTCGATGGCCATTTTGCCGTTATTGTGGGACACGATCTATCCTCTGGCGCAAACGGATACGATCACCTTTCTGAAATACATCTTTTTCGAATCGCTGATCGGCGCCACATTCGGAATGATTGCTCACCTTTACGTGCTGGGCATGCAATTTGCGGCAACCGCCATCGGTATGGCCATCTCCTTCAGTGGTCCGCCAGTTCAGGACGTGCTGGAAGACACATCGGAAAACCAGCTGTCCAGCATGCTGTCCTATGGCGTCCTGCTGCTGTTGTTCATTCTCGATTTCCACCATGTGATCTTTCGCGCCATCGTGGATTCCTACGCATCCATTCCGCTGGGTGGAGCGATGAGCGTGCAGCGCATGCTGATATCGCTGACCGACACTCTTGTCGCGTCGATGAACATCGGGCTTCGCGTGGCCAGTCCCTTCATCCTTTTCGGATTTTTGTTCAACGTCGCGGTCGGCCTTATCAACAAGCTCGCGCCGCAGATCCCGGTCTACTTCATCTCGACACCCTACGCGCTGGGCGGAGGTCTGCTGCTGCTTTATTTCGGCATAGCGGCGCTGGTAAACCAGTTTGCAAACGGGTTCTTCCGCGTTTTTGCGAATATGTGAGGTAGACGATGGACCCGAACAAATCCAAGAAGCTCAGCAGGCTGGTGAAGGTCCAGGGACACATCCAGCAGATGGCCGAGAATGAGCTGGCGATCACGACGCGTGAGCGCAATGAGCTCTCGGAAAAGATCGAGACACTTAGCGGCTATCTCAATTCGCTCGATCCGCTACATCAGCAGATGCTCAAGCATTATGCCGTCAGGCATGACAGGCTGAAGAGCCGTGATGTGCGTCTGGAAGCCATCGAGAAGGCGCAGGAGCAGCAGGTTCTCAAAGAGACGAAGAAGGGCGAACGTCTTGAAGAAAAGCGCGATGCCGCCCGCCAAGACGAACAGCGTGAACGTGAAGACAACAGCATCTACGAGCTGATCGATCTGCACATGGCCCTGAAAGACACCAGCCTCCAGCAAGGTTAGGCAGATATCGTCATCCGATAAAACCGGAAAGGATGACGACGTGGCCATTTCTCCTCCAAGCGATCTTGTGCTTGATGTTGTGAATGCAGCTGACCCGACACAGGTTACGGCAGCACGAGAAAAACTGCGCTCGATCAGCGCATCCCACCAGGCATCGGTGCTGACAGCCAGCAATGCGGGCTTCGAATCGGCGATCAACAGCATCGATACGACGGCCAGCAAGGCCGGGCTTGGGCGTATCCAGCCGCCGAAAGGCGATGAAAAAATTCCCGAAACCTATCGCAAGTTCGAAGCCAGCGTTCTGTCGACCATGCTCCAGAACATGATGCCGAAGGAAAGCGAAGAGATTTACGGCAAGGGTTCTGCCGGCGACTTCTGGAAAAGCATGATGGCCGAGCAGATGGCGGATGCCGTTTCCAAGCGCGGTGGCATCGGCATTGCCGAGCAGGTCTATTCGCAGGCGCTGCAAAAGGCACGCAATGCCGAAGCCCCCACAAAAATGAATGAAGACGACAAGAACCTTGCCCTGAGCATGGTGACGGACTTCCAGCGGCGCACCTTTTCTGTAGCCGATACGAAGAAAACTGAAAGTTAAGCGGAGCGCTGAGAGACAATGGAAATTGTAAACAACGACTACAGAACACAGGCCATTCTCGGTCGTCTCGAAACGGTTATCGACAACGAAAACCAGCGGATCGGCAAAGACCCCGATTTCGATTTCAAGCTTTCGAACGCCCATAAGAGCCGCTGCCTGTATGAGCTCAGCATGTTGCTTCGCGACGTGGATGGCGCGCAGATCGCTACAAATCACAAGCGTCAGATTCTCGATATCAAGGCTAAGCTCGCCATCAACACGCGTCGTGTCGAAGCCAACCTGCATGCCGTCAAGGCTGTGGTCGATCTTCTGAAGAATGCTGCAAAGCGTGCCGAAGATGACGGCACCTATTCGCTGGAACAGTTCGCAAGCGGGGCGCAATGATCAAGCTGCTGGCGACAGGCATCTGGATTCTCGTCGTCACGCTCGGCGGCGTCTATGCCGCCGTGACGTTGGGAAATCACGGTGCAAATCAAGCGGCGGATGCGCCTCCGCCTCCGCATTTCGTTCAAAGTGAAACCGTGACCCTGCCTGTGGTGGCAGATGGCAAGGTCACCGGATATTTCCTCGTGCGCGCCAGCCTGCAAGTGGATGAGGACGCACTGAAAGAAGTGCATGTCCCGGTTCCGGCCTTCCTGACGGACGAGCTTTATACGCTTCTCGTCGGCGACAAGCTGGTCAACGTCAAGGACGCGGATAAATTCGACGTCGCGGCCTTCAAGGCGAAGATCAAGGACGGCCTGAACACCCGCCTTGAGAAGCCGCTGGTGAAAGAGGTTCTGGTCGAGCAGATGGATTTCATTTCCAAGGAAGACATCGAAGCGAAAGACCCCAATCGCAAGCCTCAGAAGATCGTCGTCAATACCGATCCACCGCCGCCAAAACCGGCGGCCGCTGCAAGCTCCGGCCACTGAAGCGAAGACATCTTGAGAATACCAAAACCGCCTGAACTGCATTTATGCCAGTTCAGGCGGTTTTCTTTTGCGTCTGCGTCTGGGAGGAGGGCAGCCCGATAGCGTGAAGTCACTTACGCTCTCGGGTAGGGCTTAGGGGTGGCCTCCTCCATACGACCCGCAGGGGGTGCATCGCGCTGCTCGGCGCTAGCTTCTTGATGGCAATATGAGCGGCCAGTAGGGCAGTCGCGCTATTGGGTTATCGTTCCACCGCATAAGCCAGGAGCATCGGTTAAGGCGAGTGGATCAGGAGAACGATCTGACGAGCGAGCCGACCAGCAAATTCCAGCCATCGATCAGCACGAAGAACAGAATCTTGAACGGCAGTGAAATCGAGGTGGGCGGCAGCATCATCATACCCATCGCCATGGTGATGGTCGCGACAACCATGTCGATGACCAGAAACGGCAGGATGATGAGGAAGCCGATTTCAAAACCGCGACGGATTTCGGACAGCATGAAGGCTGGGATGAGGACGCGATATTGCGGCACATTGCCGTTCATCGTTTCCTGGCCCCGTTCATTCGCCAGATCCACGAAAAGCGCGAGATCCTTGGGCCGAGTGTTGTTCGTCATGAAGGCGCGGAACGGTTCTGCGGCGCGTTCCACGGCCTGGGCCTCGGTGATCTGGTTCTGCAGCATCGGCTGAATGCCGTCCTGCCAGGACCGCTCGAAGGTCGGTGCCATGACGTAGAAGGTCATGAACATCGCCATGCTGGTGAGGATCATGGTGGACGGCGTGGTGCCCAGACCCATGCCGGAGCGCAGAATGGAAAAGGCAATGATGAAACGAGGAAAGCTCGTTACCATGATCAGAATGCCGGGCGCGATGGACAGAACCGTCAGCAGCCCGAAGGTGCGAATGATCCACGCAGCCGCAGAACCGTCCAGCGGCAGATTGAGCAAATCTGCTGGCGACTGTTGGGCAAATGCAAGCCCTGGGGTGAGGGCTAGAACAAGCAGAAGGGCGATTTTTCGAATCATTCGATCACAAAGGTTCTGAAGAGAACCTTGGATACGCGCCCTTTTGATCTGAGGTCAACGATTTCTCTTAGGTCATCCCTAAGATATTGAAAGCCGCGTGGGCCCTGAAGCTGCTGGAGAGAGACGGTTCTGAGATAGGCAAGCATTTCCTGATGCAAGTCCTGAGCGAGTGCCGTGTCGCCGGGACCGGAAAATTGCAGGGCCAGTTCAAGCCTTATCCAGTTGTCGGTGGGGTAACCAAGGTTGGTAACGATGGGATCAAGCGTGATCAGGCTGGGGCCTGTCCCCGCGGCGCCATGCTCACCTGCTGCCGGTGCGGCACCATGTCCGCCTTCGGCCGCTGCCGTTGCGGGCGCGTGTTCCGCCGGGCTTGGCGGTGTGGCGGCTGCGGGTGCGGACGGCACAAGCAAGGTCTTGCCGACGAAAAATCCACCGCCGAGCCCCAGTAGCGAAAGCACGGCGATAACGCCCGCAGTCACGACAATCGACGGCTTTTTGGGTGCAGCGGGTTCGGTGGTCGTAAGGCTCATATTCGTTTCTAACGTCTGTCCCGGAGAGCAGCCCGTGCGGAATGCGGCGGGCCGAATGCCTGTTTATGCTACGCTATGTGCGCCGTCAGATCGGTGAGAACAGGTCGACGACCTGCTGGCCCACCGGCGGCTGCTGGATTTCGGTGATGCGACCGCGACCGCCGTAGGAAATACGGGCTTCAGCAATCTTTTCATAAGAAATCGTGTTCTCGGAATTGACGTCCTGCGGACGCACGATACCGGCCACGTTGAGAATACGCACCTCGTGGTTGACGCGTACTTCCTGCGAGCCGCTGATCAGCAGATTGCCATTTTCCAGAATGCCGGTCACGACGGCGGCGACCAGCAGCGTCAATTTTTCGGCACGGCTGATCGAGCCTTTGCCGTTGGATTCGCTGGTATTGTCGAAGCTCATGCTCGAATCCGCCTGCGGCTTCCAGCCAAGAATTTCGGCATTCGCCTTCCAGCCGGTGTCACGATTGTTTTTTCTGGTCCGGTCCGTCTCGTTGTCGAAGGTTGCCTTGTCATTGATCTGGATGTTGACCGTCAGGATGTCACCGATGTTGAGCGCACGGGCGTCCTTGAAGAGGGCGGCCTTGCTGTCGCTCCACAGCGAGTAACCGCTGGCCGAGCGCAATGGCTGCTTGGGGTAGGACGCCAGCTGTGGCGCCTGGCTGAACTGCAATCCACTGCCGATCGGGCTCATTGCCGGGGCGTTACCGATTTCTTTCAGCGTCTGGTTTTGTGTGATGCTGGAGCAACCAGTCAGAACACTTGCGGCAGACAGGACAAGGATGAGCGCTTTGTTCATGACGGATCTCTTGATGTGGTTTTATCGGCAGCACTGGACATGATCGATGCGACCATGGCAGCCTTCTTGGCGTCCATTTCGGCAAGGATCAGGCCCGACTGGCGGGGAGGCAGCTTCATGATGATGGCGGCCGCAAGACCTGCATCGACCTGCTCCAACTGTGGGGCGGCAGCATCTGCCTTCATCGTCTTGTAGACGTTGACGAGGTTGCCTTCGGCCTGCTGCATGAAATCATTACGGCGCTTCAGCCAGTCCTCATATTCGGCTTTTCGTGCTTCCATGACGGCGATGCGGTTATCGACATCCTGTTGCAGATTTTCGAGTTCCTGCTTCTGCATGAGGTAGCGCTGGTCACGCGCCTGATCGATGATGTTGGTGCAATATTGCTGGATTTCCTGGCCACTCGTGTCGCCGGATGTCACGCGCAACTGCTCCTGCGCCCTTGCGGAAGGCAGGGCGGCAACCATGACGAACACGGCAAGCAGCGTGCGGCGGGGCGTGAAGAGGTCGGTAAGCTTAGCCATCATTGCAACACCAGTTCTGCTTGCAGCGCGCCGGCTGACTTAATGCCCTGAAGAATGGAGATGATGCCATCGGGCTTTACGCCGATATTGTTCAACCCGGCGACCAGTGAGCGCAGGTTCGGTCCTTCGAGTATGGCGACGGGCCCGCCCTTGTCGATAACGGAAATGTCCGTCTGCGGCTGGACGGCGGTCTGGCCACGGCTGAACGGTGCAGGCTGGATCACTTGCGGTGTCTCAGTGACCTGAACGGTCAGCGTGCCATAGCTAACGGCAACCTGTGAAATGCGCACATCAGCGCCGATGACGATGGTACCGGTGCGTTCGTTGATGACGACCTTGGCAGGCGTGTCGGTTTCGACGGCAAGATTTTCGATACTGGCCATCAGACGGGTGAGGTCCGCGGTTCTCGGCTTCTGGATGAACACGACCTGACTGTCGCGTGCTTCCGCAATCGGCTCACCAAACGAGGTGCGCGCGTAGTTGTTTATGGCATCGGCAATGCGTGTGGATGTCGAGAAGTCGGGGTTGCGTAGTTGCAGGACCAGATTGACGGAGTCCTTGAACTGCGATGGCAATTCGCGCTCGATGATCGCGCCGCTTGGAACGCGTCCGGCGGTGGTTACGCCCTGCGTCAACTGTGCGGCCTGACCTTCGGCATTGAAACCGGAAACGATGACAGAGCCCTGTGCCACGGCGTAAATCTGCCCGTCAGCGCCGGACATGGAGGTCATGATCAGCGTGCCGCCGCGCAGCGACGAGGCATCGCCCAAAGAGCTGACATTGACGTCGAGACGGCTGCCGGGGCTGGCGAATGGCGGAAGATTGGCGGTGACCATGACGGCGGCGACATTCTTCGAGCCGCTCTGGTTGCCCTGCATCGAAATGCCGAGGTTCTGCAACATGGCCTTCATCGACTGTTCGGTGAAGGGCGACGAACGCATGCCGTCGCCGGACCCTTGAAGGCCGACGACGAGACCGTATCCGATCAACTGGTTTTCACGCCCGGCCTGCAAGGAGGCAATGTCTTTGACGCGCGCATTGGCTTGGGAATAGGCTGTCGGTGTCGTCACGAAAAGCGTGGCGACAATCATGGTGGCAGCAATCAGGCCCTGACGAAAACTCATTTCTCAAAAACCTCCACGGTTCCGTCTTCCTTGGCGGTTCCACTGATTGTCACGCCGGTGTCGCGGTTGCGAACACGCACCACTTCGCCCGCCATGCCATCTTCAATGGCCGTGCCGGAGGCTGAAAGGTTCATGCCACCCGTGCTGTAGGTGATCCTGATGGTCGTACCGCGCTGAACCGCAAAGGGATCGCGCAGATCGCTCGGCGTAATGGTGCGGCCTGCAACCAGCGTGCGCTTGGAAACCTTGCCCAGCACGATTTGCAGATTATCGACATAGCCGGGGGCAAGGTTGGGGTTGGTGACGAGAACTTCCGTCACGCGGTCGCGGGTGATGATGTCGCCGGCGAAAATAGTGCCAGTTGGAACAACGGCGTGTTTTTGCTGCGAAAGAGCGGCCTGGGGTGCGAACACCACCAGGCTGACCATGACCGCAAGCGCCATTTTGCAGAGACTGCCAGGCACGTTTTTCGGGCGAAACTTCATGTTACCCTACCTTCGTTTACTTCAGATTCTGACTGACGATCGTCGCCATTTCGTCGGCTGTGGTGATGACCTTCGAGTTCATTTCATAAGCACGCTGCGCCGAAATCAGGTCGGTGATTTCCTTGACGGAATCGACGTTCGAGCTTTCGAGGTAACCCTGCTTGATATAGCCGAAGCCAACGGACTGAGGCGTGGCATCGACCGCGTTGCCGGACGCTTCCGTCTGCTGGAACAGGTTGTCGCCCAATGGCTTCAAACCGGCTTCGTTGGCAAAGTTGCTCATCTGCAACTGACCGAGTTCGGTCAGAGTGTTGGCAGTGCCGATACGAACCGAAACGATACCATCCTGGCTGATCGTGGTTTCCGTGGCGTCGGTAGGAACCGTAATGGCTGGCAGAACCGGCAGGCCGTCCACGGTGACCAGACGGCCAGTGGAATCAAGGTTCAAGGCACCCGCACGCGTATAGAGCGTGTTGTTGTCCGGACCCTGCACCTGCAGCCAGCCCTTGCCGACGATGGCGACATCGAGCGTGTTGCCCGTCTGGCTGATTTCGCCCTGAATGTGCAGCTTGCGCACGGCAGAGGTCTGCACGCCGAGACCGATATTGGCGCCTTCCGGAACCACGGACTGGTTGGCGCGGTTCATCACGCCCTGTGCACGCTCTGTCTGGTACAGAAGGTCGGTAAACTCGGCGCGGCCGCGCTTGAACGCCGTCGTGTTGATGTTCGCGATGTTGTTCGCGATGACCTCAAGGTTCGTCTGCTGGGCATCCATGCCCGTTGCTGCAATGGCTAGTGCTCTCATTTTTTATGTCCTTAAGCGTCAGATCTGCATTTTCACGATATCGAGATAGGCCGAGACGATCTTGTCGCGCAGAGCCACGGCGGTCTTGAGTGTCTGGTCGGCCTGCATGACGGCATCGACCACTTCACGCGTGTTGGCCTTGCCCTGAATACCGGCAAAGGACATAGCTTCACCCTGCTTCAGCGATTGCACCGCATCCGATGCTACGCCGCCCAGAACACTGGCAAAGCTTGGGCCGGTGACTGAGGTCGCTACGTTTGCTGCGGTGGAAATGGCATTTCCTGCCAGCGAGGAAATGCCCGATGTGATCTCGCTCACACCGTCTGTGGCAGATTTGCTGGTCAGCGATTTCAGGCTGCTAATGGCGTCGATCATCACTGACCCTTCAATAAGTCGATGGTTGAGGTGATCAGGTCGCGCGTCTGCTTGATGACCTGCAAATTGGCTTCATAGCTGCGGTTGGCTTCGCGAAGGTCGGCCATTTCAATCAGCATGTTCACGTTGGGCAGCTTGACCATGCCTTTTTCGTCGGCGGCCGGGCTGTCGGGATCGTATTCCTGCGTGAAATCGGAACGGTCGACACCCAGCTTCTTCACCTCGACGAGGTTCGTCTGGCTGGCGCGATCAAGCTCCGTTGCGAAAGTAATGGTCTTGCGCCGATAGGGATCGGCACCGGGCGTATCGCCCGTGGTTCTGGAGTTGGCTATGTTTTCCGAGACGATGCGCAGGCGTGTTGCCTGAGCTTCCATCCCGCTGCCTGCAATCTTCAATGAAGACGATAGAGAGTCCATGTTACTTGCCCACCGCGGTCAACATCATGTTGTGGAAGGAGCGGACGAGTTGCGTGTTCAGTTCGTACTGACGCTTGATCTCGCCCGTTTTGGCCATTTCGGTTGAAAGAGAAACGGTATTGCCGGATTCCTGCATGCCGATTTCGTTTGCAAGCGGAGCGGTTTCCAGCCCGATCTTGCCGGCACCCGTCATTGCCAACTCCATATGGGCCGCATTGGTACGGGCCATCTGCATGCCGACAGATTGCAGTTCGGACTCGAAAGGAACGACGTCCTTTGCGGTGAACTTTGGTGTGTTGGCATTCGCGATGTTGCTGGCGACGACTTCTTGACGCACAGAAAGCCATTCGGCCTGCCGGGATGCCAGCGAAAAAAGCTGAATCGGCTGCATGACAATTCTCCGTGTTTAACTTGAAGCTTGTTTAGGTTCACAATCTTGCGCGGGACTTGCGGGCGGGGGCTTTCGGTCGCCAGCGTGGCGTCGTACCGGCAAATGACAGTTTTAACCGTTGTTAACCTTTTGTTTGCCTTATCGCTTTAGGGTTTGTTCATATTCTCGACGGTCGAGATTCCCTGTAACCCTATGGGTTTGCGATGGTTTTTAAGAGCGACAGACGTGTTATGCCGAATCAGGGTGCGCTTCGCGAAAGGCTTGGCGCAGCCTCCTGGCGGCGATATCTGCTCTCTGCCGGTATCGTTCTTTCATTGACCGCATCCGGCATCTTCCTGCCGGGCGTGCTGCTGGAGCCGGGCCTAAAGGGCTTTGCATCCTACGCCAGCGTCAAGGTATCGAACCCGCGCACCGGCACAGCTGGCATACAGCGCACGACCTTGCAGCTGCGCGAGAGCCTCCTGTCTCCCGTCGCGCTTAGCCTCATCGTCTCCGATCTCGACCTTCAGCCCAAGGATTTGATCGGCGCTGCGGATCAGGGCCATTTTTCAGTTCTCCTGGATTTGCTGGCTGGCGGCGGTAAAGATGCCGAAGCCGTGGTCGGTGCTACCGAAGATGCGTTGAAGAATGCCGTATCCATATCATCCGCACCATCGAGCCCGGAAATCGGCATCGATGTTACGGCGGCAACGCCGGAAGCGTCGCAGCGAATTGCCGAATATTTCGCTAACCGCATAGTCAGGGACATTGGCTCGGAGCAGCGTAATCCCGAGCTTCAGGCCGTCGAGGCAGCACGCGTGGCGCTCGACAGTGCCGAGGCGGCATTGACCGGTTTCCAGATGCGTCACGGCAATGACGCCGTTTCCCGTATCCAGGGTTTGCAGCAGAGAATTCGCGAAGACGATGCGACCACGGCTGCACTGACTGTGAAGAATAAAGAACTGGCTGACGCCATTTCCTCCGCTTCATCCATGAAGGTGGAGGATGTTCTCAATAGAAATCTGCCAGCGATAGATACCTTCGCGCCGCTTGAAACCATCCGCCAGACTTACACCGCCGCGAAACTGGCGCTGGCGGAAGTCAGCGTCGATCACGGGCCGAAGCACCCCCGCACCATTGCCGCTCAGACGACGGTTGACGCCGCCCGCGCAACCGCCATGCCTGCGCTGCGCCGCGTGCTGGAAGCCTTGAAGCAGGAGCAGGCAACTATCACGGCCGCGCTGGAAACCCACGCAGGCACGCGTGCCAAACTGGACGAAGACTTGCAGGCTCTGGGCGATGCGCCTGCCGATCTGGCCAGGCTGGAAACGGCGCTTGAAAAGGCGCGTAGCGACTACATCATTTCCAGCGATGCGGCTGGCACCTTCTCCAGCGCCCCGCGTGTCAGCGCCGCTCTTGCGACGCCAGCGGAGATCGGGGTCGCCAATTATGACAGCTTCACAGCCAATGCCATGGCCCTTGCCGGTGGCGCTGCCGGGCTGTTGCTGTCTCTCTTCGTCTTGAGCTTCAAGCGGAAGGAAGATGACGTGGAGCAGGTCGAACTGTCCGAGGCTACCGAAACCGAGGTCGTCGTTGAGGCGGCGACGGCAGAGACGGAGCTTGCCGACACCATCGAAATAGCGCCTGCCATCTTCGATGATCTGGTGAATGTCGATGTCAAACCGCAACCGGTTGCCGACGCGGCACTGGCCGAAGCCGAGGCTGCGGAAATCGCGTCTTTGATTGCCGAAGAATATGTGCAGGAAATCGAAACGCCCTACGATGAACCCGCCAACGACGTTCCGCTCGATGAGCGTGTCCGTCAGGTTCTGATGCGCAATGCCGTTTCTCTGGAGCAGGCGGCGACAACAAGAAAGCCGACCTTCAAGCTCCCGCCACTCCTGGCGGCGGCGCTGGCCGGTCAGGCGGAGCATGCCCAGGCAGAAACCGAGGAGTTGCGGGCCCTGCGCCAGGAACTGGCCATGTTGAGGGCGCGTCTGTTCGAGCAGAATATCCAGGAAGAACGCGAACGCAAACGCGCCTGACCCGCCGATTTTTCTTGCAATCCACCGTGCCGCACAGCATTAGGGCGCTAGCTAGATAGCTATCTCGTTCCTAGGAGGCAGGCATATGGTAGTGGTCATTGACGGCAAGGCAAAGGCGGCATCTGTCATCGAGACCGTGCGCGAAGCGGCGGCAGGTCTGGAACAGCAGACGGGTGTCAAAACCGGACTTGCAGTGGTGATCGTGGGCGATGACCCGGCCAGTCATGCCTATGTCAATTCCAAGAGCAAAATGGCCAAGGAATGCGGTTTCAAGTCGGTTCAGCACACGCTGCCCGAAGAAACCACGCAGGCCGATCTGGAAGCTTTGGTCGCGACATTGAACGCCGACGCCTCCATCCATGGCATTCTGGTGCAACTACCATTGCCGAAGCATCTGGACTCCGTTCCTGTCATCCAGTCCATTCTGCCGGAAAAGGATGTGGACGGTCTGAGTTTCGTCAATGCCGGAAAGCTGGCGGCGGGCGATCTCGAAACCGGCATGATTTCCTGCACGCCCGCTGGCTCCATGTTGCTGGTTCGCAGCATTCACGGTGAAGACCTCTCCGGCCTCAATGCCGTCGTCATCGGTCGCTCCAACCTGTTCGGCAAGCCGATGGGACAACTGCTGCTGAATGCGAATGCGACAGTCACCATGGCGCATTCGCGCACCAAGGATCTCGCTGCGGTTTGCCGCAATGCCGATATCCTCGTTGCTGCCGTCGGTCGTCCGCAGATGGTCAAGGGCGATTGGGTGAAGCCCGGCGCAACCGTCATCGATGTCGGCATCAACCGCGTGCCCGCACCGGAAAAGGGCGAGGGCAAGTCCCGTCTGGTCGGCGATGTCGCCTTTGATGAGGCCAGCGCCGTTGCCGCGGCCATCACGCCTGTTCCCGGCGGTGTCGGCCCGATGACGATTGCCATGCTGATGGCAAACACCGTCATTGCCGCGCATCACGCTTCCGGCAAGTCCGCTCCGAAATTCTGATCGGTGTTTCGCAACGACGCGCTCAGCCTTGCGCTGGGCCCGTCGAGCCACGCACCACAAGCTCGGCTTTCCATAATTCCTGAAGACAGTCCGGTTGCCCGCTCTTGATCTGGTTGATCAGCCGCTCGGCAATGCGCGATCCCGCCGCCCGCAACGACGACCTTGTCGTCGTCAGCGGTACGGAAAAGTTGACGGGCTTCAGCAGCGGCAGCACGTCGTCATGGGCAATGAGCGATATGTCCCGCCCCGGCTTCAGGCCTCTATGATTGAGCGACCGGACGGCACCCAATGCAAGCGCCGTCGATGCGCAAATGACAGCTGTCGGGCGATCAGGGCGCGACAGCAGTTTCTCCATTGTGAGAAACCCAGCCTCGTCATTCATGATGCCATGGCTGACATTCTCAGGACTGAGCACGTATCCACGCTCGGCAAGGGCTGCCTCCACTCCGCGATGGCGGCGAAAGGTGAAATCGTAACCTTCAGGACCATTCAAAAGCGCGATGTTGCGATGACCAAGCTGCAACAGAAGCGATGTCGCATCACGAAATGCGGTCTCATTGTCCACATCGAGAAAAGGGTAATCCGTTTCCACACCCCATGAGCGCCCGTGCACCATGAAGGGGATAGACAGGCTCTTCATCATTTCGATGCGGGGATCGCTCTTTTTCATATAGGCGAGATAGATGCCGTCTACGCCGCCGCTGGCTGCAAGCTCTCTCAGCGCATTCTGTTCATTGGCAGGATCGGTCGGCATGATGACGAGGTGAAAGCCGTTGCGGGCGGAAGCCTCGCCCAGGCCGCTCAGAAACTCGCCGAAATGCACATCGGACTGATGCTCCGGCCCGGTCGGCATGACGAGACCGATGGAGCCCATCTTGCCCGTCGCAAGCCGTTGGGCGGCAGCATTGGGCCTATAGCCGGTTTTCCTTGCAGCTTCGATGATCTTGCGGCGTGTTTCGGCGTTGACCTCGGGATAGCCGTTCAGTGCGCGGCTGATGGTGGTTTGCGAGATGCCGAGCAGCTGCGATAATTGTTTCAGGTTCACGATCTGCAGCCCTCGCTTTATTTGCTGAATATGTATGGAACCTTTATGCGCCCAGTGAGTTCCCAAACCGCTTTGAAAGATAGCGAGTCTTATTGTTGTTCACAATTGGAAAGTGATATTTGTTCGCCTGCAATCTTCGTATTACGCTGCGATATATTGGGTTAAAACGTCATAGTTGCGCGGACGTCTTGACTCCTGTTCCCTCTCAATGAGATGAATAGGCGGCCAAAGCGCTTTGAGTATTTTTACGGGCGATAGCCTGACAATGTGATGGGAGGTAGATCACATGAAGAAGACTTTCTGGACGACCGTGGCCATAGCGACGCTTTTCTCCGGTGCAGCCCTTGCGGCAGACCTGAAGTTCAAGCCCGGCGAAGACGCGAAATTCAACTGGAAAAGCTACGAAGACTACAAGGCTGCCAATGCCAGCCTGAAGGGCGAAACCCTGACGATCTTCGGCCCATGGCGCGGCGAAGACGAGGCCCTGTTCCAGTCGGTTCTGGCCTATTTTGCCGATGCGACCGGCGTCAACGTCCGCTATTCCTCTTCGGAAAACTACGAGCAGCAGATCGTTATCGATACGCAGGCCGGTTCTCCTCCCAATGTCGCCATTCTCCCGCAGCCCGGCCTTCTGGCCGACCTCGCCGCCAAGGGCCTGCTGACGCCGCTGGGTGATGAGACGGCAAACTGGGTCAAGGAAAACTACGGCGCGGGCCAGTCCTGGGTCGATCTCGGCATGTACCCCGGCAAGGATGGCCAGAAGGCCTATTTCGCCTTCCCGTTCAAGGCAGACGTGAAGTCGCTAGTCTGGTATGTGCCGGAAAACTTTGAGGAAGCGGGCTACGAGGTTCCCAAAAGCGTGGAAGACTTGGTCAAGCTTAGTGACCAGATTGTAAAGGACGGCGGCACGCCATGGTGCATCGGTCTCGGTTCCGGCGGCGCAACCGGCTGGCCCGGCACAGACTGGGTCGAAGACTTCATGCTGCGCACGCAGCCGCTGGATGTCTATCTGAAGTGGACGACCAACGAGGTGAAGTTCAACGATCCGCGCGTCGTTGCCGCCATCGAGGAGTTCGGCAAGTTCGCCAAGAACGACAAGTATGTCTCGGGTGGCGCGGCCGCCGTTGCTTCCACCGACTTCCGCGATAGCCCCAAGGGCCTCTTCGACATTCCGCCGAAGTGCTACCTGCATCGTCAGGCCTCGTTCATTCCGTCCTTCTTCCCAGAGGGAACCAAGGTCGGAACGGATGTCGATTTCTTCTACATGCCGACATTTGCCTCCAAGCCTGAACTCGGCAAGCCGGTTCTGGGTGCCGGCACGCTCTTCACCATTACCAAGGACTCCAAGGCCGCACGCGCTTTCGTGGAGTTCCTGAAGACACCGATTGCGCATGAAGTGTGGATGGCGCAGTCAGGCTTCCTGACACCCTACAAGAACGTCAATCTCGCTGCCTATGCCAGCGAGCAGACCAAGCGTCAGGGTGAAATTCTCACCTCCGCCACCAGCTTCGGCTTTGACGGTTCGGACCTTATGCCCGGCAAGATCGGTGCTGGCGCCTTCTGGACGGGTATGGTCGATTTCGTCGGCGGTAAATCTGCGCAGCAGGTTGGTGACGATATCCAGAAGGCCTGGGACGGCCTGAAATAAGCAGACACTCCGCCCGGCAGTGCAAAGCCATTGCCGGGTCGTTCTTTGTAGGTGCCTGCATAGCGGCCAAAGTGCTGCTTCAGGCATGAGAGGAATAACGGGGAGGGAACATGATTACCCAGATCGTTTCGGCGCTCGGCGTGATGATCGTCGGCGTCTTCGCCTGCGCCGCCTATTACTGGCTTTCGGACAAGGCGCTGCAACTCATCTTCCCGTTGAAGGACGGCGACGTCATTCACGCTTCCCGCAACCTGAACCGGCGGGCAGCCGTTCGGCCATGGCTCTTCGTGGGTCCGGCCTTGCTGTTGCTAACGGTCTACCTCGTTTACCCCGTGGTCGCGACCTTCATCCTGTCTTTCCATGATAGAACCGGCGATAATTTCGTCGGCCTCGCAAATTACCGCTGGGCGTTTTACGATGCGGGTTTCCGCCAGTCGATTTTCAACAACATCCTGTGGCTCGCCGTCGTGCCTGCCGCCTGCACCTTCTTCGGCCTCGTCATCGCCGTCATGACCGACCGCATCTGGTGGGGGAATATCGCCAAGTCCATCGTCTTCATGCCGATGGCGATTTCATTCGTCGGCGCATCGGTCATATGGAAGTTCATCTATGAATATCGCGGCGAGGGGCAGGTGCAGATCGGCCTGTTGAACGCCATCGTCGAGTTCTTCGGCGGTAACCCGGAGGTGTGGATTTCCATGCCCTTCTGGAACAATTTCTTCTTGATGGTCATCCTCATCTGGATTCAGACCGGCTTTGCCATGGTCATCCTGTCAGCCGCTCTGCGCGGTATTCCTGAAGAGACGGTCGAGGCCGCCGTCATCGATGGCGCCAATGGCTGGCAGATTTTCTGGAAAATCCTCGTGCCGCAGATATGGGGCACTATCGCTGTCGTCTGGACGACCATCACCATTCTCGTCCTCAAGGTCTTCGATATCGTTCTCACCATGACCAACGGTCAGTGGAACACCATGGTTCTGGCCAACCTCATGTTCGACTGGATGTTCCGTGGCGGCGGAGACAGCGGACGAAGTGCTGTCATCGCGCTGGTCATCATGGCAGCGGTGACGCCGATCATGATCTGGAACATCCGTCAGGCAAACAGCGAAATGGAGGGCCGCTGAGATGAACATCGCAACGCGTCTTCGCCGTATCGGCCTGCCACGCCTCATCGTCCACATCAGCGTGCTGTTCGTGGTTCTGCTGTGGCTTCTGCCGACGCTCGGCATTCTCGTCAGCTCGCTGCGAGATAAGGACCAGCTCGTCGTTTCCGGCTGGTGGACTGCATTTTCCAGTTCCAGCCAGACGCAGGCCTCACGCCTTGCCGACCCTGCCACACAGAAACAGGAAGGTGACCGCTTCGTCATCTCCGGCAACGTGTTTGAAAACGGCGCAGGCGGCAAGATTTCCGCCTTCGGCGTCCGCGTGCAGGACCCTGAAGCCTTTCCGGCAGGTGAGGCGGCTGATCTGGGTGACGGCGAAAGCCTTCTCATCAACGAAGACGGCACCTATCAATATAGCAAGAATGCGAGCTTCGAAGGGTCCCGTGCCAAGCGCGTCTATCTTGCCGTGGCGACACCACCGATTTTCACGCTGGACAACTATCGCACGGTGCTGACGTCGGAGGGCATCGGCCAATCCTTCGTCAATTCGCTGACGGTTGCCATTCCCGCGACGGTGATCCCAATCCTGATCGCAGCCTTTGCGGCTTACGCGCTTTCCTGGATGAAGTTTACCGGTCGCTCGCTGATGATCGCCATGGTCGTTGGCCTCATCGTCGTTCCCTTGCAGATGTCGCTCATCCCGCTGTTGCAGCTCTATAACTGGATCGGCAATGTCTTCGGCGTGCCATCCAAGACCTATGCGGGCATCTGGCTGGCGCATACCGCCTTCGGTCTGCCGCTCGCCATCTACCTGCTGCGCAATTACATTGCCGGTCTGCCGAAGGAGATCATCGAAAGCGCGCGCGTGGATGGCGCCAGCGATTTCGAAATCTTCGTCAAGATCATTCTGCCGCTGTCTTTCCCGGCACTTGCATCCTTCTCTATCTTCCAGTTCCTGTGGACGTGGAACGACCTTCTGGTCGCCATGGTCTTCCTCGGCACTCAAAAGGACGAGCTGGTGCTGACGGGTGCCTTGAACGCGTTGCTCGGTTCGCGCGGCGGCAACTGGGAAATCCTCACCGCATCGGCCTTCGTCACCATCATCGTGCCGCTTTGCGTCTTCTTCGCTCTCCAACGTTACCTTGTGCGCGGCCTGCTGACGGGCTCGGTCAAGGGAGGCTGATATCTCATGAATGCCCATACCACACAGGATACTGCAATGACGTCTTCTGCTCTCGTGCGCGATAAGGATTGGTGGCGCGGTGCCGTGATCTACCAGATCTACCCGCGCTCCTATCAGGATTCCAACGGCGACGGCATCGGCGATCTAAAAGGCATCACCTCGCGCCTCGAACATATCGCCAAGCTCGGCGCGGACGCGATCTGGATTTCGCCCTTCTTCACCTCGCCGATGAAGGATTTTGGTTACGACGTTTCCAACTACGTCGATGTCGATCCGATGTTCGGCACGCTGGCGGATTTCGACGGACTGATTGCAGAGGCACACCGCCTCGGCATCCGCGTCATGATCGACCTCGTGCTGTCGCACACGTCCGATCAGCATCCATGGTTCGTGCAGAGCCGCTCCAGCCGCCAGAACCCTAGGGGTGATTGGTATGTGTGGAGCGATGGCAAGCCGGATGGCACGCCGCCCAACAATTGGCTCTCCATCTTCGGCGGTTCTGGCTGGCAGTGGGACCCGACGCGCATGCAATATTACATGCACAACTTCCTCACCTCGCAGCCGGACCTCAACCTGCACAATGAGGAGGTGCAGGAAGAGCTGCTGAACATCACCCGCTTCTGGCTGGAGCGCGGCGTCGATGGCTTCCGTCTGGATACCATCAACTTCTACTTCCACGACAAGGAACTGCGCAACAACCCGGCGCTCGCACCAGAGCGCCGCAATGCGTCTACTGCGCCTGCGGTGAACCCCTACAATTTCCAGGAACACATCTACGACAAGAACCGCCCTGAGAATATCGCCTTCCTGAAGCGCTTCCGCGCCGTGTTGGACGAGTTCCCGGATATCGCAGCCGTCGGTGAAGTTGGCGACAGCCAGCGCGGTCTCGAAATCGTCGGCGAATATACCTCCGGCGATGACAAGATGCAGATGTGCTACGCCTTCGAATTTCTGGCACCCGATGCGCTGACCCCGCAGCGCGTGGCCGATGTGCAGGCGGATTTCGCCCGCGCCGCACCCGAGGGATGGGCCTGCTGGGCTTTCTCCAACCACGATGTTATCAGGCATGTCAGCCGTTGGGGCGATGTGGTGGAGGACAAGGACGCTTTCGCCAAGGTTCTCTCCGCTCTGCTGATGACCCAGCGCGGCTCGGTCTGCATCTATGAAGGCGAAGAGCTTGGCCTGACGGAAGCCGATATCGCTTTCGAAGATTTGCAGGACCCCTACGGCATCCAGTTCTGGCCGGAATTCAAGGGCCGTGACGGTTGCCGCACGCCGATGGTCTGGGACGCAGGGCATGCGCTGGCAGGCTTCTCGACAGCCGAGAAGGGCTGGCTGCCTATTCCGCCCGAACACAAGCAGCGCGCCGTCAGCGCCCAGCAGGGCGACGAGACCTCCGTGCTGGAGCACTACCGCCGCTTCCTGACGTTCCGCAAACTGCATCCGGCCTTCGCCAAGGGCAGAATAGAGTTCCAGCCGGTGGTCGGCACGGTGTCGAGCTATACGCGCACGCTCGGTAACGAGACAGTGCTGTGCCTCTTTAACCTCTCGGCAGAACCGTCTGTGGTGACGTTGCCGCAGGGTGGCTGGCAGGCTCTGGACGGTCACGGCTTTTCCGCAGAGCAGAGCGGCAATGAAGTTACATTACCGGCATGGGGCGCTTACTTCGCCCGCCACGCCTGAAGATTGAGGGAGGACACCGCATGACTGGCGTTATTCTGAAGGATATCCGCAAATCCTACGGGCAGGTCAAAGTCCTGCACGGCATCGACCTCGACATCAAACAGGGCGAGTTCATCGTCTTCGTCGGCCCCTCTGGCTGCGGCAAGTCCACGCTGCTGCGCATGATTGCGGGTCTGGAGGAGATCACCGGCGGCGAGATGTATATCGATGGCCAACTGGTCAACGAAATCCCGCCCTCGCGGCGCGGTATCGCCATGGTGTTTCAGTCCTACGCGCTCTATCCGCATATGACAGTTTACGACAACATGGCCTTCGGCATGAAGATCGCCAAGGAGAACAAACAGGAAATCGACCGTCGCGTGCGCGCCGCTGCCGATATTTTGCAATTGACGCAGTATCTGGAGCGCCTGCCAAAGGCACTCTCCGGCGGTCAGCGCCAGCGTGTTGCCATCGGTCGCGCTATTTGCCGCAACCCGAAGGTCTTCCTGTTCGATGAGCCTCTGTCGAACCTTGATGCTGCCCTGCGTGTCGCGACGCGCATCGAGATCGCCAAGCTCTCGGAGCAGATGGCCGACACAACGATGATCTATGTCACGCATGATCAGGTTGAAGCCATGACGCTGGCCGACCGGATCGTTGTGCTGAATGGCGGTCGTGTCGAGCAGGTGGGTGCGCCGCTGGAGCTTTATGAGAACCCGGCAAACCTCTTCGTGGCCAAATTCATCGGCTCCCCGGCCATGAATATCATCGCCGCCATGATCAAATCGACCGGCGCGCAGACGGCTATCGAGCTTGCGGGCGGCAAGACACTATCTGTCGATATTGCAACCAGCTCGGGAGAAGAAGGCAAGGCTGCGTCCTTCGGTGTTCGCCCGGAAGATCTGGCGGTTGTAACCGGTGACGATTATCTTTTCGAAGGCAAAGTCGCCATCGTGGAAGCACTTGGAGAAGTCACCTTGCTCTATCTGGAAGCGCCTGCCGGGCAGGAGCCGATCATCGTCAAAATTCCCGGTATCGCGGAGGCCAAAAAAGGTCAGGTTTTACGCTTCTCCGCACCGTCCCAAAAGTTGCATTTATTCGACGCTCAGGGCCATACTTATCGGCGTTAAAGGGCAATTCGGAACGGCTTTTTAACCAGAAAATAAAGCCGTTCCTCCGTGTCTTAAATATTTCATGTGCTTAAAAAATATTTCCAATCAATAATTTAACCACTACGGCGGCTTTCCTTCGTCACTAAACCTTAACTGTCCACAGCCAGATTTCGCATGTGTTTCATATCGAAACGGCGTGAGAAATTATTAATGAGTTCTGGCTAGGCTTTTCTGGAATTTTTAGAAAAAGGAATTTAGCAGTGAACGCGCGGGCAAATGTCGGCAAACCCTCTTATCTCAGCAAGGAAGAATCTTTCATGTACGACCGTGAAGGTCGTTTCAAAATGGAAGATACGATGAATGCCGCGCGCATCGAATATACCGAAAAAGCGGTGATGAATATGGCGTCGCGCCGCTGTGACGTCATCAAGATTTCGCAATCGGAAGCCGTGCTTGCTCTGATGACGCAGTACAACCTACCGAGGCAGTTTTATCTTGATATTCCCGATGCCCGCATCACCAAGATTGGCTGCGTGCTGATGAAGGTCAATGCCAACAACACCATTCAGGTCCGCTTCCTGCATATTCTCAGCAAGAAGGACATGGACCGGATTTTCGTGTTCAGCACTCACCCGTCTCACCGCGACCGCACGCTCGATATCCGCGCCTGGTAATAGAATTCATCCAACAAAAAGGCCGCGTTTCGTCCGAAACGCGGCCTTTTTGTTATTGAGCCCTCAATCAATGAAAGACGCTGGCGCCCTGATCGGCTGGGCCGACATTGCGACGGAAGGGCGCGAACAATTCACGGCCCATACCCCATTCATTGTCGGAAAGATTTGCCGTTGCGGGCTCACGGGCTGCAAGCTCGGCGGATGAGACCAGAACTTCGATTGTACCTGTGATGGCGTCGAGGCGGATCATGTCGCCATCGCGGATGCGGGAAATCGGGCCGCAATCGACCGCTTCCGGCGTCATGTGAATGGCGGCGGGTACCTTGCCGGATGCGCCGGACATGCGACCATCGGTGACCAAAGCCACCTTGAAGCCGCGGTCCTGAAGCACGCCAAGTGGCGGCGTCAACTGATGCAGTTCCGGCATGCCGTTGGCCTTCGGCCCCTGGAAGCGGACGACGGCCACGAAGTCCCGGTTCAGCTTGCCTTCCTTGAACGCAGTCTGGAGGCTCTGCTGGTCGTGGAAGATGATGGCTGGTGCCTCGATGATGTGGCGCTCAGGCTTGACGGCAGAAATCTTGATGACTGCCTTGCCGAGATTGCCAGTCAGCATCTTCAGGCCGCCTGTCGGCTGGAAAGGCGTTTCGATGCTGGCCAGCACCTTCGGGTCATGGCTGACTTCTGGCGAAGACGTACGGCTCACGCCGCCGTTTTCATCCAGCGTCGGCTCGATAGTGTAGGCCTCAAGCCCCTGACCGAACACGGTGCGCACATCGTCATGCACGAAGCCCTGTTTCAAAAGTTGCTTGATGAGGAAGCCCATACCGCCTGCGGCGTGGAAATGGTTCACATCTGCCAGACCGTTCGGGTAGACGCGCGCCAGAAGTGGCACAACGTCCGAGAGGTCGGAAATATCCTGCCATGTCAGCACGATACCGGCAGCCCGCGCCATGGCGATCAGGTGCAGCGTGTGGTTGGTGGAACCGCCAGTGGCATGCAGACCAACGACGCCGTTCACGACGGAACGCTCATCGATCATCTCGCCGGCAGGCGTAAACTCGTTGCCCTGCGCGGTAATCGCCAGGGCCCGCTTCGTCGCTTCTCGGGTCAGCGCATCGCGCAGCGGCGTATTGGGGTTGATGAAGGAGGAGCCGGGCATATGGAAGCCCATGATTTCCATCAGCATCTGGTTGGAATTGGCGGTGCCGTAGAAAGTGCAGGTGCCGGGGCCGTGGTAGGATTTGGATTCGGCTTCCAACAGTTCGGCACGTCCAACCTTGCCCTCGGCATAAAGCTGACGAATGCGCGACTTCTCGTCATTCGGCAGACCCGAGGTCATCGGTCCAGCCGGAATGAAAATGGACGGCAGATGGCCGAAGGAAAGGGCTGCAATGACCAGACCGGGAACGATCTTGTCGCAGACACCAAGGAACACCGCCGCGTCGAACATGTTGTGCGAAAGGCCAATGCCTGCTGCCATGGCAATCGCATCGCGTGAAAACAGCGATAGCTCCATGCCCGGCTGACCCTGTGTCACGCCATCGCACATCGCCGGAACCGCACCCGCAACCTGCGCAATGCCGCCCGCTTCCTTTGCCGCATCGCGGATCATGGCCGGGTAAACCTCAAAGGGCTGATGGGCCGAGAGCATGTCGTTATAGGCGGTGATGATACCGAGGTTGCCGACCCTATCGCCGGCAAGGATGTCCTTGTCGGCGGGGGAACAGACCGCAAAGCCATGTGCGAGATTGGCGCAGGAGAGGACGGAGCGATGCACGCCCTTGGAAACCTGAAGCCGAAGCCTTTCGAGATAGATCTCACGATAAGGTTTCGAGCGCTCGACGATACGGGCTGTGATAGCCTGAATGCGCGGGTCGGCAGCCATGGGCGTTCATCCTGTCCTTCTGTGGACCATCGGCCAGACGCTTGGGAACGTCGGCCAACGGTCATGTTGCTGTTTCAAGCGCTGGGCTTAGGGCGCCCAGTAGATATTCACCTGCGAATCCGCGCGGTTGAGGACGGCCCTGATGGGCATCTCTTCCTCGTCCAGATCGGACTTGGCCTTGTCGAACGTTTCCTTCTTGGCCGCACCTTCAATGTGCAGCACGAGGAAACGGGCATCGTGAAGTGCTGAAAGATTGAACGTCAACCGTTCCTCACCAGCGGTTTCAGCCGCCATCGGCAAAACGGCGCGGTCCTCGTCCAGATCGAGTGCCTCTTCGAGATTGTCGCCACCGGGGAAGAAGGAAGCCGTATGGCCGTCCGTTCCCATGCCCAGAATGACGACGTCGAAGGGATCGCAGATCGCTTCTGTCTTGACGGTTGCGAGCGTCGCCGCATCGTCAGGCGTCGCAAAGAACTGGTATAGCGGCACAAAGTAAGCATGCGCCGCCGCGTTTTGCAGCAGGTTGTCTGCCACCAGCTTGTGGTTGGAACGGTCGCTTTCCGGTGGCACGAAACGTTCGTCCACCAGCGTCACGCTGATGTTCTTCCAGTCCAGCTGATGTTTCGAAAGCTCCTGAAAGAAGCGCTTCGGCGTAGAGCCGCCAGAGACGGCTATGCTGGCCGTGCCGCGTTCGGAAACCGCGTCTTCAAGACGCTTGGCAACGTCCTTTGCCAGCGTCTCTGCCAGTTCCTGACCGTTTGTGAAGATATGCTCCTGCCCAATCATCTGCATATCCCCTTAATCGGCTTCGTGCCATGTGCGGCCATCGCGCTCGATCAATGCGATCGAACCGCTTGGTCCCCATGTGCCGGATGTGTAACCCTGCACGCCCTGGCCGACTGCTTCCCAGCTTTTGAGAATAGGATCGACCCATTTCCACGCCGCTTCCACTTCGTCGCGACGCATGAACAGCGCCTGGTTGGAGCGGATCGTGTCCATCAGCAGACGTTCATAGGCATCGGGGCTGCGCACGTTGAAAGCCTGGGCAAAGCTCATGTCCAGCGAGACCTGACGCAGGCGCATTCCGCCCGGACCGGGATCCTTGATGAGCAGGGACTGCTTGACGCCCTCATCCGGTTGCAGGCGAATGACCAGCTTGTTCGCCTCGACTTTGCCAGCCGCATCGTCAAAGATCGAATGCGGGATTTGCTTGAAGGTGACGACGATTTCGGACACGCGGGTTGCCAGACGCTTGCCGGTGCGGATGTAGAAGGGCACGCCCGCCCAGCGCCAGTTGGCGATTTCGGCCTTGATCGCAACGAAGGTCTCGGTGTTGGAGACGCCGCCTTCTAGCTCTTCCAGATAACCCTTGACCGGACCACCCGCAGAAGCACCGGCGCGGTACTGACCGCGCACCGTTAGCTTCTCGACATTGGATTCGTCGATCAGCTTCAGCGAACGCAGAACCTTGACCTTTTCGTCACGCACGGCTTCCGCATCCATGGAGGATGGAGGCTCCATGGCAACGAGGCACAAAAGCTGGAGAATATGGTTCTGCACCATGTCGCGCAGCGCACCGGCTTTGTCGTAATATCCAGCACGGCCTTCAAGGCCGACGGATTCGGCAACGGTGATCTGCACGTGGTCGATATGGGCGGAGTTCCACAGCGGCTCAAACAGCGCATTGGCAAAGCGCAGCACCATCAGGTTCTGCACGGTTTCCTTGCCGAGATAGTGGTCGATACGGAAGATCTGTTCTTCCTTGAAGACATTGCCCAGCGTGTCGTTGAGTTCCAGCGCGGACGCAAGATCACGGCCAATCGGCTTTTCAACGACGATGCGAGTGGACTTGGTAATCAGCTTGTGGTCACGAATCTTGAAGGCAATATCGCCGAAGATGCCGGGGGCAACGGCCAGATAGAAAGCGCGGATGCGGTCCTTGCCCTCATCCAGAAGCTTCTTCAGCTTGTCCCAGCCGCCATCGGATTTTGCATCGACGGGAACGTAGAACAGGCGCGCGCAGAATTTTTCGACCTGCGCATCGTCATATTCGCCCTTCTTGAGATGCTCTTTCAGAGCGTCCTGCGCGAATTTACGGTATTCGTCATGCGTCATTACCGAACGGGAAGCACCGATGATGCGTGTCGGTTCGGACAACTGGTTTTCCACCTGACGGTGGTAAAGGGCTGGCAGAAGCTTGCGCTCGGCCAGATCGCCAGTGCCGCCGAAGACGACGCAATCGAAGGGCTCGACTGGAATGATTTGACTGCTCATACCGATTCTCTCGATCTTTCCGTGTTGAGGGCATCCATAATCTAATCGATTTAAAAATGCCAGACTTGTTGTGCGAAATTATGTTTTTTGCTCGTAAGCCATTGGTTTTGCTTTGTCCGAGCGTGTTTCCTATGCCTTTGTTCTTAACCTGACTATCAGAACCTGTCGCGCAATGCGTACCATGAAAGCGCCAGAAACAGCAGGGGCGCACGCAACCGTGTGCCACCCGGGAAGGACGGCACGTCCAGCGCGGCGAACTGCTCCAGCGCTTTGTCCTTGGAAACGATCATATCCGCATAAAGCTTGCCGCAATAGTTGGCCAGCATCACCCCATGGCCGGAGTAACCGCCGATGGACATGACACCCGGCATCACCTCACGTACGAAAGGCTGGCGTGTCAGCGTAATGCCCACCGATCCGCCCCATGCATGGGTCATCTCGATGTCTTGCAAGGCTGGATAGATTTCGGCGATCTGCTTGCGGATATGTTTGGAAATGTCGCGCGGTGAATCCGCCGTATAGGCCTCACGCCCGCCAAACAGCAGCCGATTGTCAGGCGTCTTGCGAAAATAGCGCACCACGAAGCGGCTGTCGGCAACCGCCTCTTTTCCGGGAATGATGGTGGGGAAATCATCCAGCGGCACAGTCGCGCCGATGAAGGAGCGGATCGGCATCACATGCGCTGCCGTCACCGGTTCCAGATTGCCGATATGGGCATTGGTGGCGATCAGCACGCGGTTGGCCGTGATGGTGCCGGATGATGTCTCGATCAGCGTCTTGCCGCCGGTCTGGGTTATGGATTTAGCCGGCGTCATCTCGAAGATCTGCGCGCCAGCTGCCTGCGCTGCTTTCGCCAGTCCGATGACGAGCTTCAGCGGATGAATGTGCCCGGTGCCGGTGTCGCGCACGCCGAAATGATAGTGGCTGGAACCGAGCCGTTCCGCCGTCTCTGCCTTCTCCATGAAGGAGACATGGCTGTAGCCGTAGCGGCTGGACATGGCCTCGACGCTTTTGCGGTAGTCTTTTTCGTAGGATGCCTTGTGCAGCACGTTCAACTGACCGGGGAGGAAATCCATGTCGATGGCGTGGTCGCGGGCGAAATCCAGCACGTAATGCTTGGCATTTTCCGCGATGTCGAACAGCGCCTTGGAACGCTCAAAACCGACTTCCTTTTCCAGATCGTCCGGCCATGCGCGCTGGCCGGTGCCGAACTGCCCGCCATTGCGACCGGATGCGCCGTCGCCAAAGCGATGTCCCTCGATCAAGGTCACCGAAACGCCAGCCTTGGCCAGATTATAGGCCGCCTGCAAGCCGGTGAAGCCGCCGCCGATGATGGCGACGTCAACCGTACGCGAACCGTCCATCGCCGCATATTCGCGCCGTGCGTCCAGACTGTCCTGATACCAGGAAACGCCGGGCGCGATGGGGCTTTGCCATGTCATGCTGTGGCCCTCACACGTTCAGCAGCAGGAATTCCCGCTCCCATGGGCTGATCACCTGCATAAAGGTTTCGAACTCGCCACGCTTCAAACCTGCATAGAGGCCAACGAATTCATGGCCGAAGACGCGCTCCAGCTGCGGTTCGCCTTCCAGCAACGCCACGGCTTCCAGCAGCCCGCGCGGCAGCTCGATGGAGCCTTCATTGGCCGTCTCATATGTCGGCTCCGTCGGCTCGATATTGTTCATGATGCCGAGCCAGCCGCAGGCAAGCGAGGCCGCCAGCGCCAGATAGGGGTTGGCATCGGAACTCGGCAGACGGTTTTCCACACGTCGCGCCGAAGGGCCCGATATCGGCACGCGGAATGCCGTCGTGCGGTTATCGTAACCCCAGGCGTTGTTGACAGGGCAGGCCATATCCGGCGTCAAACGACGATAGGAATTCACGTAGGGCGCAAGCATGACAAGCGCATTCGGCACATAACGCTGCATGCCGCCCACGAAAGCGAAGAACTCCTTGGAAGGGCTGCCATCCTTGTTGGAAAACACATTCTGGCCGGTTTCGATATCCACCACCGACTGGTGGATGTGCATCGCCGAACCCGGCATGCCCTGCATAGGCTTGGCCATGAAGGTGGCATAGATGCCGTGTTTCAGCGCGGCCTCGCGAATGGTGCGCTTGAAGAGGAAGACCTGATCGGCAAGCTCGATCGGGTCGCCATGGCGCAGGTTGATTTCCAGCTGTGCCGGGCCTTCTTCATGGATCAGCGTGTCGATCTCCAGACCCTGCTTTTCCGAGAAGTGGTAGATATCGTCGATCAACTCGTCGAATTCGTTGATACCGGCAATGGAATAGCTCTGCCCGCCGACGATGGAGCGCCCCGAGCGGCCCTTGGGCGGATGCAGCGGGTAATCCGGGTCGTCATTCATGGCGACGAGATAGAACTCGATTTCAGGGGCAACGACCGGCTTCCAGCCCTTGTCCTTGTACAGATCAAGTACGTTTTTCAGCACGTTGCGCGGCGTATAGGGAACGTATTTGCCTTCCTGATCCACCACATCGCAGATGACCTGCGCGGTGGGATCACTTTCCCACGGCACGACGCAGAGCGTGGAGAGATCAGGCACCAGCTTCAGGTCGCTATCGCGCGGTTCATAACGGAAGTTCGCCGTCTCATCCGGATATTCGCCGGAGATGGTGTGGCGGTAAAGCGCCGAGGGCAGGGCGAGCGAGGTGTCGCCGGTAAACTTCGCCGTCGGCATCATCTTGCCGCGGGGAACGCCCGCGAGGTCTGGCGTAATGCATTCAATATCCTCGATACCGCGGGCCTTGAGCCATTGGGCGGCTTCCCGCCAGGAGGCGCAACCGCGTGTGGAGGAAACGTCGACTTGGATCTTCTTTGCCATGTTTGCCGGTTTTTTCGGACGGAGCATGGTTTTCTTGGGGGGCATAAATCACCGGCTGTGTGTTTCGATTGGGGCTATCATAGCCAGACTTTGTCATTTGGCAAAAGGGGGAGCGCCATTGACAACCGACCTGACTTCGAAAAGAGGAAGTACACCGAAACTAGGGAAACTCCATGACGGAAAAATGTAACGTGCTGATATTGGGGGCAGGGGCGGCTGGTATGATGTGCGCCATCCGTGCCGGTCAGCGCGGACGCTCCGTCATTCTGCTTGATCACGCAAAGGCGCCGGGCGAGAAAATCCGCATTTCCGGCGGTGGCCGCTGCAACTTCACCAACGTGCATGCGGCCCCGAAGAACTACCTCTCCAGCAACCCGCATTTTGCCAAGTCTGCTTTGGCCCGCTACACGCCGCGCGATTTCATCGCCCTTGTCGACAAGCACCGCATCCCATGGCACGAAAAGGCGCTGGGCCAACTCTTCTGCGATGACAGCGCCAAGGATATCATCCGAATGTTGCTGGCCGAAATGCAGGCCGTGGGTGCGAAGCTGAGGCTGCAAACGGAGATCGCTTCGGTGGAAGCCATTCCGACCGGCGGTTTTCGTGTTGCGACCTCATCAAGCATCATTGAGACCGACAGTCTGGTTCTGGCAACCGGCGGAAAATCCATTCCAAAAATGGGTGCGACGGGCTTTGCCTACCGTGTCGCCGAACAATTCGGCCTCGGCATCATGGAAACCCGCCCCGGCCTTGTGCCACTGACGCTTGAACCGACGCAGTTGGAAAAGCTCTCGGTTCTTTCCGGCATTGCTGTCCCAGCCGAAATTTCCCACGGCAAAACATCGTTCAACGAGGCGCTGCTGTTCACCCATCGCGGTTTGAGCGGCCCATCCATCCTGCAAATCTCATCCTATTGGCGCGAGGGCGATGATATCAGGCTGAAAATGGAGCCTGATCTGGACATTCTTGGCCACCTGAAATCAGCGAAAAAGACCAATGGTCGCCAGTCTGCTCAGACCGCGCTGGGCGACATTCTGCCGAAACGACTGGCACAGCATGTGGTGGAGCGGGCAGGGGTTACCGGCAATATTGGCGATATGTCCGACAAGACTTTGGGCGTGTTGACCGCTGCCGTGCAGGAGTGGTCGATAAAGCCCTCCGGTTCGGAAGGATATCGCACGGCGGAAGTCACGCTGGGCGGCGTTGATACGACCGATCTCGACTCCAAATCCATGCAGGCGAAAACCGTGCCTGGCCTCTATTTCATCGGCGAATGCGTGGATGTCACGGGCTGGCTGGGTGGCTATAATTTCCAGTGGGCATGGGCATCCGGCCACGCCGCCGGGGAATCTGTGTAAAGCCCCGACATCTTAATGCCTTATTAAGAGACGCGGAGTCATGCTGATCGAATGCCAGCACAACGCAAGTTGATACATGATGTCCCGCTGGACGCCGGAACCCGGCATCGATCGGTTATGTTTCTCGTTCAGGAAGCCGCTCATGATGATGTCCAGAAAACCTGCCCGCGCCATCGCAATTGCCCGCACCGCTAATGATACCGCTGTTTACGCCTTCCGCCTGAGCCTGATTTCGGCTGGCGCGCTTGCTGCGTTTCTGGTGCTGCTGCATTAGGTTTCTCATTACACCGCCGCAGCGAGTCATCGCGGCTTTGGCCAGTCGCCACGGCGCTGATGCCTGCGCGGCCTCTTCATAGAACCTGTCCTCTTCCTCCCGCGCGTTTCGTGGCCTGTTCGGGTGCGTGACCCTTAATAAAGCCAGTGCTGAATAAAGCTCTTGCATGATTGCCTCCATGTTTTGAGACTTCAGCATGCGCGACATTTTTTGATTTATATGCAGCCAGGAATGCCCTATGTTTTTCACTGATGAAAAACCTCGGTTGGGACGCATTTCAGATTTTCCTCGATGTCGCCCGTAGCGGTGGCCTCACCGGCGCGACCACGACGTCGGGCCTCAGCGCCGCGACCATTGGGCGGCGGATGCTGGAGTTGGAGCAGACGCTCGGCAAATCCCTCTTCATTCGCAGCCAGACGGGCTACGTGCTGACCGCCGATGGGAGAGCACTGCTCGACCAGCTTCAGACGATGGAAGATGCGGCCCGCAATATCGATGGCTGGCGCAAATCCGGGGCAGCGTCGTCACTTGTGCGCATTGCCGCAGGCACTTGGAACGCCCATCTACTGACCACCAATTTCTCGGCAATTTGCAGCGAGCGGGATGACTTCCGGGTCGATCTCTTTGTTGCCGAGCAACGGGCCAGCCTAGCGCACCGCGAAAACGATATCGGCATCCGGGCTTTCGAACCGGAAGAGCGCAATCTTGCCGCGATCAAGACCGGCGATGTTGCCTATGCGGCCTATCGGTTGCGCAATGCAGCAGCCTCCACCCGGGATCGCTGGGTGGCCGTTTCCGCCGAGAGTGCGATTTCCGCTTATTTGCGATGGCCGCATGAAAACAAGGCCGGAAACATCGTGGTCACGGTCAACCGCCCGACGGCTCTGCTGGATTTGGCACTGGCTGGCGCAGGCGTTGCCGTGCTGCCTTGTTTCATCGGCGATGCGGAGGCGCGGTTGGCGCGCGAGGGCGAAGTCATAGAAGAACTGCGCCACAAGCAATGGATCGTCATGAACAACGAAGACCGCCACCGTCGAGATATCAGGACGGTGGCGGATCGTATGGTGAAATTGATCAAGGGACATTCCGATCTCTTCGCCGGACGGCACAGCCGCCCGGCTTGAGACGTTGGTTCAAGCCGCCGCCTTACCCTGCGCAACGATGACGGGGATCAGTAGATCGCCCCAGTTCCCATCACCGCCATGGTGGCGGGCGGAGCGGACGAGTTCGACGGATACACCGGCTTCGACCGCATTCATGACCGCCTGGTTGAGGCGGTGCAGGTCGTTGGCCAGCATGCGGATCGCGCTTTGCTGATCCTGGCTCATGGAAGAGGATTGCTCCTCTGTGCGTTCCTTAACTCTCGAAATCGAAGCCATTGTTTTTCCTCCGTTCAATGGGGTGTTGGTTATTCCGCAGCGGGGCGGAACTGGTCGTGTTCGGTCGATTCCTTCATCGCCGTGGTGGATGAGGTGCCGCCGGAGATGGCGACGGAGACCGCATCGAAATAGCCGGTGCCGACTTCGCGCTGGTGTTTGGTGGCGGTGTAGCCGTTGATTTCAGCGGCGAATTCCGCTTCCTGAAGCTCCGAATAGGCTGCCATCTGTCGGTCCTTGTAGCCGCGTGCCAGTTCGAACATGCCGTAGTTGAGTTGGTGAAACCCGGCAAGGGTGATGAACTGGAACTTGTAGCCCATGGCACCCAGTTCGCGCTGGAACTTGGCAATCGTCGCATCGTCAAGATGTTTCTTCCAGTTGAAGGACGGCGAGCAATTGTAAGCCAGCTTCTTGCCCGGATGCACCTTGTGCACACCTTCCGCAAAGCGCTTTGCCTGCTCCAGATCCGGCTTGGACGTTTCGCACCAGATGAGATCGCAAAAAGGCGCATAGGCATTGGCGCGGGCAATGCACGGCTCCAGCCCGGGTCTGACCTGATAGAAGCCCTCGACGGTGCGGCCTGCATCATAATCCACGAAGGGCCGGTCGCGCTCATCGATGTCGGAGGTCAGAAGCTTGGCGGCTTCGGCATCCGTGCGGGCGATGACCAGCGTTGGTGTGCCCATCACGTCTGCGGCAAGACGTGCCGCCGTCAGATTGCGGATGTGCGCCGCAGTCGGGATCAGAACTTTGCCGCCCAGATGGCCGCATTTCTTTTCAGATGCGAGCTGGTCTTCGTAGTGGACGCCTGCAGCGCCAGCTTCAATGAAGGCCTTCATTATTTCAAACGCATTCAGCGGGCCACCGAAACCGGCCTCGGCATCGGCAACGATGGGCGCAAACCATGTATCGACGGACAGTCCCTTGCCTTCGGCAGTCTCGATCTGGTCGGCGCGCTGCAAGGTCTTGTTGATGCGCTTCGCCAGTTCCGGGGCTGCATTGGCCGGGTAAAGCGATTGGTCCGGGTACATGGCGGATGCGGTGTTGGCGTCTGCCGCAACCTGCCAGCCCGAGAGGTAAATCGCTTTCAGACCGGCGCGAACCATCTGCATGGCCTGATTGCCGGAGAGCGCACCGAGCGCATTGATATAGCTCTCCTCATTGATGAGCTTCCACAACCGGTTCGCGCCCATTTCCGCCAGCGAATGTTGGATGGTGACAGAGCCGCGCAGCTTTTCCACATCCGCCGCCGTATAGGTGCGCTCGATACCGTCGAAACGACCCTGTGGCGCATTTGGAACCAGCTTGTAAAAATCAGTCATGTCTCTCTCTCTCTCCCTTGTCATAGTCATTGTCTGATCGCGCGCTCAGCACTCATCTCAAAGCCGCGATCTGATGTGACTGAATTTACCGATTTCAAAAAATATATGCCAGATGAAAAGGAAAATCAGTGACTTGAAAGAGGTCATGCTGTAGCGTCTTTGACAGATATGTTTGTAAATTTGTAAATTTTGTAAAAGAGTATTGCTTGTAAATTGTGACAAGGAGGGGTGTGGTGGAGGCTAAGATTTTTGCAGGGCCACGCGTTCGGCGCGTGCGCAACGGGTTGGGTCTGACGCAGACGGCTATGGCTGAGGCGCTGTCGATCTCGCCGTCCTATCTCAATCTTATAGAGCGTAACCAGCGGCCGCTGACCGTGCAGCTGCTGCTGAAACTCAGCTCCGTCTATAAGGTCGATCTGGACGATCTGCAGGGCGAGAGCGGGGGCATTGCCAGCCAGTTGCGCGAAGTCTTTGCCGATCCGTTGCTGGCAGGCGAGGTGCCATCCGGGCAGGAACTGGTGGAGGTTGCGGAAGCTGCGCCCAATGCGGCCAGCGGCATCACCAAGCTTTACCGTGCCTATAAGGAGCAGGCGCAGCGCCTGAGCGATTTGTCAGACCTTCTAGCGCGGGAGGGGCATCAGACCACGCTCTCGGCAACCCGACTGCCGATCGATGAGGTCAGGGAAATCTTCGAACGGCGCGCAGCGCATTTTGCGCAATTGGATGCGGCGGCTGAAGGTTTCCATGCGACACTGTCTCCCGGTGATGATCTGGCCGCGGCGTTGAAAAACTGGCTGCAGAAAAACCACGGCATCGTCGTGCGCTCTATGCCGGTTCACGCCATGCCCAACCTGCGCCGACGATATGACCGCCACTCCATGCGGCTGTTTCTGTCCGAGCGCCTGTCGCCGCAGGACCAGTTGCGGGAGATGGCAATGGAAGCCTGTCTTCTGGCCTTGACGAAAGAAATCGGCACTGAGCTGCAAGCGCTGGTTCTCTCCGGCGAGGAGGCAAAGCGAATCGCCCGCTTCGAGCTTGCCCGTTACGCCGCCCACGCGCTGATGATGCCCTATGGCGCATATCTGGCTGCCGCCCAGCGGGCGCGATATGATATCGATATCCTGCGCGGGCGCTTCAACGTGTCTTTCGAACAGGCTGCAAACCGCCTCGTGACACTGGCTCGTCCCGGCGCATCAGGCATTCCGTTTTTCCTGATGGAGATCGACAGCGCCGGAAACCGGTTCCGCAAGGCAGGCGCGCAAGGCTTTCCGCAGGCGCGGTTCGGCGGCCTTTGCGTGAAGCTCAACGTTAATGCCGCCTTTGCCCAGCCGGGACAGGTGTTGGCCGAGCAGGTGGAGATGCCGGATGGCGGGGCCTATCTCACCATCGCCCGCTCGCTGGATGGACCGCAGGCAGGATTCGGAGAGCGCATTCGTCGCACCGCTGTCATGGTGGCCTGCGATGCATCGCTGGCGAAAGAAACGGTTTACGGCGATGTCGTTGGCATCAAGGCAGGCAGCATTGCCATCGGCCCGTCCTGTCGGCTGTGTGAGCGCCAGGGCTGTCTGTCGCGGGCGGAGGCGCCGCTGACGCGTCCGCTGGGGCTGGATGAAATGGTGACGGGCTTAAGTGTTTTCGATTTTCAATAAAGGTCGTGAAGACAATTGTTTGAAATTGCCGCGCCGCACATTTCCCGCTTGCCGACACAACTTTTCCTTTCTAGTCTCTGGCAAAACAAGGGGTTCACGCGCTTCTCCCACTGCGCGTTCAAAACAGGAGATATCATGAAACATCGTTCGCTTCGTTTCAGTCTGGCCGTCGTGGCAGCAGTGCTGGCCGCCGGTACGGCATTCGCGCAGGAAAAGGTCGTCCACGTTTACAACTGGTCCGACTATATCGATCCTGCCCTTCTGGAAGAATTCACCAAGGAAACCGGCATCAAGGTCGTCTACGACGTTTATGACGGCAACGAGGTTCTGGAAACCAAGCTGCTGGCCGGAAACTCCGGTTATGATGTGGTCGCGCCGACATCGCCGTTTCTGGCGCGTCAGATCAAGGCTGGCGTCTACCAGAAGCTGGACAAGTCCAAGCTGCCGAACCTCAAGAACATGTGGCCGGAAATCACCACGCGCCTGTCGCAGTACGATCCGGGCAATGAATACGCCGTCAACTATATGTGGGGCACCACCGGCATCGGCTATAACGTCGCCAAGATCAAGGCTGCACTCGGCGATGACGTGAAGGTCGATAGCTGGGATATTCTGTTCAAGCCGGAAAATGCGGCCAAGCTGAAATCCTGCGGCATCAACATTCTCGATGCCTCCGACGAAACCTTCGCCATTGCCATGAACTATCTCGGCAAGAACCCGGACAGCAAGGAAACGGCCGATCTGGAAGCGGGCGGCGATGTCTACAAGGCGATCCGTCCTTCGGTCAAAACCTTCAACTCTTCTGCCTACATCGATGAGCTTGCCAATGGCGACAGCTGCATCACCATCGGCTGGTCCGGCGATATTCTACAGGCCAAGACCCGCGCCGAAGAAGCCAAGAACGGCGTTGAAGTGAACTACGTCATTCCCAAGGAAGGCACTTATATCTGGATGGATTCCTTTGCCATTCCTGCTGACGCGAAGAATGTCGATGCGGCCCACGCCTTCATCAACTTCATGATGAAGCCTGACGTGGCCGCCAAGGCTTCGGACTATGTGCAATATGCCAACGGCAACCTCGCTTCGCAGGCGCTGATGGACGAGGCCGTGTCCAAGAACCCCGGCGTTTATCCCGATCCTGAGACGATGAAGAAGCTCTTCACCATCTCGCCCTATGGACCGAAAGAACAGCGCGTTCTCAACCGCGTCTGGACCCAGATAAAAACCGGCAGCTGACCGGGTTTTTAGAAGGGGCGGGTGGAAACTCCTGCCCCTTTCTCGTTCAGCCACTTCATAAAACAAATGGGACAGTTCATGGCGAAATCTCTTGGTCCGGTAAAACGCAAATTCTCACCATGGGAAGATCCAGCCGCCGTCCCCTTCATCCGGTTTGAAAACATCACCAAACGCTTCGGCGATTTCGTTGCCGTGGATAATCTGACGCTTGATATTTACGAGCGCGAATTCTTCTCGCTGCTCGGCCCATCCGGTTGCGGCAAGACGACCCTGATGCGCATGCTGGCGGGTTTCGAAGAGCCGACGGAAGGTCGCATCCTGTTGCAAGGCAAGGATATTTCCGGCGTGCCGCCCTATAAGCGGCCAACCAACATGATGTTCCAGTCCTACGCGCTTTTCCCACATATGTCGGTAGAGAAGAACATCGCCTTCGGGCTTGAGCAGGATGGCTTGCCCAAGGCCGATATCAAGGTTCGCGTCGAAGAAATGCTGCGCATGGTCAAGCTCACCGAGTTTGCCAAGCGCAAGCCCAGCCAGCTCTCGGGCGGGCAGCGGCAACGCGTGGCGCTGGCGCGGTCTCTGGCCAAGCGGCCAAAGGTGCTGCTGCTGGATGAACCGCTTGGCGCGCTGGACAAGAAGCTGCGCGAGGAAACGCAGTTCGAACTGATGGACCTTCAGCAAACGCTCGGCACCACCTTCCTGATCGTGACCCATGATCAGGAAGAAGCGATGACCGTGTCGGACCGCATTGCCGTCATGGACAAGGGCATCGTTGCGCAGGTGGCGACACCGGCTGAAATTTACGAAGCGCCCAACAGCCGCTACGTTGCGGATTTCATCGGCGACATCAATATTTTTGACGCAACGGTCACATCCAAGACAGGCCCTGCCGTGCAGCTGGATTGCGATGGGCTAACTGTCACCGTGGAGCAGGAATGTGCCGCTGCATCCGGCGACAGGGTGGCCTTCGCCATCCGTCCGGAAAAGGTCCGCATTTCGCTGGATGCGCCCGCCGAGACATCGCCCAATGTCGCGCATGGCGAGGTTTGGGATATTGGCTATCTCGGCGATTTCTCGGTCTTTATCGTCAAGCTGGACGATGGCCGGGTCATCCGCGCCGCGCAGGCCAACGTCTCGCGCCTCGTTGATCGACCCATTACCTTCGGGGATATGGTCTGGCTCAGCTGGAAAGCCGATTCCGGTCTGGTTCTCACACGCTGAGGGAGGGTTCAATGGCGATTTCGTCTCCGGAAAACCGGCAAAGCCCCACCCGCTGGCTGGTGGTGGCCATACCCTATCTTTGGCTGCTGCTGTTCTTCGCGGCACCCTTCTTCATCATTCTGAAAATATCCTTTTCAGAGACGGCCATCGCCATGCCGCCTTACACGCCGGTGTTCGAAGGCTTTGCCAGAATCGGCGATTTCTTTTCGCAACTCGATTTTGCCAACTATCTCTTCCTCACGGAAGACCCGCTTTACATCGAAGCCTATCTGTCGTCGCTGCGCATTGCTTTCATCTCGACCTTTCTGCTGCTGCTGATTGGTTATCCCATGGCGCTTGCCATGGCCCGCGCGCCCGGCACCATTCGCCCCACGCTGGTCATGCTGGTCATCCTGCCGTTCTGGACCTCGTTCCTCATCCGCGTTTACGCGTGGATCGGCATATTGAAGCCCGAAGGCCTTTTGACGCTGCTGTTCCAGACCATCGGATTTCTGGGGCCGGACGAGCAGGTGAATATCTTCCGCACGGACACTGCCGTCTTCATCGGCATCGTCTATTCCTATCTGCCCTTCATGGTGCTGCCGCTCTATTCCGCGCTGGAAAAGCTGGATGCGACGCTGCTGGAAGCCGCCAATGATCTCGGTTGCCCGCCATGGAAAGCCTTCTGGAAAATCACTTTCCCACTGTCGCTGCCGGGCGTCATCGCCGGTTCCATGATCTGCTTTATTCCAATTACCGGAGAGTTCGTCATCCCCGATCTGCTGGGTGGCGCAGAAACGCTGATGATCGGCAAGACGCTCTGGACGGAGTTCTTCGGCAATCGTGACTGGCCACTGGCATCCGCCGTTGCCGTGCTGTTGCTGCTCTTGCTGGTCGTGCCCATCGCCATCTTCCAGAACCAGCAGAAGAAGGTGGGGTAAGCCATGAAACGCGGCAAGTTCGATACGACCATCCTCACCTTCTGCTTTGCCTTCCTCTATATCCCGATCATCATTCTGATCGTCTATTCCTTCAATGCCTCCAAGCTGGTCACCGTCTGGGGTGGCTTTTCACTGCAATGGTATAGCTCCATGTGGTCCAACCAAGGCCTGATGGATGCGGCATGGATCACCGCGCGCGTCGCCGTTCTCAGCGCCACCATCGGCACCGTTCTCGGCACGCTGGCGGCGCTTTCGCTCACGAGGTTCTCCCGCTTCCCGGGCCGCATCCTGTTTTCGGGAATGATCTACGCGCCACTTGTTATGCCGGAAGTCATCACTGGCCTGTCGCTGCTGCTGCTCTTCGTGGCTGTCGGGGTGGACCGCAGTTTCTGGACCGTGGTCATTGCCCATACGACCTTCACCATGTGCTACGTCGCCATCGTCGTGCAATCGCGCCTGCTGACCTTCGATCGCAGTCTGGAAGAGGCGGCGCTCGATCTCGGTTGCCCGCCAATCAAGACCTTCTTCCGCATTACCCTGCCGCTCATCCTACCTGCCGTCGTGGCCGGGTGGATGCTGGCCTTTTCCCTATCGCTGGATGATCTTGTCATCGCTAGCTTCACCACCGGGCCGGGTGCAACGACGCTGCCGATCAAGATTTACTCGCAGGTCCGCCTTGGTGTGACGCCTGAGATCAACGCTATCTGCACGATCCTGATTGCACTCGTCACCGTCGGCGTCATCTGCGCGTCGATTGCATCCAAGCGCACAGAGCTTCAGCGCATGCGTGACGAGCACGCCGCCGCAACGCCGTGAGCAGGGTGTTGTAGAGCATCAAGGCTTTGGAGGAGGCCAGCATGGGAGAAAACCAACCGCTGTGGGTGCCATCGCAAGAGCGCGTCGCCCGCTCACCGATGACGTATTTCATGCGGTGGTGCGCGGAACAATACGGGCAGACATTTAAGGATTATGACGCCTTTCACCGCTGGTCCGTGGATGACCGGGGCATATTCTGGAGCGCCGTCTGGGATTATTGCGATGTGAAGGGCAGCCGTGGCGAGCGGGCACTGGTGAACGGCGATGATATGCTTGCCGCCCGCTTTTTCCCGGATGCCAGGCTGAATTTTGCCGAGAATCTTCTGGTTCGAAGTGGGCCTGATGACGCGCTGATCTTCCGTGGTGAAGACAAGGTTGAGGACCGCTGGTCGTGGAACAGACTGCGCGACGAGGTCTCGCGCCTGCAACAGGCATTTCGAAAACTGGGCCTCAAGCCCGGAGATCGTGTTGCGGCGATGATGCCCAACATGCCGCAGACCGTGGCACTCATGCTCGCCGCCACCTCGCTCGGTGCCGTCTGGTCATCCTGCTCGCCGGATTTCGGAGAGCAGGGCGTGCTGGATCGTTTTGGCCAGATAGAGCCTAAGATTTTCATTTCCTGCGACGCCTATTGGTACAATGGCAAAAAGCAGGATGTGACGCAGAAGGCGAGGGCGGTTGCCGAAAAGCTCGGCGTTTTTCTGCTGCTGGTGCCCTATGCTGGAGACAGCCTGACCTCTGAGGAGGTGCTGGACGACACCGTTCTCTATGATGATTTCATCGACATCTTCGAGCCGCGGGACTTGCGCTACACCCGCCTGCCATTTTCGCATCCGCTCTATATTCTCTTCTCTTCCGGCACCACCGGCATTCCCAAATGCATCGTGCATTCGGTGGGCGGCACGCTGCTGCAGCATCTGAAGGAACATCGCTTTCACTGCGAGTTGCAACCGGGAGACAGGCTGTTCTACTTTACCACCTGCGGCTGGATGATGTGGAACTGGCTGGTCAGCGGTCTGGCATCGGGTGCCACGCTCTGCCTCTATGATGGTTCTCCCTTCGCGCCTGACGGTCATGTGCTGTTCGACTATGCTGCCGCCGAGAATTTTGCGGTCTTCGGCACCTCGGCCAAATATATCGATGCGGTGCGCAAGGCAGGGCTGGCGCCTGCTACCACACATGATCTATCGACGCTTCGCCTCATCACATCGACAGGATCGCCGCTGTCTCCAGAGGGCTTTTCCTTCGTCTATGACGGCATCAAGAGCGACGTGCAGCTTGCGTCCATTTCCGGCGGCACGGATATCGTCTCCTGCTTCGTGCTGGGCAATCCGCTCAAGCCTGTCTGGTCAGGAGAGATTCAAGGCCCCGGTCTTGGCCTCGCCGTCGATGTCTGGGGCGATGACGGCAAGCCGGTTCATGGCGAAAAAGGCGAACTCGTCTGCACCAAGCCCTTTCCCTGCCAGCCCGTGATGTTCTGGAACGACGCTGACGGCGCCAAATATCACGCCGCCTATTTCGACCGTTTCGACAATGTCTGGTGCCATGGCGACTTTGCTGAATGGACGGAACATGGCGGATTGATCATCCACGGTCGCTCGGACGCCACCCTCAATCCTGGCGGCGTGCGCATTGGCACGGCAGAGATTTACAATCAGGTCGAGAAGATGGATGAGGTCGCGGAAGCGCTCTGCATCGGCCAGGATTGGGATGGCGACGTGCGCGTGGTGCTGTTCGTGCGGCTTGCCGATGGTGTGGTGCTTGATGATGCTTTGGTGAGCGCCATCAAGAGCCGTGTTCGCACCGGTGCGTCCCCGCGGCATGTGCCCGCCAAGATCATAGCCGTGGCCGATATTCCCCGCACCAAATCCGGCAAGATCGTGGAGCTTGCGGTGCGGGAAGTGGTGCACGGTCGACCGGTCAAAAACAGGGAAGCTCTGGCAAATCCCGATGCTCTGGCGCTTTTTGAGAATATCGAGGCTTTGCAGAGTTGATCGATATCGGCACAGCCTGTCCCAGATGGTCAGATCGCTGTGCCATTATGCAAAAATCCCTGACCCGGATTAGGATTTCTTGCCCCTAAATGGTGTAGTGGCCTTTTAACACTTTGTTAAATCGGGCAGGTCAAATGTAAATCCAACGTGGGTGCACTCAATGAGAGGGTGGCCGGGCCGGTGGCCCAAAGACATGATGTTACTTTGTTCCTACTCTCGTTATAAGCACAATTTTCAAGGCAGCCTCGGCTGCCTTTTCTTTTGCCTCACGCTCTCCCATCCAGCGAACGCGACACCAGAACCACGGGAATAAGTCCGGCTGCGATGATGATGAGCGCTGGCAGAGCGGCATCCTGCACGCGGGAGCGGGACGCTTCCTCATAGACCAGCGTGGCCAGCGTGTTGAAGCTGAAGGGGCGCAGCATGATGGTGGCGGGCAGTTCTTTCAGGGATTCGATGAAGACCAGCAGCGCCGCGGTAATCGCCGCCGGGCGTATGTTGGGCAACAGCACGGTCACAAGTGTCTGGAAACGGCTACGACCCAGCGTGCGTGCGGCCATGTCCAGATGCGGCGAAAGCTTCTGGAATCCGGCATCGATATTGCCTTCCGCCAGCGTCATGAACCGCACGCTGTGGGCATAGATGATGGCAAATGCCGTGCCCGACAGAAGAAGCCCGGTGGAATAGTTGAGGTGCAGTCGCAGAAAGCCGTCCAGCGCATTGTCGAAAGCCGCGAGCGGCAACAGCACGCCGATGGCCAGCACCGTGCCGGGTATGCCGTAACCCAGCGAGCCAATACGGCTGGCGGAGCGCGCAAGCGGCGAGGTATTGACCCGCTGCACATAGGCAAAGACGAAACCGCAAACGAGCGTGATCAGCGCCGCTGAAACGGACACCTCGAGACTATGCGCCAGCGCCTTGATAAGCTTGGGGTCTGAAAGCGCCCCAAGCCGTTTGGCCGCGTAACTTCCCAGAACGAGAACCGGGATCGCGAAGCCGAACAGGATCGGCAAAGCGCAGAAGACAGTCGCCAGCCATCCGCGACCGGCGGGCAGCGTCTTCAACCCGAAGCGCTGCGTCATGGCCGTGGATTTGGCAGCGGCAAAACGCTGACGGCTGCGCGCCCTCCGCTCGGTGATGATGAGGGCGCCGACAATGAGGATGAGAACCGAGGCGATCTGCGTTGCGCCTGCCAGATTGCCGCGGTTGAGCCACGTCTCGTAAATGGCGAAAGTCAGCGTACGGACACCCAGATATTCCACCGCACCGATATCGTTCAGCGTTTCCATCATCACAAGCGCAAGACCGATGATGATGGCGGGCCGCGCCATGGGCAGTTGCACCGATAGGAAAATCCGCAACGGCCTTGCGCCCAGGGTCCTCGCCGCTTCCGTCGCAAACCGGCCCTGCAAGCCGAAGGCCGCGCGCACCGACAGATAGACATAGGGGTAGAGAACGGAACTCAGCACCAGAACCGCGCCACCCAGCGAGCGGACATCCGGAAACCAGTAGTCCCTTATTGTCTGAAACCCGAAGAGCGTGCGAATGGCGCTTTGCACCGGCCCGGTAAAATCCAGAAATTCACCAAAGGCATAGGCTGCAAGATAGGATGGAATGGCAAGCGGCAGAACCAGAGCGAAGGAGAGCAGGCGGCGCAGCGGAAACTGAAACGTGCTGACAAGCCATGCGGAGAGGATTCCGAAAAAGGCGGTGGTCGCCCCCGTTATCACCAGCAGCATCAGCGTCTGACCGCCCGCACGCGGCAGGACATTGACCAGAAGATGCCGCCAACCATCCGTGCCGCCCGTTAGCGCGATGCTAAAAATCGCAATCAGCGGCATGGCAACCGCTGCCGCCAGCAGCACAGTGCCAACCGAAAGCCCGGAAGGCCTTCGTGTTACAGGCTGTAAAACGACAGAAGACTGTTGGGACAGCGGCAATGCTCTCATCCTTGCGGTCACCGGTCTGGCCGATGTGAAGACGTGGGAGCGCTGGGCGCTCCACACCATTGCTAATCCCGGATGCGCTTAGTTCGCAAGCACGCGCTGCGAAGGAAAGCTGATTTCCACCAGCGTTCCCTCATTGGGGGCCGAAGTGATGGAGAAATTGGCGCGGTTGGCATCCACCATCGCCTTGGTCAGGGGAAGACCAAGGCCCGTGCCATCGCCACGCACGCGGCTGCTGGAGGGGGAGACCTGCCGGAAAGGCTTCATGGCCTGCTCGAGTTCCGTGCGGGTCATGCCGATGCCGGTGTCGCGAATGCGCAGCACGACGCTTCCGTTGGGCTCGTAAGCCGTAGACACCACGATCTGCCCGCCTGAAGGCGTGAACTTGATGGCATTGGACAGAATGTTGAGCATGATCTGCTTGATGGAGCGAAGATCGGCGACGATCTGCGGCACGGATTGCGACAGCGCCGTGCGGATGATGACGCGCTGATTGTTGGCCTGAGGCTGGACGATGGAAACGGCTTCAGCAATCGTGTCGTTCAGGGCAACCGCCTTGAAATCCACATCCATCTGACCTGCTTCGATTTTGGAAATATCCAGGAGATCGTTGACGATATCCAGCACATGGCGACCGGACCGCACGATATCGTTGGAATATTCGATGTAACGCGGATGCCCGACAGGCCCGAAGCGCTCGGTCGCCATCATGTCGGCAAAGCCGATGATGGCATTGAGCGGCGTGCGAATTTCATGGCTGACGCGGGCAAGAAAGTCCGTCTTGTGGGCATTGGCTGTTTCTGCTGCCCGCTTGGCGTTGCGCAAATCCTCTTCGGTGCGCTTCCACTGGGTAATGTCGCGAATGACCACGCAATAACCGTTGGAGGACTTCAGTCTGCCGATGGTCATGAACAAAGGCAGGAAGCCGCCGGATGCCTCGCGGCCAATGACCTCGCGGCCATCATTCAGCACGCTTGCTACGCCATTATTGGCAAGGCCGGAGAGATAATCCAGCACCGCGCGCTGGCTCTCATGGGCAAACAGCGTCACGAAAGGCTTGGCCGCCACTTCATTATTGTCATAGTTGAACAGCGCGCTGGCCGAGCGGTTGAGCGAGCGGATGGTGCCGTCTTCGTTCAAAACGACCACGCCATCCGTTGCCGTTTCCAGAATGGAATGCAGCTCTTCCACCTGACCTTTGAGTCCGGTCAGCTTGGAATCCGTTTCAGTCTCGTCTGCGTCCGCCTGCATATTCTCATTGGCGGGCAGGGGATTTGCGCTTTTCTCCTCGGTGGGGATCAGCGACAGCATCAAGGCGCCAGCCTCATCCCAGCGAACGGATTGCAGCCGTGCCTTGACGGGGATCAGATCGTTCTCAGCGCTGACGGCAACCATGCCGCCGGAGCGTTCCGAGACAGCATCGAGTTCGTCCCGCTGAAGCAGCGCATCGAGACCGCCGATTTCTGCCAGTTCTTCCAACGCGCCGTAACCCGTCAACCGCAGAAATTCCGGGTTGGCATGGATCAGCCGGTCGCCGCTATGGATCAAAAGCGCAATTGGCATCTGGTCTACGGCTTCTGCCGTCAGTGATGTGGCGATGCGCAGCGGAATGAGGACGTCAGACGCCTTGGCACCAGCCAGCTTCTCGTCCGGCAGGCGGGCAGGGCTCTGCGGCGCAACGAAGCTCACCGGCTCATCGCCACGGGTGTAATCGGCAAAATCATCCGGCTCTTCGGCTTCCGGTACGACCGGCGCGGGTTCTACGACGGCGGTTTCTTCCTCGGTCACAGCCGGCTCAGGCGCAGCTTCAGCCTCGACTTCAACGGCGGTTTCGACCTCCGCCTCTGTCTGGACCTCTGCCTCCGCCTTCACTTCTGGCAGCGGGGTGACCTCGGCCACTTCAGGCGTCTTGATATCGTCCTGTTTTTCCGGCTCCGCCTCTGGCGCAACAACCGGCTTCAGTGTGCGGGCAATCTCGTTAAAGGCGGCCTGTTCGCTGGCGCTCAGCTCATCGCGATTTTTGCTGCGGCGGTTTTCGAACTGAACGACCTTGTCGGAGTAACGGCGGTTCGGTGTTTCGGTGATCTGCAGAGCCGGAACTTCCTTTTCCGGAGGCGCATAGCTGCGCGGCTCTTCCGGCTGCTCTGGTTCCGCAACCGACTGTTCAGCTTCAGCAGCTTCTTCCTCTACGTCATCCAGCGGCTCAGCTGCAACGAGCTCTGGCTCTTCGGTCTCTTCGGGCAGCGAAAACAGCGTGATCTCGTCATCCACGTCTGACGCCTGCTCGTCATCGGAATGCTCGTCGGCCACCAGAGTGAGACCCACGGCATTGGGATCTTCCACCGCATCGGCAATGCGCACGATACCGAAACCGCGGAAGCCATCGAATTCGCGCGAGCGTGTATAGGTTGGCAACGCGGCCAGATCGATCGGCACCGTCAGCGATGTGCCTTCCACCGGCCAGTAAATTGTCTTGCCGGACCACGTATCGCGGCGGTTCAACAACTCGGTGATCTTGCCATCGGGATCGAGATTGAACAGGGCTGCAAGGTCGGCAAAGCTCATGCCCTCGACATTGGCCGCTTGCGGGCCAACCGCATCAGCGAATTCATGCGAAATGGAACTGAAGCGACCGCTGGCATCGATCTTCCAGACAAAACGCGACGCGCGGCGATGAGGGTCGAAGACAAAAGGTTGAGGCTCAGTAACCTGCGTTTCCGTAACGTCAGCCGTTGCTGCAGCCACTTCTTCTACGGGTTCGGCAACTGGCGCTTCCGCTGCCAGAGGAAGCTCAGGTTCGGCTTCTACCGACTCGACAGACATGGCTTCCGATGCTTCAGGCGCGTCCAAAATGGGCACAGCCCGGTCATCATCCGCTACAATGGCTTGATCTTGTTCTTCAGTCTGATGCACTTCGACAGGGATGGCATCTTCGACACTGTCAGCGCCAGCAGCAGCGTCGATATCCTCATGCTCGTCCTGCGGCTCAGAAACCTCTTCGATTTCCGCCACGGCATCCAGAACCTCGGCGAAATCCGGGCGCACTTTATCCTCGGTAGCATCCACTACAGGCGCCGGCAGGATCGGCTCCGGCTGCTGTTCTGTCGCCGGTTCCGTTTTGGTCTGCGTGAACTCGCTGGATGGATCGAGCGTGCCGATCACGGTTTCGACGACGAAGAGCAGGTTGAGTTCCGGCTCCTGCGACAATTGCCCGGCAGCGGCAGGTAGGTAGCCCTTGCCCGCAGGCACGGGCCGCTTCACCAGCTTGCCCGGCTGGGTGGATGCCATGGAAATCAGCGTGCGTGTGGTAGCCGGTGTAATGCCAAGCGCCGCAAAGCCCTGCGATGCCGCCAAAATCCTGGAGTCGGCATCCAGCACGGCCATATGGATATCGGGGTCGTCAAAGCCCTCGATCATCCGGCGCGCACGCTCCTGCAAGGACGGCGTCACCTGATCGATGGGTGCGGTAAACAGGATAGCGGGCTGGCCAGCCTCGGCCTCGATGATCTCGACAGTCGCAATGACGGAGACACTTCTGAAACCGGAATGAATGCGAATGGTGAACTGTCGGCTCTCGCCTGTCTCGGTCAGTCGTGCAGCCGTTGCCGCAAACTGGCGGAAGGTCACATCCTGCTGCTTTGGTCCATGCTCCAGAAAATCATAGATCATCGGCATGCCGAACAGGGCCGCACCGCGGCCATTGGCCCAGAGCGCGCTTTGCAGGTCCATCGAGAACAGCGCCATGGCTTCGCCCCGACCGAAACGGTCGCGGACACGCTCATGAACTGCAATGTCTATAAATGGATATTGAACGGCGGGCATGTGGAAACCTATTCTGGCACGACCTGACCTGCGCAACCGCACGACCTCTTCATGAGGCACCATACAGCCTGCATCGGCTTGATGTTAACAGAATCTTAAATAACTTCACAGCGTGGTTCGGTCCATCATCTGCGTCAGAAATTGCCAATTACAGTTAATTCGCAAACATGCGTATATCCCGCTGAATGTGTGTTGCCCGACTGCGTTTTGCAATCATTTTGGCCGGAGCGTCCTCACCAATCCACGCTTTTTATCGCCGCCGTATCCCGCAGCCGGAAACGCACTTGCTTTCCCAAGCTTTTTTCGCAAAAATTGCCGAAGGACTTGCAAAACGGAAAAACTCCCCGTATGTGAGCCCCCGTGACGCCGACGCGGCGTTTCATATGCGGTTGTAGCTCAGTTGGTTAGAGCGCAGGTTTGTGGCACCTGAGGTCGGAGGTTCGAGACCCCCCAACCGTACCATTTTTCCACTTCGATATTCCGTTTTATTTTGTGTGGTGCTGGGCTTAGCCCAAGCGCGCGCTCTGCCGGTGTGATTTTCCCTCGGTTCATCTCCGCCAAAAATCGGTTGGCTAAAATGCCTTGCGCTGGTATGGTTGCGTCAACGTAACCTTTATGGACGCCAGCAGCATTGCTTGACGCTTTCGCGCGGCGGAATGGATAAAACAGTGATTGACCCCGGCAACGGCGCTAAGCCGTCGGAATCAGGGGCATCGGCGGTGGAAAAAGGGAATGCGAAGCGTTCCCGTCGTGGCAAGAGCAGGCGTAACGGCAAGCCCCGTGACGCGTCTGCTTTGTCGCAGCTTCACAATGCCGATTCCCACCCGGATTCCCCACCTATAGGCAATCCCGAGCGAGATTCGGAGCCGCGAAAGCGCAAACGTCGTAGACGTGCGCGTGGTCACGGCGGCGGGCAGCCGCAGCAAGAGGCTGTCGCGGGCAGCCCGGCGGCTGGCGAGCAGACGCCTCAGGCTCCATCGACACCACCTCAAGGCAAGCGCAAGTCGCGTGGCGGAAAGCGCAACCATCGCGGCCCGCAGGGCAGGCCGCTGGTGCCGACCCATGCGCCCAAGACGTCCGCCCGGCAAAATGGTGCTACGTCTCCTGCGCATTCGCCCACATCTGGCGAGCAGAGCCGCTCCCATGGTCGCTCGCAGGCCCATTACCGGGATAACGGGATCGATAGCGGTGCGGATATGTATGCCGCGCTCGACCTCGGCACCAACAATTGCCGTCTACTGATTGCCCAGCCAACGCGCCCTGGCCAGTTCCGCGTCGTGGATGCGTTTTCGCGCATCGTGCGCTTAGGTGAAGGTCTGGTGTCCACCGGACGTCTGTCTGACGATGCCATGGACCGGGCTGTCGAGGCTCTGCGCATCTGCGCATCCAAGCTCGCCGGACGCTCCATTCGCCGCATGCGTCTGATTGCAACCGAGGCCTGCCGTGCTGCCGTCAATGGCGAGGAGTTTCTGGCGCGGGTGACGCGCGAAACCGGCCTTGATCTGGAAATTATCAGCCGTGAGACGGAAGCCCGGCTTGCGGTTTCCGGCTGCTCGTCTCTGGTCGGTCGGGACGCACGCTCCGTCGTGCTGTTCGATATCGGCGGCGGGTCGTCGGAAATTGCCGTTATCCGGGTTGGCGAGAACCGCTCCAACCGGCTGGCAAACCACATCACACACTGGACCTCGCTTCCCGTTGGCGTCGTCACGCTTTCGGAACGCCATGGCGGTCGCGATGTGACGCCGGATGTTTTCGCCGCAATGGTGGGCGAAGTCGAAGGTCTGCTGGATGCGTTCCATTGCCCGCCGCTGGGCGAAGAGGAACCGCATGAGGACTTTCACCTGATCGGCACATCCGGAACGGTGACGACATTGGCCGGTGTGCATCTCGATCTGCCGCGTTATGATCGCCGCAAGGTCGATGGGCTGTGGCTGTCGGATGCCGAGGTTACGGCGATGCAGGACAAATTGCTGGCCTGGGATTTCGCCGGTCGCGCCGCCAATGCCTGCATCGGGCCGGATAGAGCCGATCTGGTGCTGGCCGGTTGCGCCATTCTGGAAGCGATCCGCAGGCGTTGGCCCGCGCGGCGCATGCGGGTGGCGGACAGGGGGCTTCGCGAAGGGCTTTTGACGGATATGATGGCAGATGATGGCGCGTGGCGCCGCAACAGAATTCGCCGTGCGCAGACGCAGGGCAAACCGGAACGGAAAGGTTGATATGAGCAAGGCGCCCACGAGTACCAACCGTACCGGACGCAAGATCGGCCAGAAGGTGAAGAAGGCGAAGCTGAAGCCGTCTTCACGCGCCTGGATCGAGCGTCACATCAACGACCCCTATGTTCAGCGCGCAAAGCTGGAAGGCTACCGCGCGCGCGCGGCGTTCAAGCTGTTGGAAATCAACGACAAGCATCAGATATTGAAGGGCGCGCGCCGCATCATCGATCTGGGTGCGGCTCCTGGAAGCTGGTCGCAGATTGCCGCCAAGGTCACGGATTCGACCGAAGACGATATTCGCGTTGCGGCCATCGACTTCCTCGAGCTCGATCCCATTCCCGGCGTCAAGATCCTGCATCTCGACTTTCTCGATCCGGCTGCGCCCGAGCGTCTGATGGAAGCCGTCGGCGGCACGCCTGATCTCGTTCTCTCGGATATGGCAGCACCCACCACCGGCCACCAGAAAACCGACCATATCCGCACCATGCATCTGTGCGAAGTGGCTGCCGATTTTGCCGTGCAGGTCCTGGCCGAAGGCGGGCACTTCCTCGCCAAGACCTTCCAGGGCGGAACGGAACGGCAGCTCCTGGATATGCTCAAGAAGAACTTCAAGCAGGTCATTCATATCAAGCCCGCATCGTCGCGCTCCGAATCGGTGGAAATGTTCCTGCTCGCCAAGCACTTCAAGGGCAGAAAACCCGGCGACGCCACGATGCGGGAGCAGGATGTCGATCTCGACACCGCCGAACTGGGCCCCGATCCACGGGATGACGACTACGAAGACATGGATATGCGCTGAAACCAGCGCATATCGTTATTCCGCTGGCTGCGATGCCTTTTCTCTATGGCCGGAAACGGCTGCCCCCGCGCTGCGGTCCATCGCGATGAGCGGTGTGATGGCGAGTAACGATACGACAGCCACGATCATGAAGGCCGTATGGAAATCCGCTAGCTGCAAATGCGAGCCCGACATGAAGCTGCTGACCTCAAGAATGGTCGCGGCAAAGGCGACACCCAGCGCCAGACTGATCTGCTGCAACACTGACGCCATCGAGGTCGCCTGACTGGCCTGTGAATCGTCGATATCGGAATAGCCAAGCGCATTGGTTCCGGTGAAGAAGAAGGAGCGCGCAAAGCCTGCCGTGACCAGAAAGATCATGATCAGCGGGTAGGGCGTGTTGGGCGTGAAGAAGGAATTGGCCAGCGTGGTGCAGGCACCGACAATGCCCGCGCTGATCAGAACGGATTTAAAACCCGTGGCCGCAAAGACGCGTCGCGCCATGAATTTGGTGGTGATGGCACCGATGGCGCCTGCAAAGGTAATCATGCCGGATTGGAACGGGTTCAGGCCAAAGCCGATCTGCAACATCAGCGGCATGAGGAAGGGGATGGCCCCCGTCGAAATGCGGAAGATCGTGCCGCTGACGGAGGCGGCCCGGAATGTCGCGTTCTGGAAAATCTTGAAGTCGAGGATCGGCGCGGGGTGGTTCTTTGCGTGCTGCACATACCAGTAACCGCAGATAAAACCGATGATGGTGGTTGCGATGCCGACATAGGGCGGCAAAGCAGGCAGGCTGACGACGGAAACGCCGAAAACGACGCCCGATGCGGCGATGCCCGAGAGGATGAAGCCCTTGGTATCCATAGGCGGCGGATTGGTGGTGTCGATCTCCGGCAGGAAGATCGTTGCCAGCCAGATGCCGATGACGCCAATGGGCACATTGATGAGAAAAATCCAGTGCCAGGAGAAATAGGTGGTGATGAAGCCGCCGATGGGTGGGCCGGTCAGCGGCCCGACGAGGCCAGGGATGGTCAGCAGCGCCATGGCGGAGACGAGTTCGGTTCGCTTGGTGGTGCGTAGCAGAACCAGACGCCCGACCGGTGTCATCATCGCACCGCCCATGCCCTGCAGGAAGCGGGAAATGACGAATTCGACCACCGAGGACGAGACCGCGCAGCAGATGGAGCCGATGACGAAAATGGCAATCGCGATGCGGAAGATTTTCTTCGCGCCGAACTTGTCCGCCATCCAGCCGCTGATGGGAATGAAGATCGCCAGCGCCACCATATAGGAGGTCAGGGCGAGCTTCAGGGTAATCGGCCCGACATTGAGATCGGCGGCAATCGCCGGCAGCGATGTGGCGATGACGGTCGAGTCCATTTGCTCCATGAAGAGAGCAACGGCGAGGATGAGCGGAATGATGCGGTTCATGGGATGATTGCGGGAAACCCGCATCCTGATAAGGTCGTTAATTGTTACCTACGCCCGTCAGAGCACTTTGCCAACTAAACAATCTGCAAGTTTTCGATTTCCATCACGTCTGTGTGAAACGCATTTTTCTACACAATCTCGGCACGTTACTGGTGATAGTCCTGTCAGGCGTAGAAATTGTATTGGAGGATTTTATGAGCAGTTTTTTGAAGATGAACAGGCGTGGTTTGTTTGCCACCGCGGGGATCGGCGCTCTTGCTGCCCCTTTCGTGCTTCGCGGCACCGCATTTGCCCAGTCCAGCCAGCCCCAGACATCCATGGAGGTCAACCACGTCATGCCGCCTGAAACAAACCGCTTCAAGCTTGGAAATTTCGAAATTCTGGTCGTCAAGGACGGCGCGCGTCCTTCCGGCAAGCCGGGCGAAACCTTTGGCACCAACCAGAGCGCTGAAACCGTCGGCGCTCTGTTGCAGGAAAATTTCTTGCCCACCGACCAGTTCGTCAACAGCTTCTCGCCAGCGCTCATCAACACCGGAACCGATCTCGTCCTGTTCGATACGGGCTTTGGTGAAAGCGGTCGCGAAGCGGGCAACGGTCGCCTGATTGAAGGTCTTGCTGCTGCCGGTTACACGCCTGACGATGTGACCATAGTCGTGCTGACGCATATGCATGGCGACCATATTGGCGGCCTGATGGAGAAGGGCGCCCCGGCCTTCCCGAAGGCACGCTATGTCATGGGCCAGGCAGAATATGATTTCTGGACGGACGCCAAGCGCGTCGGCACTCCCGCAGAAGGCGGGCAGAAAGGCGTGCTGGCCAACGTCAAGCCGCTGGCCGAAAAGGCGACCTTCATTGGCGATGGCGCCACGGTCGTTCCCGGCATTACCAGCGTTGCCGCCTTCGGCCATTCGCCGGGTCACATGATTTTCCGTGTTGAGTCGGAAGGCAAGCAGCTGGTGCTGACCGCCGATACCGCCAACCATTTCGTGCTGTCGCTTCAGCGCCCGGATTGGGAAGTGAAGTTCGACATGGACAAGGCCGCCGCGGCTGCCAGCCGCAAGAAGGTTTTCGACATGATCGCCACGGACCGCCTGCCGTTCCTCGGTTATCACATGCCGTTCCCGGCAGTGGGTTATGCGGAACGTCAGGATGTCGGTTACCGCTTCGTGCCGAAATCCTACCAGTTCGATATCTGATATCTGCTGCATTGCAGCAACAGGAGAGACCCGGACTTCGTTTCCGGGTTTTTTCTATTCCCTTCCTGTCATGAACGTGTTACCAGCCCTCGCCAACTTCCAAGCAATCCTTTGCAGGGCGCCGGGGTGAACTTTTCGTTCCGGGTCGGTCATGCATTTTCAAAATAGGAATTTGGCCATGGCACGCATTATACAAACCCCGACAGGTCTCGACGCTCTGACATTCGACGATGTGCTTCTTCAGCCGGGGCACTCCGAAGTCATGCCGGGCCAGACGAATATTTCCACACGCATTGCCCGCGATATCGAGCTTAACCTGCCGATCCTCTCTTCTGCCATGGATACGGTGACGGAAGGTCGTCTTGCCATTGCCATGGCACAGGCAGGTGGCATCGGCGTCATCCACCGCAACCTGACACCCATTGAGCAGGCCGAAGAAGTTCGCCAGGTCAAGAAGTTCGAAAGCGGCATGGTCGTCAACCCTGTCACCATCGGCCCGGATGCTACGCTTGCCGAAGCCCAGGCGTTGATGAAGACCTACCACATTTCGGGCATTCCGGTTGTCGAAAACGGTGGCTCTGGCGGCCACAAGACGGGCCGTCTCGTCGGTATTCTGACCAACCGCGATGTGCGTTTCGCCTCCGATCCTGCCCAGAAGATCTACGAATTGATGACCCGCGAGAACCTCGTGACCGTCAAGGAAAGCAGCGTCGACCAGCAGGAAGCGCGCCGCCTTCTGCACAAGCACCGCATTGAAAAGCTGGTTGTTGTCGACGGCAAGGGCAATTGCGTCGGCCTCATCACCGTCAAGGATATAGAGAAGTCGCAGCTCAACCCGAATGCCACGAAGGATGCGCAGGGCCGTCTTCGTGCCGCCGCCGCCATCAGCGTCGGTGCAGATGCCATTGAGCGCGCGGAGCGCCTGATCGAAGCGGGCGTTGACCTGTTGGTGGTCGATACCGCCCACGGTCACTCCCAGCGCGTTCTCGATGCCGTCACGCATGTGAAGAAGATGTCGAACTCGGTTCGCATCATCGCTGGTAACGTGGCCACGGCTGATGGCACCAAGGCACTGATCGATGCCGGCGCGGATGCGGTCAAGGTCGGTATCGGCCCGGGCTCGATCTGCACCACACGTATCGTCGCGGGCGTCGGCGTTCCGCAGCTTGCTGCCATCATGTCGGCGGTTGAGGCAGCGCAGGCAGCTGATATTCCTGTCATCGCCGATGGCGGCATCAAGTTCTCGGGCGATCTGGCCAAGGCCATCGCTGCCGGTGCATCCGCCGTGATGATCGGCTCGCTGCTGGCCGGTACGGATGAAAGCCCGGGCGAAGTGTTCCTCTATCAGGGCCGCTCCTTCAAGGCATACCGTGGCATGGGTTCCGTTGGCGCCATGGCCCGCGGCTCGGCAGACCGTTACTTCCAGGCGGAAGTGCGCGACACGCTGAAGCTGGTTCCCGAAGGCATCGAAGGCCAGGTTCCATACAAGGGTCCGGTCTCCGGCGTGCTGCACCAGTTGGCTGGTGGCCTCAAGGCTGCCATGGGTTATGTCGGCGGCGGCACCATCAAGGACTTCCAGGAACGCGCCACCTTCGTTCGCATCTCCGGTGCAGGCCTGCGCGAAAGCCACGCCCATGACGTGACGATCACCCGCGAAAGCCCGAACTACCCCGGCGCAGTTTGATCTTTCGTCCAGATACGGAACATGCCAATAGATACACGCTCTCCGAACAGACCGTTCGGAGAGCGTTTTGCTGAAAGGAAGAGACATGTCACCGACAACCGCAATGTTCTGGCCCATGATTGCCCACGCTTTTCTGGTTTTCGGTCTTTATGTCCTGCTCTTCATTCGCCGCAAGAAATTTACCTTCACCGACAAGGATGCTTTCAAGCGCTTTCGCGATGCGGGCGAAGAGGCGGCTCAAAGCCAGCTGGTGAACAGAAACATCGCCAATCAATTCGAAATTCCGGTCCTGTTTTATGCGGCCTGCCTGCTGCTCTACATCACCGATGCGGACAACATCGCCACCATCATTCTCGGCTGGATATTCGTCATCGCCCGTTACGCGCATTCCTATGTGCATGTGACAAGCAACAGGCTGCGTTACCGCGCGCCAGCCTTCGGCATCAGCTTTGCTGCACTGGTGCTGATGTGGGGCTGGCTGGCCATCTGGCTGGCGCTGGAATAGGCCTCGGCGCTTGCCACGGGATCGCGAAAAATTGTTTTGCCGATCCCACAGTCCTGCATCCCTTTGCTTTCGTTTAGGCTAGTCTCGCCCGGGGCCGTTCACATGGGAGAAGATGATGACCGACAAGCCAAAGATCACGCAGGCAATGATCGATGCCTATGATGAGTACACCCATCTCAGCCTCGACCGCCGCAAATTCATGGAAAAGCTGTCGCTGCTGGCAGGCTCCGGCGCTGCTGCTGCGGCCATTGCGCCGATGCTGGCTGCAAGCGGTGCGCAGGCGGCCATCGTACCGGAAACAGATGACCGTCTGACGGCGGAAAACGTGACCTATCCCGGCGCAAAGGGTGAGATGAAGGGCTATCTCGTCACGCCCAAGAACGCGTCTGCGCCGCTCGGCTCCGTCATCGTCATCCACGAAAACCGTGGCCTCAACGAGCATATCCGCGATGTCGCCCGCCGAATGGCTCTGGAAGGTTTCGTGGCGCTCGCACCCGATTTTCTGTCGCCGCAGGGCGGCACGCCAGCCGACGAAGACAAGGCGCGTGAAATGTTCAGCGGCCTTGATATGAACGCCACCGTTGCCGATGCCGAGGCAACGCGCGTGTGGCTGTCCAAACGGCAGGGTGCCAACGGCAAGGTCGGCGCTGTCGGCTTCTGCTGGGGCGGTGGCCTCGTCAATCGTCTGGCTACTAAGTCAGCAGGTCTGAATGCTGGCGTCGCCTATTACGGTGCCCAGCCTCCAGCAGAAGACGTTCCCGCCATCAAGGCACCGCTGCTCTTGCATTATGGTGGTTTGGATGAGCGCATCAATGCGGGCATCGACGGCTATCGCAAGGCGCTGGAAGCGAATGGCAAGACGTTTGAAATCTTCGTTTATGACGGCGTTAACCACGCGTTCAATAATGATACGTCGAGTGCGCGGTATGACAAGAAAGCTGCAGATTTGGCGTGGAGCCGGACGGTGGACTTCTTTCGGAAGAATTTGGGGTGATTTCCATCAGTCTTTGATGCTTTTGGCATTGAGGATGGATGTTTATGATCGCGCGGAGGGTGTGGCATACCCCCCTCTGTCCTGCCGGACATCTCCCCCTCAAGGGGGGAGATCGACTCGTGGTTATCTCTCGGCCATCTTACCAGCTGTGCAAGAGGTTGGCACTGACATCGCGGTTGAACCGGCAAGCGCGCGCCTAGCCGATCTCCCCACCTGAGGGGGAGATGTCCGGCAGGACAGAGGGGGGTAAGCCACACCCTCTGCCAGCACGATCACCACCCCGGAGCCAACTGCCCAGTCCGAACCCGTGCCAATTTCGGAAACGACTTGATCTCCGCATCCAGCTCATCCGGCGGTGATGCCAGCGAAATGTTGTCCAGACACGCGGTGATATGGTCGGTAATGGCGTTGATGAGTGAGGGCGAAAGGCCAGGGCGCTTCATCAGGCCTATCTGAACCGGCGGCAACGGCGGGAAGCCGTCTGCCGATGTCAGCACCTTCATGCCAGTGCGCAGCGTCGATTCCGGCAGGACCGACACCGCCATACCCGCAAGAACCGCAGCGGCGATAACGGTCGAGGACCAGCTTGTGAACAGAACCTGATAATCGCGGCCATCGGCATCGAGTGCCGAGGCGGCCAGTTGCCGCCAGTGACAATCGCGCCGTCCGACCGCCAGCGGCACGGGAACGTCGTCGCGTAGCGGATGGTTGGCGGAGGCCACCCAGCAGAGAGGTTCGGTGCGAACGATATCTGAGGTGCGAGCCCGTGGATTGTGGGTGACGAGCGCGATATCCAGTTCGCCGCGTGCCATTTTCTCCGCAAGGCTGACGGATGGCTCACAGACGATATAAAGCTCGACATTCGGATGGGTCTTGGCAAAACGACCGATGATCTCTGGCATGTAGCGGTCGGCATAGTCATCCGGTGTGCCGATGCGCAGCGTGCCTTCCAGCCTGTTGTCATCAAAGGCGGCAACGGCTTCGTTGTTGAGGCGGATGATACGGCGGGCGTAATGCATCAGCTTTTCGCCTTCCGCTGTCAGCCGGTTGCCGCGTCCATCCTTCGCAAACAGCTGTTTTCCCAAGCGTTCTTCCAACCGTCGCATCTGCATGGAAACGGCTGATTGCGTCTTGAAAACCCGGTCGGCGGCTTTGGTGAAGCTGCCGGAATCGACGATGGCGATGAAGGTGTGCAGCTGATCTATGTCGAGAGGTGCGGACATGGCGGTCACCCATAAGAATGATTGATGACTGACATTAGAAACATTCGTTGGACTGATCAATGGTCTTGCGACATTTTGACGCTCGAAACATCAAATAACCAAATGGTCATCCGCCGATGACCGAACTGGCGGCTTTCACGCATGGGTGTGAAGGCAGTGCCTCATCGTGCCTAAATGAAGGGATAGTGTCATGCGCACGGCAGAACGGAGAATGGAACTGGGTTTGATCGCACCGCGTGCAGCTTCCGGGCAGCAGGTCGTGGAGTCGGTGCGCAAAGGTTTCGTCACGTTTCTACGCCGCATCGCCAATCGCATGAAGGCCAATCGCCTTATGGAGATGGATGACCATCAACTGGCAGATATCGGCCTGACCCGGGGCGATGTCAGGACTGCGCTCAATTTGAGGCTTACGGACGATCCAACAACGCAGCTTGCCCGCTGTGCCAGAATGGCCGCGGCAAAGGCGTTGTAAGCCACCGCCTCAAACAGTTCCCCGCAGGGTGATTTGCCAATAAGCCCTGCCTTTGCCCGGTGTTCGGTCCCAAGCCGCACCGGGCTTTTTTATGCGCGCTTCAGTATTGGTATTCTTCGAAAATCGGCAGAACGGACTGGTTCCAACGGCCATTGTAAAGCGCCAGCAAATCTTCAGCCAACGTCGCCTTCTTGGCCAAAACCTCATCCAGCGGGTTGAGGAACACGCTTTCGTCCTGTCCGTCTTCGTTGAGACGCTTGCGGTTGCGCAGGCCATCACGGGAAATCGAGACGGTTTCGCGCGCGACGTCCAAGAGATCGCGGCCAGCGACCTTGGCTTTCAGCCCCTGAACAGGAACTGTGTCACGCATGGTGATGACGTCTTCGAAGGTCCAGTCTGCCGTCAGTTCGTCAGCGGCGCTAAGCGCGCTGTCATCATAGAGCAGGCCGACCCAGAAGGCGGGCAGGGCACAGATGCGACGCCATGGGCCGCCATCTGCGCCGCGCATTTCGAGGAACCGCTTCAGGCGAACATCAGGGAAGAGGGTCGAGAGATGGTTGGTCCAGTCGCCCAGATTGGGCTGCCATTCGGCAATCTGGCCCTTCAATGCACCGCCCATGAACTGGCGGAAGGTGATGTCGGTACAGTCGCGATATTTACCATCGCGCACGATGAAATACATCGGCACATCCAGCGCCCACTCGACATAGTCCTTGAAACCGAAATCCGGCTTGAAGGTGAAGGGCAGGGTGCCGGAGCGGCGGTTGTCGGTATCGCGCCAGATATCGCCGCGCCAGGACAGAAGCCCGTTCGGCTTGCCTTCGGTAAAGGGCGAGGAGGCGAAAAGGGCAGTGGCAAGTGATTGCAGCTTCATCGAAACGCGCATCTTGCGACGCATGTCTTCTTCGGATGAGAAGTCGAGGTTCACCTGAATGGTGCAGGTGCGGTACATCATATCCAGACCCTGCGTGCCGACCTTGGGCATATAGCGGGTCATGATGGCGTAGCGGGATTTCGGCATTTGCGGCGTTTCGTCATAGGTCCACAGGGGACTGCCGCCAATGCCGAGGAAACGAATGCCCATGGGCTCGGCAATCTCGCGCAAGGTCGCCAGATGCCGGTTGGATTCCTTGCAAGTCTCATGCAGGTTTTCCAGAGGTGCGCCGGAGAGTTCGAACTGGCCGCCCGGCTCGATGGAGATCGCGCCCATGCCGTTGGCTTCACCAAGACCGATAATGTTGCCTTCGTCGATGATTGGCTCCCAGCCGAGCTTTTCCTGCATGCCCTTCAAGAGCGCGGAAATGCTGGCGTCACCGAAATAGGGAACCGGCGTGTTGTCATCCTTGAAGAAGGCGAATTTCTCATGCTCGGTGCCGATGCGGAATTTCTCCGCCGGTCTGCACCCACCCGCCAGATAATCTGTCAATTCCTGTACGGAGGAAATGGGTGTCTGGTCGGTCGTGTCGCGGGCCATGAAATTACCTTGTCGATGTCGCCTCGGAGGCTTTTGAATTCGCTGATAGGGCGCGGCACCGCCACACGCAAATGAATTTCTTTTAAGCATGGTGAAGCGCGTTTGTTTTGCGCCATGGCCGTGCCTCGTAGTCCACTATTTCCAGTCACCCAGACTTGCCTGAATGACGGCCAGCGCCGCAACGGCTGCCGTATCCGCCCGCAAGATACGCGGCCCCAGCGGGATCGGTGTGACGCAGCGATGGTCGCGAAGCAATCGCCGCTCCTCTTCCGAAAAGCCGCCCTCCGGCCCTACCAGCAGAGCGATCTGCTTTTCCTCTATACGGTTGAGGATGGGCAGTGGATTTTGCCCTTCATCGCCCTCGTCACAATAAATGATGCGACGGGTTTCGGGCCATGTTTCCAGGAGGTCTTTGAGCTTGACCGGCTCCATGACCTCGGGCACGGCCAGAATGCCGCATTGTTCGGCAGCTTCCGTCACGTTGGCGCGCAACTTGTCGAGATTGGTGATCTTGCCTTGCACATGCTGCGTCATGACGGGCTGGAGTAGGCCAGCACCCATCTCCACGGCCTTCTGCACCAGATAATCCATGCGGCCGACCTTCAGCGGCGCAAACAGGTAATGCAGATCGGGCGTCGCAGGCTGCGGTCGGGTCTGTTCGATGGCCGTCAGCAGGATTTTCTTGCGGGTGGGGTAGGAAAGCTGCGCTCTCCACTCGCCATCGCGACCGTTGAAGACGAGAATGTCTGTGCCATCAGCCATGCGCAGGACATTGGCGAGATAATTGAACTGGTCGCTGGTTGCCTCGAAAGCCTCGCCGGCGTTAAGAGGTTGGCTGACGAAAAGCCGTTGCATTCTAAAATTGGCGCGCATGGGTCTCTTTGCGTTTGGGATAAATGTCTGTCAGCAAGCTCAGACAAGCTCAGATGAAAAGAATATACATGATTCCGTAAAACCCCGCCGCCAGTGTCGCGCTGGTGGGAACGGTGATGATCCAGGCCGCAACGATGGTCATGAAATGCGAGCGGCGCACAAGGTAACGGCGGCGAATTTCCGAGGAATTCTCGTTGTCGTCGTCATTCGCTTCGCCAGACGTCTCCACGCGGGCCGGTTCCAGCCGCCGCCGGGCATTTTGCATATACCACTCACGGAAAAAGCCGACGCCGAAGACCGCGCCGATTGCAGTGTGGGTGGTGGAAACGGGCATGCCGAAGCGGGATGCGACCAGCACGGTGAGTGCGGTGGAAACGGAGACGCAGAAGGCGCGCATGGGGTTGAGCTTGGTGATCTGCTCGCCCACCAGCTTGATCAGGCGCGGCCCGAACAGCAGGATGCCACAGGACAGGCCAAATGCGCCGATCAGCATCACCCATTGCGGAGCCCGTGCTGTCTCACCGATGATGACGCCCTGTGTGGCGCGGACGATGGCGACAACAGGGCCGATGGCGTTGGACACGTCATTGGCGCCATGGGCAAAGGACATCAACGCAGCAGCCAGGATGAGCGGCCACTGGAACAATGTACGCAAAGACTGATTGCGGTTTTCCAGCCCGTGCGACTGTTTCGCGATCAGCGGAATGCACAGCCGCCAGCCCAAAAGGCCGACAGCGAGGCCCGATATCAGCGCCGTCGCAAAGGAGATCACTACGACCTGATGCAGCCCGACCCAGATGAGATAGGCGGTAAAGACGCCACTCATGATGCCGATCAGCACGGGAACCCATGTCCGTGCGGCGGCGATCTTGTCGCTTTGATTGATGATGAACCGGTTGATGAAGGCAAGCAGTAAGGTGGCGAAGAAGGCGCTGATGAAGGGTGTCGCAACCCATGTCATCGCAATGCGACCGAGCGAGAACCAGTCAACCGCGGCAAAACCATAAGCAGCCGTGCCCGCCCCGGCGACACCGCCGACGACGGTATGCGTGGTGGAAACGGGGGCCTTGAGATAGTTCGACAGGTTGACCAGCAAGGCGGCGGTGATGAGCGCCGACAGCATGGCCCAGGCAAAGATGTTGCTATCGGGAATGGTGCGGATGTTGATGATGCCGCTGGAAATCGTCTCGACCACGTTGCCGCCGGTGATGACAGCACCCAGAACCTCGCAGATGGCACCGATCAGCAGCGCGGCTGTCAGCGGCAGGGCTTTCGCGCCCACCGCAGGCCCGACATTGTTGGCGACATCCTTCGCACCGATATTCATGGCCATGTAAGCGCCGATGATGGCGGCGGCGAGCACGAGGCTTCCACCCGGCTGGCCGATGACGAAGGCGCTGGCAAAAAGCGCCGACATGATGAGGAAAAGCAGGCCGATGCCCGGCGCCGTCATGCCGCGTGTCAGATGATAGCTCGCCTCCTCGACAAGCGTCTGCTTATCCAGATCCTTGTCGAGCGTCGGCTTTATGCGGTTGCGGGGTGGTTGCGCCATCTATCTGCTTTCGGCTGCGGCATATACCGCATTTGCAGGCGCAGGAGCGGCGGTGGGTGTGATTCTACAAATTTACGGTTTTTGCGTCAGGCTGGTGTTGCGTTTGCGCCATTTGCTTGCCGAAGGAAAGGAAAAGTTCTTTCAGTTCCGGCTCGTTGACACGACGCGACGCCTCTTCCGGCGACACCCATTCCAGTTTGCGGCTTTCCCGCTCCGGGAAGTTCTTCACCAGATCGACCACCTCGAGCAGATGCACCTGCACCCGGCACATGACTTTCACGCCATTGCGCAGCTTCTTTTCGTAATCGAAAAAGCCGAAATGCTCTTTTTCAACATTACCCCGAACGCCAGCTTCTTCGAAGGCTTCCTGCTGGGCCACCGCATGGGCTTTCTTGCCATCCATCGGCCAGCCCTTTGGAATGACCCAGCGTCCCGTGTCCCGGCTTGTCAGCAGCAGGACTTCGGTTTCGCCCGTCTTCTTTTTGCGGCGATAGCAAATAGCTGCATATTGCTGACGCGGCGGGCGCCTCAACATCAGGCAGACATCATTTGCCAATCGGGTGATAATGTTCAACTCAGTGTCATTCCTTCAACGTTCAATGCAGAAATATACGATACGGCTAATATAGTGGCCATATGGGGGCCAATACCATAGCGTAGCGCATGATATGTTATGATTCTCTCAATTGTCCGGCTGTGGCGGGCCAACGTCAATGCGCCCGGCGGCAAGCACCAAGCATTTTTGATGTTGAGCACATATTTTATGTGATCGGACTTTTGTGTCTCTACAGAGACATCCAGTATCTCAGGCCCGATATAACGCCATCTGCCTCAGCTTCAAGGGCGGAAAAAATATTATCACGATCTTTTGCGAGCGCCTTCAGCTCCGGCAGCGCATTGGAAACAGCAATACCCCGCACGCCCGGCAGTTCGAACATGGCGCGGTCATTGCCCGTGTCACCGGCAACCACCACCTCGTCCAGACCAAGTTCGAGATGATCGCAGAGCCATGTGATGGCCGCGCCTTTATCCGCAGCGCGAGGCAGGATATCAAGATCGCGATTGCTGGAATAAACGATGCGAGCATCGATATCGTTTTCGGCAAGGCGCTTTTCGATATCGAGCAGATCGGCTTCGCTGGCATCATGCAAATACCAGCTGGATTTCAGTCCGTGCTGATAGCGATCCGGCTGGATGCTGGTGCCGGGAAAGTCGGAGACCAGAGACAGGATTTTGTCGGTATCGAAGGCTTTGCCGAGAGAGGCCGTATAGGCCTGTCGCAAGGAAGGCTGGTCGCGGCAGGAAAGCATGGTGCCAACTCCGCCGATGACATAGTCAGGCGGAGGAAGAGGCACTTGTTCCATTAATTCGAACTGGTCATCCAGAAGCCGTCCGCTGTTGAACACTAGAAGCGGGCGCATTTCCTCAGGCAGAGACTGCCAGAAGTCACGGAAACGGGCCGTCGCGGCATCATTGCCGACAACGGTCCCGTCAAGGTCGGTTGAGAAGACGCGAACCTGTTTCAATCGCCATCATTCCATGGTTCAGCCCAATCGGACTCTTCCAGCACCGGTATCATCGGGCGTCCTTCGACAACCGCCAGAAGCTGTTGTGCGATGCCTGTCCATGTGAACAGGCTGCGTGCCTTGTGTGCACCCATGCGCGACAGGCGACCGTAGAGGCGTTCATGCTTGAACGGCTTCATCATTGTGATGCCGAGGTCTTCCTTGTCGAAAGGATCAGCAAATAGCGCATGACGACCATAGCTGACGGCGCGGAACAAGCCACCATGGATGGTGACGACCGTTGGCGTACCGCTAGCCATGGCTTCGATGGCGGTCATGCCGAAGGGTTCGTAACGGCTGGAAAGCACGAAAAGGTCCGCCGCACGGTAGATATCCGGCAGGTCTTCATCGGCGACGTAACCGGAGAAGATGACCTTGTCTTCAAGGTTCAGGGATTTCACCCGCTCCTTCAGCTGGTTGAGGATCGTGGTTTCTTGCTCATCCATGTTCTCGCCACCGACGGCGAGATGCAGGCGCGCTTCCGGCTCGCGTTCTGCCAGCACTGAGAAGCCATCGATCAGCAGATCGTAGCCCTTGTTGGTAGCCAGACGCCCTAGCGCCAGCACCGTCTTGCCCTCGAAGCCGAAGCGCTGACGCAGCATCTGGCGGGAGCCTTCCGAGACTGGGAAGAAGCGGTTGTCATCATAACCCGGCGGGATCATGTGGATGTGTTTGCGCTTGAGGCCGTAATCTTCGATCAGCACATCCAGCTGCACAGGCGTGGTAGCGATGACCATATCGCAGCTGCGATAGATGATCAGCTCGTGCTGAATGCGTTCTTTGAAGTTGAACTCCAGTTCAAACGTATCGGCCTTTTCGGGATAATCCGTCTCCATCTGGCGCTTTTTCCAGATGCCGATGGAGTGTGGCGTGTGCAGATGCGGCACTTTCAGTGCCTCGGACAGACGCTGACCAGCCACGCCCGCATCCCAGTAATGACTGTTGATGAAGGAGTAGTTGAGGTTCTCTTTCTTGATGAACCGCAATGCGTTCTCGCACCATTCCATCAGATGGCGGTGCAGATATTCCTTTGGAATAAAGTCCTTGCCGCCGCAGGGAATGCGCACGACGCGCACGCGCTCATCGACCTCGTCAAACGCGGGCTGGTCTTCGAACTGGCGGGTATAGAGATCGACGGTATATCCGAGTTGGCCCAGTTTTTTGGCAAGTTCCAGGACATAAACAACCTGTCCGCCGGTATCTGCTGCGCCGAGTGGCGGCTGTGCGGCTACGTAGCCATGCGTCGATATGAGTGCTATCCGGGGATAGCGTTCAGTTTCGCTCGTGGTAATCATAGCGTCCCATCGTAGTAAAAATTTCCAAATAACCTCATAAAAATGGTGCCCTGCGGAAAAAGTTCCATCAACAGGCGATAAAATTGATTAAATCTGATCCCAATAGGGAACGGGACCATAGAGATCCGTGAGGTAATCGATGAACAGCCGCACCTTGGCCGGAAGGAAGCGGCGGCTGGAATAAACTGCGGAAAGCGCGACGCTTTTCGAGCTTTCATAGGCAGGCAAAACCTGCACCAGCGCGCCCGATTTCAGCTCCGCGCCGATATCCCAAGTGGAGCGCAGGGCAACGCCGAGACCGGAGATAACGGCCTCGCGGATGACTTCGCTGGAATTGGTAATCAGCATGCCCTCGGGTCGCAGGCTCATCGGACCATCCGGGCCTTCCAGCCGCCAGAGATCGTTGTTGTGTGCGGGCAGGCAGCGGTGCTGCTTCAACTCTTCGATTGTCTGCGGCATGCCGTGTTCGGCGATGTAATTTTGCGATGCACACAAAACGCGCCGTACCGGCGCCAAGCGCTTCGCCACGAGGCTGGAATCCGACAGATCGGCAATGCGGATTGCCAGATCGTATCCACCGGCAACGATATCGATGAACTCATCGCTCAGCACCAGATTGATCGACAGGCTTGGATGGCGATCCATGAAGCCCTTGAGATGCGGTGCCACATGCATGCGCCCGAAGGAGGTGGACGCCGAGACCTTCAGCGTTCCATTCAGCGTGTTGGACCGACCGGAGACGAAATCCTCGGCCTCCTCCAGCCCTTCCAGCACCGCCAAAATCCGCTGATGGAAACCGTGGCCTGCTTCCGTCAAAGAAATCTGGCGCGTCGTGCGCTGGAAGAGGCGTGCGCCAAGCTTTTCTTCCAGTCGTTTAATCCGCTTGGAAATGACCGCGGGAGAGTAACCGAGTTCTTTCGCGGCGTGGGACATGCTGCCGGAGGCGGCAACGCTGGCAAAAACTTCCAGATCACCCAGATTTGTCATCGGTCTGCGCCCATTCTTTCCCTTTTGGAAACAATCTCTAGCATTTGCGCGACTTGCGTCCAAGCCACAAAGGCCCGTAAACTCAGAGTTCTGCATCGCAAGGAGGAGGCCTGTGGAGCAACCATGTCGCAAACCATAGAGTTTCTGAAACCGCGCTCGTCGGTGCTCGACAACCGCGCGAGGATCGTCGCGGACCTTGCCGATCTCCTGCCGCCGGAGTGTCTGGTGCATGAGGCGCGGGAACTGGTTCCGTTTGAAACGGACGCTTTCGTTTCCTATCGCAGGCTGCCTCTGGCCGTCGCCCTGCCGAAGACGACGGCTCAGGTGGCTGCCGTGATGAAATATTGCCATCGCTACGGTATTCCCATCGTGCCGCGGGGGGCAGGCACCTCGCTCTCCGGCGGCGCTATTCCGCAGGAAGATGCCGTTGTCATCGGCCTCTCCAAAATGTCAGAAATCCTCGAGCTGGACCTGTTCAACCGCACCGCCACGGTGCAAGCGGGCGTGACGAACCTTTCGATTTCCGATGTCGCTGGCTCGCAAGGCTTCTTTTATGCGCCAGACCCCAGCTCGCAACTCGCCTGCACCATCGGCGGCAATATCGGCATGAATTCCGGCGGCGCGCATTGCCTGAAATACGGTGTGACGACCAACAATCTGCTGGGCGTGAAAATGGTGCTGGTGGATGGCACGGTGTTGGACCTCGGCGGCAAGCATCTGGACGCCAGCGGTTACGACTTACTTGGCCTCGTCTGCGGCTCAGAAGGCCAGCTTGGTATTGTCACGGAAGCCACGGTGCGGCTGATTGCCAAGCCGGAAGGCGCACGCCCGGTTCTCTTTGGTTTCGAAACTTCTGAAGAAGCGGGCTCCTGCGTGGCCGATATCATCGGCGCGGGCATTATTCCCGTCGCTATCGAATTCATGGACAAGCCCGCGATCGAAATCTGCGAGGCCTTTGCCAAGGCCGGATATCCGCTGGATGTCGGGGCGCTGCTGATTGTAGAGGTGGAGGGGTCGGAAGGCGAGATGGACGCCATGCTGGCCGATATCGTCGCCATTGCCCGCAACCATGGTGTGAAGACCGTGCGCGAATGCCAATCCGCCATGGAAGCCGCCGCCATCTGGAAAGGCCGCAAATCCGCCTTCGGCGCGACGGGCCGCATTTCGGATTATATCTGCATGGATGGCACGGTACCACTCAGCCAGCTGTCTTACGTGCTGAAAAAGACGGGCGAAATCGTTGATAGCCTCGGGCTGCGCGTCGCCAATGTCTTCCATGCGGGCGATGGCAACATGCACCCGCTCATTCTTTTCAATGCCAACGACCCGGAAGAGGCCGCAAAAGCGGAAGAAGCAGGCAACCAAATCCTGCGCCTCTGCGTCGATGCGGGCGGGTGCCTGACGGGAGAACACGGCGTCGGCATCGAAAAGCGTGACCTGATGCGTCACCAATATTCCGACGCCGATCTGGCGCAGCAAATGGCGGTGCGCTCTGCTTTCGATGAGGGCTGGATACTGAACCCCTCCAAGGTCTTCCCGCTGGACGGACGGCCTGGGTCATGAAAGAAGTACTTCTGCCCACAAATGAAGCCGAAGCTGCCGGTATCATCCGTGACCATGCGGAGGCACGCCGGACGTTGGCCATCTTCGGTGGCAATACCCGTTCCGGCTTTGGCAACCGCGTAGAGGCCGAGGCGGCGCTATCATCGCGCGCCATCACTGGCATCGTCGCCTATAATTCCGCCGAAATGGTCATGACGGTGAAAGCCGGAACGCCTGTGGCAGAGGTGGAGATCGCATTATCCGCCGCCAACCAGATGTTGGCTTTTGAGCCGATGGACCACCGCGCGGTGATGGGCACAGCAGGTGAGCCGACCATCGGCGGTATCTTCGCCGCCAACGTTTCCGGCCCACGCCGATATGTGGCAGGCGCGGCGCGTGATAGCCTGCTCGGCATCCGCTTCGTCAATGGTCAGGGAGAGGCGATCAAGGCAGGCGGGCGGGTGATGAAGAATGTCACCGGGCTCGATCTGGTGAAGCTGCTCGCGGGCTCATACGGAACACTCGGTTTTCTCACCGAAGTCACCTTCCGCGTTCTGCCGGTGCCGCCTGCGCAAACCACACTGGTCATATCCGGCCTTGAAGACGAAGCCGCAACCCACGCCATGGCTGCTGCCATGGCGACCAGTGTCGAAGTGTCCGGTGCCGCACATCTGCCGGAAAGCGTCAAGTCACGCTTCGTGAGCGGATCGCTGCCCGATGGCGCGGCAACCGTGCTGCGGCTGGAGGGGCTTGGCGCTTCGGTCAAAGCGCGGTCGCAGAAATTGCAGACCATCCTGTCCGCACTCGGTCCTTCGGTGTTTCTCGGTAAGGACGACAGCAAGGCGCTGTGGCGGGACATCCGCGATGTGACACCCTATGCGGCCAATCCCGCAAAACCGCTCTGGCGCGTATCCGTCGCTCCGTCGCAAGGCCAGAAGCTGGTGGCGGCGTTGCGGCTGGAGGCGGGTATCGATGCGTTTTATGACTGGCAGGGCGGGTTGGTCTGGATGCAGATGGAACACGATCCAGAGGCGGACCTGATAAGCCGCCACATCAGAGCTTTGGGTGGTGGCCATTCGACTTTGATACGCGCGTTGCCCGCGTCCCGCTACGGCCTCGCAGGCTTCGAGCCACTTCTGATTGCTGAGCACGAACTTTCTAAGCGCATCAAGGCAAAGCTTGATCCGGCGGGGATTTTTAATTCGGGGAAGATGGGAATATCATGATGGTCGAAGCGCTGAGAAACCCCCTCTGCCTGCCGGCATCTCCCCCACAAGGGGGAAGAGAAGCAGGCCGCACCGACACCAATTTATCCGATACGTCGAATAAAGCTGGAGGGTCGCCGCAGGTTATCTCCCCCCTTGTGGGGGAGATGCCCGGCAGGGCAGAGGGGGTGGCGGCACCCGCCGACGTCGAAAGAGGCCTCACCTAATGCAAACCTCCTTCACCCCCCAGCAACTCACCGATCCCAACGTTGCCGAATCCGAAAAAATTCTGCGCAAATGCGTGCATTGCGGGTTCTGCACGGCCACCTGTCCCACCTATGTGACGCTGGGCAACGAGCTGGATAGTCCGCGCGGGCGCATCTATCTCATCAAGGACATGCTGGAAAACGACCGCCCGGCGGATGCCCAGGTGGTGAAGCATATTGATCGCTGTCTGTCCTGTCTGGCCTGCGTGACCACCTGCCCCTCCGGTGTGGACTATATGCATCTGGTCGATCACGCCCGCATTCACATCGAAAAAACCTATCGGCGGCCCATCATGGATCGCCTCATCCGCAATCTTCTGGCCTTTGTGCTGCCCTATCCCACACGTTTCCGCGCAGCGCTCAAGCTCGCCCGACTTGGCCAGCCCCTCGCGTCCCTGTTTCGCAAGACCAAAGCGTTGAGACCTTTGGCTTCGATGCTCGATCTGGCCCCGAAAACCACTCCCACACCATCGATCTTCGCCAATCCCGGCACTCATGCCCCACAGGCCGAAAAGCGTGGACGTGTTGCCATCCTCACCGGCTGCGCTCAGCCCGTGCTCGACCCCGATATCAACGACGCGACAATCCGGCTTCTGACCCGGCTTGGCATCGAAGTCGTTTTGCCGGAAGGCGAGGGCTGTTGCGGGGCGCTGGTGCATCATATGGGCCGGGAAGAGCAAGCGCTGGCATCGGCGCGGCGCAATGTCGATGTGTGGATGCGCGAGATCGAGACCGGCGGGCTGGATGCCATCATCATCACGGCATCAGGCTGCGGCACCACCATCAAGGACTACGGCCATATGCTGCGGCTGGATGCCGCCTATGCAGACAAGGCGCAAAAGGTCTCGGCACTGGCGAAGGATATCACCGAATATCTCGCGGGTCTCGACCTACCGCCGCTGGAGCGTAACGGTTTGACGGTCGCCTATCATTCCGCCTGTTCCATGCAGCATGGCCAGAAGATCACCATGGCACCCAAACTGCTGCTGAAGGCAGCAGGCTTTGTGGTGCGTGATCCGGCGGAAGGACATCTCTGTTGTGGTTCGGCGGGCACCTACAATATTCTGCAGCCGGAAATTTCGGCGCAGTTGAAAGCCCGCAAGGTGAAGAACATCGAAGCAACGAAGGCCGATATCATCGCCACCGGCAATATTGGCTGTATCACGCAGATCGCCGGCGGCACCGCCATTCCTATTCTGCACACCGTGCAGTTGCTGGACTGGGCCTATGGCGGCAAGAAACCGAACAGGATTGAAGCATTAAAATAAAAAACGGGCGGTTTGACCCGCCCGTTTTTTAATATCCGGCGTGCAGCTTTAAAGCGCTTCCGGCCCCTTGACGTCCCCCGCCAAAGTTTATGCTCGGAACTTAACGCATTTCAGCCATCCGGCAAGCACGTTCAGTCCGTTTCACAACTCTCCGGCGTGAAGAATGACTTCAGCGTTGCTATCAGATCACTATGACCTTCGTGCCGACATCCACGCGTTCGTAAAGATCAGTCACATCTTCATTGCGCATGCGGATGCAGCCCGACGAATTGTTGCTGCCGATGGTCCATGGCTGGTTGGTGCCGTGAATGCGGTAAAGCGTGGAGCCGAGATACATGGCGCGGGCACCCATCGGGTTCGCCGGGCCACCTTCCATGAAGGCAGGCAGGTAATGGCCCTTGGCGGCTTCGCGGGTGATCATTTCCTGCGGCGGCGTCCAGCTTGGCCATTCGTTCTTGCGGGTGATCTTGTGCGTGCCGGCCCATTCGAAGCCCGGCTTGCCGACGCCAACGCCGTAGCGGCGCGCTTTTCCATCTGCCATGACGAGATAAAGGAAGCGGTTGGGCGTATCGATGACGATAGTGCCCGGTGCTTCCTTGCCCTGATACTGCACCATCTGCGGCAGGAATTGTGGGTCGATGCGCATGTTTGGCGTATTCGGTCGTGCGGCCACGGCCTGCGCGCGCGGCTGTGCAACGGGTCGCTGGAACAGCGACGGACGCGCAGGACGCTGCGGGTAAACCACCGGGCGAACCTGCGCTCCACCCAACTGCATCACCCAAGGGGCCGTCAGGTCGGGGCTGACCACGACAGGCGGGCGCTCGCGATAACGATCATTGGCAAGGGCTGGCATGGAGAAGGCGCAGACAAGGCTCAGCGCCATAAAAACGGGTTTCATCGACATCGGGTGGACTCTCTACATGACACCGGAACATAACCGTCACGTTCGCACCTCCGAGACAGCGAATGGTAAATGGCCGTTCATGAAAAGCCGCGATTTGGACGAAACCTTTTAATAAGGTTAGCGCACGGTTTTGAAACAGAGTGAATCAATGGTAATCACCGGCAGACGATGGAAAAGAGCATGGCGCCATGAGTGAAACCGGACTTTCGACGGGTGAAGACGGCCTCATCCGCTGTTCCTGGCAACAGGGGCTGGCGGACTACGCGCTTTATCACGATGAAGAATGGGGACGTCCGGTCAAGGACGACACGCGCCTCTTCGAAAAGATTTGTCTCGAAGGCTTTCAGTCCGGCCTCTCCTGGCTGACTGTGCTGCGCAAGCGAGAAGCCTTTCGCGCCGCTTTCTGCGGTTTCGATTTCGACAAGGTGGCAGACTTCGGTGAGGCGGATGTCGAGCGCTGCGTGGCCGACAAGGGCATCATCCGCCATCGAGGCAAGATATTTTCCACCATAAACAACGCCCGCCGCGCCATCGAGATGCGCGATGAGTTCGGCTCGCTCGCCCGCTATTTCTGGAGCTTCGAGCCGAGGCCGGAAGAACGCCCGCCGGTGTTCGATTACGCAACCCTGCGCGCCAACCCCATCACGCCCGCCTCCACGCGCCTGTCGAAAGACCTTAAAAAGCGCGGCTGGACCTTTGTCGGTCCCACCACCATTTACGCCTTCATGCAGGCCATGGGCATGGTCAACGACCATATCGAAGGTTGCCATTGCCGCCCGCGTATCGAAACGCAAAGGCTGGAGTTTTCACGCCCATGACCCGGTTTTCCCACATTCTTCTGGCATTCCTTCTCGCCCTATCTGCGATGGCTCCCGCCCATGCCGAAGGCCGCAATGTCGATGGCATCTGGCTGGATGACGGCGAAAAGCTGCAGCCCGCCGCCATGCCAGCCACGGGCCCGTTGGTGCTGAATGGCTGGACGCGGCAGGGCCGCGGCGATGTCTATCGCCTCAAGGTCAAGGCCGGAGAGAAGCTGAAAGTAACCCTCGCCAGCCGAAGCGAATTCGTGGTCATGGCCATCTTCGATTTCGCCAAGCCCGAGGACGACGCGATCTTCTTCAGCGATGCGGGCAACAACACGGCACTGCTGACGCCCAAGGCAGACACGGAATGGCTGATCCGCCCCATCCTCGTCCTCAGCGCTTCGCGCCGTGGCCTGGGTGCCAATTACACGATTACGGTGGAAAGGCAGCCATAGGCCGCCTCTCCAAAGTCTTTCTTTAGTGGCCCTTTGATTTCAGCCACTCTTTCATCATGGCAATTTCCGCTTCCTGCGCTTTGATCACCTCTTGCGCCAGTTTGCGGATTTCCGGGTCCTTGCCATATTGCAATTCCACCTTGGCCATATCGATAGCGCCTTGATGATGGGGGATCATGCCGCGAACGAAATCCACATCGGCATCGCCGGTGTATTTCGCCGACATATCCTCATGCATCTTTTTGCTGGCTTCCATAAAAGCCTGTGTCGAGGCATTTTCGGATGCCGCACCCTTGGACATGGTGTGGCCCGCATGGCTACCAGCATCCTGCGCATGGGCGGGAATTATGAGTGCGGCGACAAAAGCTGCTGTGATGGATATGGTTTTGATAGACATGGATTATCCTTCCTGTGTCTGACAGTATCTTTGAACCTATGGTCGTCTGTGTAATTCAGGCGCGGGGAGGGGGCAGCGGCGGAGCCGGAACATTGCCGATAAAAGCCCGCTGCAATTCGGGCTTTGGGTAGCCAAGCGGCGCGCGTCCCTTCTCGGCAAAACGCAGTTCGGGGATCAGCACTAGGCATGCTGCGCAGAAAGGCGCATGGGTCATGCTTCCCCGGTGCGGGCAGGGATCGCTGGTGTCAATATTTTCTGACGGCGCAACAGGCATGGCATGGTCTCCATGCGTCATCTCGGAAGCATGGGCTTTCACGTTGCTCATTGGCATGGACATACTGATCGCTGCCTGCGCGGGCATCGCGCCGTACAGCATCCAGGCCAAAAACATCAGCATGTGAACAACAAAGCGCATGAGGCATATCTAGCGGCTGAAAAGCGACGGGAAAAGGGCATCAGGTCAACTCGGCGGCAATCACCTTATGAATGATCTGATAATCGCGGCTTTCCTCGCCGAAGGGTACGACCGGCCAGTTCCACTGGCGTGCGATGCGTGGCACCGACACGCCATACAAGAGGTCTTCCTGCTGCCGTAACCCGCCGTTCTTATCGATCACCTCAAAGCCGGTATCGGTGAGAAGGCAGGCCTTGCAGGGCAGGCCGGAAAGGCCATCGACATGAGCCTGAATAAGCCGGGGCAGGGTATCGTCCGGCACCGTGTGTGCAGGCTCTTTCTCAAGGCGGTTCTGCACGCCGGTTCCGATCTGCGACAGCAGATTGGCGGAAATGACGAGATCAAGATAAGGCACCTGCCGCAGAAAACTCAAAGGCTCCGGTTCTTTACCTGCCTGCAAGGCATCGAAACCCGAGAGATCGCGATAGTTGAGGACGACGCTTTTGGCATGGCGCCAAAGTCCCGCGCGCACGCTGGCCAGATGCACCAGATCGACTAGCACAACAGTATCGAAAGCCGCAGCCAGTTGCTTGAGCGGCACATCCCGCAGAAGGCCGGAACCTAGCACGACTGCCGTGCGGCGCTGCCTGAGTTTCGCAGCGGAAGCCAGAATGAAATTGCGGCTATTCTCTTCATGCTCCGCCCATGCTTGTTTGCAACGGTTCGCCCGCGCCCAGAGATTGACGGAATAACGCACATAAGGCCGAAATTCCGACGGGGTCTTGGTATAGGTCGCGGCGTAGTTGATGGCTTCGAGGATCATGATTTAGCGGTAGATTTCCCGGCGGTGGCCGATTTCGATGACGAGCACCACGAGCTTGTGGTCCTGAATGTCGCAGAGGATGCGGTAATCGCCAACGCGGTAGCGCCAGTAATTGCCGAGTTCCGAACCCCGTAGGGCTATCCCACTTCTTCGTGGGTCCTCGTCGAGCGCAATACGGTCTGTCAGATAAGAAATAATGCGCGTGGCATTGGTTTTTCCAAGCTTTTCAAGCTGCTTGAGTGGCTTTTCCTGAAACTCAATTGTCCAGACCAAGGCGGCGCTTCACTTCTTCCAGAGTGTAGGTGGGCTCGTTGTTCTCAAGCCGACGCCGCGTCGCCTCTTCCGCCAGATACAAATCCTCCATATCCTCGATGTGCTTTTCGATAGCCTCGCGGATATAATAGGCGGATGTCCGGCCCGTGCGCTCGGAAAGCGCCTTCAGGCGCTCATAGGTTTCATCCGGCAGGCGGATGGCGGTCTGTTTGCTCATGGTTCTCTTCTCCCGGCAGTGGAGTGGGATGCATGTATCCCAAATAGCATATCCGCCTTAACAATGCCAGCAATTCCCACCGGCCACACCCTTGCCGCACAAGGCTTCATCCTCTAATACACCGGCTTGATTTCAAGAGACAATTGGACCGGCATCATGAGCGAAAAAGCAAAAAAGCCTCAGAAACTGAAAGCCCGCCTGCCGCGCGGCTTCGTGGATCGTTCGGCTGCCGATATCCATGCCACCAATGAGATGATCGAGAAAATCCGTGGCGTTTACGAACTCTACGGCTTTGATCCCATTGAAACACCGCTGTTCGAATATACCGATGCTCTCGGAAAATTCCTGCCCGACAGCGACCGTCCGAACGAAGGCGTGTTTTCGCTGACGGATGATGACGACCAGTGGATGAGCCTGCGCTACGACCTCACGGCTCCACTCGCCCGCTACGTCGCTGAGAATTTCAACGAGATACAGCTCCCCTTCCGCACCTACCGCGCCGGTTACGTCTTCCGCAACGAAAAGCCCGGCCCCGGCCGCTTCCGCCAGTTCATGCAGTTCGATGCCGATAGCGTCGGTGCACCGGGTGTTCAGGCCGATGCCGAGATGTGCATGATGATGGCGGATACGCTGGAGGCGCTCGGTATCAAGCGTGGTGATTATGTGATCCGTGTCAACAACCGCAAGGTTCTGGATGGCGTGATGGAAGCCATCGGTCTTGGTGGTGAGGAGAATGCAGGGCGTCGTCTAAATGTACTGCGTGCCATCGACAAACTCGACAAGTTTGGACCGGAAGGTGTGAAGTTGCTGCTAGGCCCGGGTCGCAAGGACGAGTCCGGTGACTTCACTAAGGGAGCGGGACTGGATGACACCCAGATAGAACGAATTGAAAAGCTCTATATTATTAGAGATGATGGGCGCCGTGATTACTTTATGTTCATGAAGGACGCCGAACTTTTAGCTGATGATCAAATTCTCGTTTCTCAGGACCAAAAGCCTGCTCAGATAGATGTTGGGCAAATGGTTCTTGGAAATCCGAGGGTGCTCGAGCTCTTTTTAGAATTGTTTCCGGATAGTGAAAAGCTGAAGGAAGGTGTCCGTGAGTTGCAGCAAATAAGCGGCTTGGTGCGCTCTGCTGGCTATGGAACAAAAAGAGTCAGGATTGATGTTTCGGTGGTCCGTGGCCTCGAATACTATACCGGCCCGGTCTACGAAGCCGAACTTACTTTCGATGTCACCAACGAAAAGGGCGAAAAGGTCGTCTTCGGCTCAGTCGGCGGAGGTGGTCGTTATGACGGGCTCGTTTCCCGCTTCATGGGCCAGCCGGTTCCGGCAACGGGCTTTTCCATCGGCGTTTCGCGCCTGATGACGGCACTGAAAAACCTTGGCAAGCTCGGTCAGGTCAAGCCGCTCGCGCCGGTTCTCATTACCGTCATGGATGGTGATGTGGAGAGCATGGGGCGCTATCAGCGCTTCACGCAGGCGCTGCGTAAGGAAGGCATTCGTGCCGAAATGTATCAAGGCAATTGGAAGAAATTCGGCAACCAGCTGAAATATGCCGACCGCATGGGCGCGCCCATCGCCATCATTCAGGGTGGAGACGAGCGTGCGGAGGAAGTTGTGCAGATCAAGGACCTGATCGAAGGCAAACGCCTGTCCGGCGAGATCGAGGACAACGCCGCATGGCGCGAAGCGCGCGTGGCGCAGGAAACCGTGCCGGAAGCGGAACTGGTCGCGAAGGTGAAAGAGATTCTGGCAGCACAGGCCGAAGATCGTCGCCGGGCAACCGAGGGATGATATAATGGCGATCCTGTCGCTGGATCATGTTCAACTGGCAATGCCTGCGGGCCGGGAAGACGATGCGCGCGCATTTTATTCCGGTCTGCTGGAGCTGGAAGAACAGCCAAAGCCCGACAATCTCGCCAAGAAAGGCGGCTGCTGGTTCGGGCGCGGGACGTTAAAGGTGCACGTGGGGGTCGAGGACGATTTTCGGCCCGCCAGAAAGGCGCACCCGGCCTTTATCGTCAATGATCTGGCCGAATTCAGAAAAACACTTGAAACGGCAGGCTGCCTTGTGGTTGAGGATGAGCCACTAGAAGGGTATGACCGCTTTTACGTCTATGATCCCTTCGGCAATCGCATTGAAATGATGCAGCCGCTGCAACCGTGACAAAAAGTGCCACTTCATGCCTCTGATCGATATGCCAGACTTTTCCGCAGAGCTCTTGGATGAATTCGCAGCCCGCAAGACGGCGCGCGTCAATACGCCGGTCATCCAGCCCGCCGAACCGTTTCTGGATATGGCCGGGGAAGACCTGCGCCGCCGGATTTTCATGACGGAGAGTGAGACGGGGGCGAGCCTTTGCCTGCGTCCTGAATTCACCATTCCCGTCTGCCTGCGCCATATCGAAACCGCAACCGGTACGCCAAAGCGCTATTCCTATCTGGGCGAGGTTTTCCGTCAGCGTCGGGATGGATCGAGCGAGTTTTATCAGGCGGGCATAGAGGACTTGGGCGATACGGATATCGCGAGCGCCGATGCCCGCGCCATCAGCGATGCGACCGCCATTTTGAAGCGGCTGCTGCCCGGTCGCAAGTTGACCGTTACGCTGGGCGATCAGCAGGTGTTCGAGGCTGTGGTTGCCGCACTCGGCCTGCCGCAAGGCTGGCAGAAGCGGCTGGTTCAGGCCTTTGGCGATACCGTGCAGCTGGACGCCTTGCTGCAAAGCCTCGTCAGCCCCAAGCCGATGACCGGGCTCGATGCTCGCGTTGCGGGTCTGCTCGCCACCGGTGAGGAAAAGGTGCTGGTTGATTATATCGATAGCGTCATGCAGGACACCGGTTACTCCACCAATGCCAGCCGCGCGCCGCAGGAAATTGCCCGGCGTCTGCGCGAAAAACTGGCGCTGGCCGCCACGCGCCTGCCGGACGAAAGTTTCGAGCTGTTGAAACAGTTCCTGTCCCTACAAGCGCCGCTATCGCAGGCATCTCAAACGCTGTCCGACTTTGCCGATAAGGCGAAGCTGAAACTGGATGCTGCCTTGTCTGCGTTTGACGCCCGCGTGGCAGCGCTCGCCAATGGCGGTCTTGATCTTGATGCCATCACCTATGGCGCAGCCTTTGGGCGTCCGCTGGATTATTACACCGGCCTCGTTTTCGAAGTCGGCGTGGAAGGCGAAAATGCCGTTCTGGCTGGCGGCGGTCGGTTTGACCGGCTGATGACGCTGCTCGGCGCTAAAGACAAAATACCGGCGGTCGGTTTCTCGCTCTGGCTGGATCGCATCGAAGCCATGAGGGCCACGGCATGACCATCACCATCGCTTTGCCCTCCAAGGGTCGCATGAAGGAAGACGCCTCCGCCATTCTGGAGCGCGCGGGCTTGAAGGTTCTCGCCATCGGCAATGACCGCTCCTATCGCGGCCGGGTCGAGGGGCGCGACGATATCGAGATCGCCTATCTCTCGGCCTCCGAAATCGCTCGCGAAATCGGCAATGGCACCGTGGATTTTGGCGTCACCGGCGAGGACCTGGTGCGCGAAGATCTTGTTGATGTCGAAAACCGCGTTGAATTCTGCGCCCGCCTCGGTTTCGGCCACGCCGATGTCGTGGTGGCCGTGCCGGAAATCTGGCTGGATGTGGACAGCATGGCCGATCTTGGCGATGTCGCCTCCGAATTCCGCGCCCGCCATGGCCGCCGCCTCGCCATCGCCACCAAATATTGGCGGTTAACGCAGCAGTTCTTCTCGCGCCAGCACGGCATCCAGCTTTACCGCATCGTGGAAAGCCTCGGTGCCACCGAGGGCGCACCGGCGGCGGGGCAGGCGGATATCATCGTCGATATCACCTCCACCGGCTCGACGCTGAAGGCCAACCACCTGAAAATCCTGACTGACGGCATCATCCTGCGGTCCGAAGCCTGCTTTGTGCGGGCACGCAAGCCGGAACATGAAGGTGACGCGGTGGTAAGCGACATTATCGCTCGCGTGCAATCCGCCCTGTAAACCTTGGTTTATTGAGCGGCTGCTCTATGATGGGTTTCTTGGAGAAGGAGCTCATCATGCATATTACCGGCCAGTGCCAGTGCGGCCATATCAAGTTCGAAGCGCAGGCTGATCCCGGGCGCGTCGGTATTTGCCATTGCACGGATTGCCAGCGGCTGACCGGCTCACCCTTTCGCGTCACGGTGCTGGTTCAGCGCTCCGCCCTCAAAATTAGTGAAAACCAGCCGAAGATCTATCGAAAGACTGCCGACAACGGTCGCACACGCAACCAGCATTTCTGCCCGGAGTGTGGCTCGCCTTTGTTTACCAGCGGCGAGGGCGAGGAGGCGAAGGAATGGGGCATTCGCTGGGGAAGCATCAATGAGCGCGACGCACTGGTTCCCAAGGCCCAGATATGGACCAAATCGGCAGTGGACTGGCTGTCCGATATCGATGATCTTCCCGGTTACGAGAAAGATTTCGTGAAATAAAAAAGGCCGCCGGATCGCTCCGGCGGCCTTTCTTTTGATCACTCCAATCAGGCGCGCGCAGCAACAAGACCGCGGCGGGCATCAAGCGAGTAGGCGCCAGCACCGAAGGTGGCGAGCAGGATGTAAGCGCCAGCCAGCGTGATGTTCTTCATCAGCATGATGCCGTTCAGCGTGTTGATCCAGCCCAGAGCCGCATCAGGCCAGCCAGGAACGGCAACGGTGCCGCTGTGGAAAACGAGGCCGGTGAACACGCAGAACGCAGCGAGTGCCCAGGCGGCGACTTTCGTCTGGAAGCCAACGAGAATGGCAAGGCCGGTGAGCAGTTCGAAAGCGCCGGCGAGATAGGCAAGAGCAGTCGCGGCAGGGAGGCCAGCGCCGGAAATCATGCCAGCGGTGCCAGCAGGGTCGGTCAGCTTACCGAAGCCTGAATAGATGAAGATGAAGGAAAGAAGAATACGCGCGACGAGCACGAGTGTGTTCTGGCTGCTGGACATGGAAGTCTCCAAGATGTTGCCCGGATGGCGTTAATTGATAATTGACATATGCGCCAATTCGGCATCGCAGGAAAGATGAACAAGTGAAGACTATTTGTTCACTATTTGAAGACGATGGACGGTTTGGCTGGCTTTAGTCAATTGGCCTAATCCCGCCTCGTATTGACAAACTACCGGGTCCGAGTGCTTCGATCTCGTAGGGTGAGAGGTCCTTCAGCGGCACGAAAATAGATGATTGGCCGTGTTTGATGATAAGGCCCTCCGCTCTTTCAATGAAGGCGTACTCGTCACATGCCACTGTCGCACCAGAGCGAAGCGGCACAGTCTTATCGGCCTCGCACGCACTAGCGTTGTTTTTATGGGGGAGGAGCATAGACAGCATGCATCCGCCAACGAGACACAGGACGATAAAAATACCGTAACCGATAGCCCCCTGAGCCAAAAGTCGCGGCATTAAATAGAGAACAACTCCTGCAGCGAGAAGGTAAATTATGCCGCTTAGCCCTATAACGATGAGCAGAGGAGAACAAAATAAAGACAGGCCGAGAGTGATGCCAAAGAACGGCTGCTCAAATATCCAGCGTGGAAAGTTCCAACGCAGCTGTTCAAGATCGACCGGCGGGCCTTCAAATATCCGACCGAAATAGAGTATTACAGTACATACGACTACTGACTGTAAGCTGAAAAGCTCGGCCCACAGAAGAGTGAGGATTAGCCTGACGTAGTTTGATGGAACGGGTACGGGCACACTAATGATGCTGTAGACAGTTGATCCGACCGCAAATATTAAGGGCGCAGCTAACATTAAGAGACATCGTCTGCGAGCAAACGACAAAGAAGTGGGTGTGCTCTTGGTTATCTGCTCTGCTTCAGACACCTAATCTCCGATCCAAGGGTTGCATTTAGCGCACCTACACTCGCTGAACGATACTGTGCCAGTGCGATAGCCACAACAAAAAAGGCGGCCCGCAAGGACCGCCTTTTCGTATTTCCGAAGGTCAGACTTCTTAGAAGTCCATACCGCCCATGCCACCGCCTGGCATTGGAGGCATTGCAGATTCCTTCTTAGGAAGTTCTGCAATCATGGCTTCTGTCGTGATCAGCAGGGAAGCAACCGAAGCTGCGTTCTGCAGGGCTGTGCGAACAACCTTGACCGGGTCAACGATACCCATGGCAATCATGTCGCCATATTCAGAGGTCTGGGCGTTGTAGCCGTAGTTCTCTTCGTTCTTGTCGAGGATCTTGCCAACAACGATGGAGGCTTCGTCACCAGCGTTTTCAGCAATCTGGCGAACCAGCGACTGAAGAGCGCGGCGAACGATGTTGATGCCGGCTTCCTGGTCGTCGTTTGCACCCTTGACGGTGATCTTCGTGGAAGAGCGCAGAAGAGCAGTACCGCCGCCTGGGACGATGCCTTCCTGAACAGCAGCGCGTGTCGCGTTCAGAGCGTCGTCGATGCGGTCCTTGCGTTCCTTGACTTCGATTTCCGTGGAGCCGCCAACGCGGATAACGGCAACGCCGCCAGCGAGCTTGGCAAGACGTTCCTGCAGCTTTTCGCGGTCATAATCGGAAGAAGTTTCTTCGATCTGAGCCTTGATCTGTGCAACGCGGCCTTCGATGTCGGACTTCTGGCCCGAGCCGTCGACGATCGTCGTGTTTTCCTTGGAGATCGAAACCTTCTTCGCCTTGCCGAGCATGTCGAGCGTGACGTTTTCGAGCTTGATGCCGATGTCTTCGGAAATAACCGTACCGCCGGTCAGGATCGCGATGTCTTCGAGCATTGCCTTGCGGCGATCGCCGAAGCCAGGAGCCTTAACAGCAGCAATCTTCAGGCCGCCACGCAGCTTGTTGACGACGAGTGTAGCAAGAGCTTCGCCTTCGACGTCTTCAGCGATGATGACGAGTGGCTTGCCAGTCTGAACGACAGCTTCGAGAACAGGCAGCATGGCCTGAAGGTTCGAAAGCTTCTTCTCGTGGAGAAGAATGTAGGCGTCTTCCAGGTCAGCAACCATCTTTTCAGGGTTGGTGACGAAGTAAGGCGACAGGTAACCGCGGTCGAACTGCATGCCTTCAACGACTTCAAGTTCGGTTTCAGCGGTCTTGGCTTCTTCGACGGTGATAACGCCTTCGTTGCCAACCTTCTGCATGGCTTCAGCAATGTCGAGACCGACCTGCTTGTCGCCGTTTGCAGAGATCGTGCCAACCTGTGCAACTTCTTCGGAAGTGGAGATCTTCTTGGCCTTGGCCTGAAGGTCCTTAACAACTTCGGAAACAGCGAGGTCGATACCGCGCTTGAGGTCCATCGGGTTCATGCCGGCTGCAACAGCCTTGTTGCCTTCGCGAACGATGGCCTGTGCAAGAACGGTCGCAGTCGTGGTGCCGTCACCGGCGATGTCGTTGGTCTTCGAAGCAACTTCGCGGACCATCTGTGCGCCCATGTTTTCGAACTTGTCTTCAAGTTCGATTTCCTTGGCGACGGAAACGCCGTCCTTGGTGATGCGTGGTGCGCCGAAGGACTTGTCGATGATGACGTTACGGCCCTTAGGACCAAGCGTTACCTTCACTGCGTCTGCGAGAACGTCGACGCCACGAAGCATCTTTTCGCGCGCTGTGCGGCCGAATTTAATTTCTTTAGCTGCCATGGTAGAAAACTCCCGGGCTCATTGCCCATTGGTTGTCATGTAAGGATGAGAAAACCGGCTTAAATCAGCCGATAACGCCCATGATGTCGGATTCCTTCATGATCAGAAGGTCTTCGCCGTCGAGCTTGACTTCGGTGCCGGACCACTTGCCGAACAGCACGCGGTCGCCAGCCTTGACGTCCAGAGGAACGAGCTTGCCGCTATCGTCGCGAGCGCCGGTGCCAACAGCGACGATTTCGCCTTCCTGTGGCTTTTCCTTGGCGGTATCAGGAATGATGATGCCGCCCTTGGTCTTTGCTTCAGACTCAACGCGACGGACTACGACGCGGTCATGCAGCGGACGGAATGTTGTGCTTGTCATTAGTCTAATCCCTCGATCAAATGACCTGTACGAACCCATCAAAGGTCCGCGTGATAAGTGTTAGCACTCCTCATTGGAGAGTGCTAGCGAGGCAGAGATAGGGCTGTGCCTGTGGTGAGTCAAGAACGCCCTGTCGGAAATATTTCATGTAAAATGGTTATCAGCGGTTCATGACAGATATTATAAACCCGCCACCCGCAGCCAAACCGTCTCTCGCCGAGCTCACATCCGTCTTCGCCCGCATAGGCTGTCTCAGCTTCGGCGGTCCCGCCGGACAGATCGGCATGATGCACCGTGTGCTGGTGGATGAGAAACGGTGGGTGTCTGAAGCCCGCTTCATGCATGCGCTGAATTATTGCATGCTGCTGCCGGGTCCGGAGGCGCAGCAACTGGCTACCTATATCGGCTGGCTCATGCATGGCGTGCGGGGCGGTATCGTTGCGGGGACGCTGTTCATCCTACCGGGCTTCTTCGCCATCGTGGGACTTGCCGCGGCCTATTGTCTTTATCAGGATACGCATTGGCTGCCCGGTCTTTTGTTTGGCCTCAAAGCCTGCGTGCTGGCCATTGTCATCGAAGCCTTGATCCGGGTGGCGAAACGGGCGCTGGTCAGCCGTTTTCTGGCTGGCATCGCAGCCGCAGCCTTCATTGCGCTTTTCGTTTTCGGCCTGCCGTTTCCGCTTGTCATCTTCGCGGCGGGTCTGATCGGCTTTCTGCGCCCGCGTCATGCCGCCGTTGAATTAAGCGAGACGGATGCGGAGACGACACCGGTCACGCTTTTCTCTCGGGTGAAAGGGCTCGTGTTGGGGCTGGTGATATGGCAAATCCCGCTGGCGCTGATTTTCCTTTTCTCCGCGCCGGAAACGCTGGCGACCTTGCAAAGCTTCTTTTCGCGCATGGCGGTCGTCACCTTCGGCGGGGCCTATGCGGTGCTGGCCTATGTCGCGCAGGTGGCGGTGGAGACCCATGGCTGGCTTTCCCCCGGCGAAATGCTGGATGGTCTGGCACTGGCCGAAGCCACGCCCGGGCCTCTGGTGCTGGTGCTGCCCTATATCGGCTTTCTGGCCGGCTTTCGCCATGCAGAGTGGCTGGACCCGATGGTGGCAGGCGTTCTGGGCGCGACGGTCACGGCGTGGGCGACATTCGTGCCGAGCTTCATCTTCATTTTTCTTGGCGCACCCTATGTCGAAAAGCTGCGCAATAATCGCGCTCTGTCGTCTGCGCTTTCGGCAATCACGGCAGCGGTCGTGGGTGTCATCCTCAACCTCTCTATCTGGTTTGGACTGCATGTGCTGTTTGGCGAGGTCAAGCGCATCGCTGTTCCGCTAAGCTTCGGCCCCGGCATATCCTGGCCGGTCTGGAATACGCTCGATCCCATCGCGACCGGACTGCTGGTCCTGTCTCTGCTGATGCTCATGCGCTGGAAAGTCGGCATGGTGCCGGTGCTGGTGCTTGGCATAGCAGGCGGCGTTCTTCGGCTCTGGCTGATGTGATGTGCCGCCGCAGGAGGTGGCGGCACATCTGATTACTTTCCTTCGACAGCAGGCCGCATCGTTGCCGCAGAGGGTGTGCGGTGCGTCTTCGACCGGTAGAATGGCCGCTCCACATATTTATGCGCGAGGTAGGAGAAGGGGATGGCTGTGGCGAAGGTGAGCGCCGCCAGCATGGCGAAATAGGTAGCCTGGCTGAAGCCCTGATCGTTCAGCACATACATCCAGCCGTAAAGCGGGATCATGTGCAGCAGATAGAGCGAGTAGGAGACGGTGCCCAGGAACATCATGGCGGGGTGCTCCAGAAACATTGCCACGAACCCCTTCTTGCGTCCCTTGTCGCGTACCATGATTGCGCTGGTGAAGACGAAAATCCACGCGCCGATGGCCAAATCGAAATAACCGACAATGGCGGCCAGCGGCAAAACGACTGGCGGCGACATGAAGGGCTGGTCGTCCCAGCGCATTTTCCAGAGATAATAACTGGCGATGCCCGCCGCAAAATAGATGGCGTAGTTGGCGAGGATCGCCCCATTCGGCCAATGGCGGAAATACCAGACACCGATAACGGAGACCGCAAGGAAGCCGACGCGCACCAGATTGCTGGAATGGTGAAGGCACCAGAAGGCCAGCGGTGCAATCAGGTAGAACTGGAACTCGGTGGAAATATTCCAGGCCTGACCCAGAAACGCATAGGCACCCAGCGGCAGCCAGCTATCGGGAATGATGCCATGCAGCATGGTCATATGGGCAAGCGTGTTCATTTCCCAGTTCTCGAAGCTGCGGTTGAGAATGGCGATGCGGCCCGCATTGCGCACGCTCTGGAAATCGGCTGTGTGCAGTGCCTGATAGGCGATCCAGGCGAAGGCAATCGACAGGAAAAACGCGAAAATATAGACGGGATAAATGCGTTTGATGCGTCGGGTTATGTAAGTCGAATAGTCTTCCGACAGCGAGGACATCATGACGAAAATCACGAAACCGCTCATGATGCAGAAGATTTGCACGCGGATTTTCTCGTTGATCAGGGGTTTCAGCGCACCCATGCTGTCCGGATCAATACCGGCTGCGGGCAGCAGGTGAACCAGAACAACCCATGCGGCCAGAAGACCACGAAGACCCTCGAGTTGGTCAATTCTCTTCATCGATGGCTCCTCGGTAGAGTAAGCCAGCCCCGCCCTATAAAAACACGTCAGACGTGCGATCACAACATGTTGCAGTGCAAAAAGGCGAACTCGGCTCTCTGCGACTTTGGTCGGCGAGACTCGTTTTTGCTTGTAATCGGCGTGCCGGTTTGCCATGTCACGCCCATGCATTTTTGAAAAATCTGGCAGTTTTGAAAGTCTGGAAGCATCTCATGGCCCACCGCATTTCCACCCTTGGCGAAATCACAGATCGGTTCGACGTTGTTCTTTCCGATGTCTGGGGTGTGCTGCACAATGGCGTAAGCGCCTTTCCGGATGCGGCCATCGCGCTGGAAGCGGCGCGCAAGGCGGGCAAGACGGTGGTGCTCATCACCAACTCCCCACGCCCGGCCCCCGGCGTCATCACGCAGCTGCGCGCGCTGGGCATTCCCGATACCGCTTATGATCGCATCATCACCTCGGGCGATGTAACGCGTACCTTGATTTCGCAGGGTCCGAAAAAAGTCTTCCTGCTGGGGCCTGAGCGCGACATGCCGCTGCTGGAAGGTCTCGACATCGAAGTGGTGCCGGAAACGGAAGCAACCGCTGTCGTCTGCACCGGCTTTTTCGATGATGAAACCGAAACCCCGGAAGATTACACGGATATGCTCAAGGGCTTCGTTGCCCGCGGCGTGCCGATGATCTGCGCCAACCCCGATCTGGTGGTGGAACGTGGCGAGCGCATCATTCCCTGCGCCGGCGCCATGGCCGCTTATTTCGAGCAGCTGGGCGGCGAGGTCCGCATTGCCGGCAAGCCGCATGCGCCGATCTACGAAGCCTGTCTGGCTGCCGCGAAAGACGTGCGCGGCGCGTTCACCAAGGATCGCGTTTTGGCCATCGGCGATGGCATGCCGACGGATGTCAAAGGCGCCATCGATGCGGGCCTGACGCTTCTCTATATCAGCGGCGGCATTCATGCGGCGGAATATACGTTGAACGGCGAGACTGACGAGGCCCTGCTGAATGCCTACCTCAAGGGCCAGAACGCGGCACCCGGCTGGTGGATGCCTCGTTTGGCTTGAAGCACTGGCTTGAAAACAGAGTTTGCCCATGACCGTTTTTCACCGCAATGAAAAGAAGGAGCCGCTGCCCGACAATTTGAAGGGCGGCGTCATCGCCATTGGCAATTTCGACGGCGTGCATCGCGGCCACCGCGCAGTGCTGGACCATGCGCTGGAGCTTGCCGCCTCCCGCAACGTTCCGGCACTGGTGCTGACATTCGAGCCGCATCCCCGCACGGTCTTTCGTCCAGAAACGCCTGTGTTTCGGCTCACGCCAGCGTCCGTCAAGGCGCGGGTGCTGGAAGCGGAAGGGTTCAACTCCGTCATCGAATACCCGTTCGACAGGGATTTTTCGCAGCGCTCGGCGGAAGATTTTGTCAAATCCATTCTGGTCGATTGGCTGGGTGCCAGCGCCGTCGTGACCGGCGTGGATTTCCACTTCGGCAAGGGACGCGAAGGCGGTCCGGCCTATCTGATGGCGGCGGGCAAACGGCACGGTTTTGATGTGATGCTGATCGATTCCTTCCGCGATGAGGGTGCGGAAGTTGTCTCCTCCAGCCGCATCCGGGACTTGCTGGCTGAGGGCGATGTGGCCGGTGCCGCTGGCCTGCTGGGTTATCGTTACACGGTCGAGGCCGAAGTCATCGGCGGGCAGAAGCTCGGCCGCACGCTGGGTTACCCCACCGCCAACATGGCGTTCCCGCCGGAAACGGAACTGAAACCTGGAATCTATGCCGTGCGCTTCCGCCGCCCCGATGGCACGCTTCATGATGGTGTTGCCAGCTTCGGCTACCGCCCTACAGTCACCGACAATGGCGCGGCCCTTCTTGAAACATTCGTCTTCGATTTCTCCGGCGATCTTTATGGCGAAATCTGCGCTGTCTCCTTCTTCGGCCATCTGCGGGACGAGTTGAAATTCGACGGGCTGGAGCCGCTGGTGGCGCAGATCAAGCGCGACGAGGAAGAGGCGAGGGCGCTGCTGTCAGGCGTAACGCCGCTCAGCGAGCTGGATGCGAAAATCGCTTTTTGATGGTTGGTGTCGGATTTGGCGACAGACATGAGCATTCAAACCGACAAACCTCTTCCTTTTTGCCGGAAAAACGCATAAACAACCGGCATGTACCAATTTCGGTTGACGTTCATTTCCCGAATTATTGGCCCGGCCTTTCGCGCGCAGTAAGCAGCCGAAAGGTCCGGGATTTCGGCGCTTGCCGCAAGCGCCTCTCCGCTTTGCCTCTCTTGCACTCAAGACGGCGCAACCCTGAAATTCTTTGTCAATTTCGGGCACGCCGCATAACGGTATGATCATGAACGACACCGCACAAACGATCGACTATTCCACCACGCTGTACCTGCCGCAGACGGATTTCCCCATGCGCGCCGGTCTGCCCCAGAAGGAGCCGGAAACGGTTGCCCGCTGGCAACAGATGGGTCTTTACAAGAAGCTGCGCGCCTCCGCTGCCGGTCGCGAAAAATTCGTGCTGCATGATGGCCCTCCCTATGCCAACGGCAACATCCATATCGGCCACGCGCTGAACAAGATCCTCAAAGACGTCATCACCCGCTCGTTCCAGATGCGCGGTTTCGATGCCAACTACGTCCCCGGCTGGGATTGCCACGGCCTTCCCATCGAGTGGAAGATCGAGGAAGCCTACCGCGCCAAGGGCAAGAACAAGGACGAGGTCCCGATCAACGAATTCCGTCAGGAATGCCGTGAGTTCGCGGCTGGCTGGATCGAAAAGCAATCCGCCGAATTCAAGCGTCTCGGCATCGAGGGCGATTTCGAGCAACCCTACACGACCATGAACTTCCACTCGGAAGCCCGCATCGCTGGCGAACTGCTGAAGATCGCCAAGAGCGGCCAGTTGTACCGTGGGTCGAAGCCGGTCATGTGGTCGGTTGTCGAGCGCACGGCTTTGGCTGAGGCCGAGGTTGAGTACCACGACGTTGAAAGCGATACGATCTGGGTGAAGTTCCCTGTTGCTGAATACACTGTGATGTTCGATCCCGAAGATACAGAATCGGTAGCTAGAAAAGATCGTCTCAGAGCGGATCTTTACGACGCCAAAGTCGTCATCTGGACGACTACGCCTTGGACAATCCCAGGCAACCGAGCGATCTCTTTTTCTTGGAATATAGAGTATGGTCTCTACGAAGTGACTGCTGCTGCCAATGAATTCGGCCCTCAGCCCGGTGAGAAGTTGATCTTTGCTGACAAACTAGCGGCTGATGCATTCGCTAAGGCAAAGTTGGAGTTCAAGCGTCTTTATGGTCTCAAGGCTGTCGATCTTGCAAACATCGTCTGCTCGCATCCGCTGGCGAACATGGGTTATAAATTCAAGGTACCGATGCTTGCCGGAGATCATGTGACCGATGATGCTGGCACTGGCTTTGTGCACACTGCGCCTGGCCATGGCCGAGAAGACTTTGATGCGTGGATGGGGAATGCTAAGGCGCTCGCCGAATTGGACATCGAGACCAAAATCCCGTTCACCGTTGGCGACGATGGTTTCTACACCGAAGACGCTCCCGGTTTCGGCCCATCTGCTGAAGGCGGTGCTGCGCGCGTCATGGACGATAACGGCAAGAAGGGTGATGCAAACGAGCGTGTCATCAAGGCGCTGATCGCGGCCAACAACCTGTTTGCCCGTGGCCGCTTGAAGCACAGCTATCCGCATAGCTGGCGCTCCAAGAAGCCGGTCATCTTCCGCAACACGCCGCAGTGGTTTGTCTATATGGACAAGGAACTGGGCGATGGCACCACGCTGCGCTCGCGTTCGCTTTCGGCCATCGACGATACCCGTTTCGTGCCAGCCGCTGGCCAGAACCGTCTGCGCGCCATGATCGAGAACCGTCCGGATTGGGTGCTGTCGCGTCAGCGCGCCTGGGGCGTCCCGATCGCCGTGTTCGCCGATGAAAAGGGCGAAGTGCTGCTGGACGAGGCCGTCAATGCCCGCATTCTGGAGGCCTTCGAAGCCGAAGGTGCGGATGCATGGTTTGCGGATGGTGCCAAGGAACGCTTCCTCGGCAACGACCACGATCACACCAAGTGGCATCAGGTGCGCGATATCCTCGACGTCTGGTTCGACTCGGGCTGCACGCACACCTTTACGCTGGAAGATCGCCCTGACCTGAAATGGCCAGCCGATGTCTATCTGGAAGGTTCCGACCAGCATCGTGGCTGGTTCCACTCGTCGCTGCTGGAAAGCTGCGCGACGCGGGGCCGCGCGCCTTACAACGCCGTCGTCACCCATGGTTTCACCATGGATGAGCAGGGGCGCAAGCAGTCCAAGTCTCTCGGCAACGTCGTGGCACCGCAGGACGTGATGAAGGAATCCGGCGCGGATATCCTGCGTCTGTGGGTCATGACCACGGATTACTGGGAAGACCAGCGTCTGGGCAAGGCCATCATCCAGACCAACATCGATGCCTACCGCAAGCTGCGCAATACCATCCGCTGGATGCTGGGCACGCTGGCGCATGACAAGGGCGATGACATTGCCTATGCCGATCTGCCGGAACTGGAACAGCTGATGCTGCACCGCCTGTCCGAGCTGGATCAGGTCGTGCGTGACGGCTACGATGCCTTCGATTTCAAGAAAATCACCCGCGCGCTGATCGATTTCGCCAATGTCGAGCTGTCGGCCTTCTACTTCGATATCCGCAAGGATGCGCTCTATTGCGACGCCCCGTCGTCGCTGAAGCGTCGTGCCTCGCTGTCGGTCATCGCAAAGCTGTTCGATTGCCTTGTCACATGGCTCGCACCCATGCTGCCGTTTACGACGGAAGAGGCATGGCTGTCGCGCTACCCTGATGCGGAATCGGTGCATCTCGTTCAGTTCCCGGAGGTTCCTGCGGAATGGAAGAACGAGGCACTGGAAGCCAAGTGGGATAAAATCCGCAAGGTCCGTACCGTCGTAACCGGCGCTCTTGAAGTGGAACGTCGCGAAAAGCGCATCGGCTCTTCGCTGGAAGCGGCTCCCGTCGTGCATATCGCCGATGCCGAGCTGATGGCAGCGCTGGACGGTCGGGACTTTGCGGAAATCTGCATTACCTCGGCCATCTCGGTTGTGGCTGGCGAAGGCCCGGCAGATGGCTTCCGCTTGAGCGAAGTACAGAAGGTATCGGTCGAGCAGAAGCTTGCCGAGGGGCGCAAATGCGCCCGCTCCTGGCGCATCACCACCGATGTCGGCTCCGATCCTGCGTTTCCGGACGTATCGGCCCGCGATGCTGTCGCGCTGCGTGAACTTGGCGTCAGTGCTTAAGAAAATGGCCGGATGAATTGCACTTTAGCCGTTCATCCGGTAAACCTGCCTGAAATTGGCCGGATTTTAGCATCAATGCGGGGCTACCGGTCGTCGGGACGGCTACAGCATCGGCCCGGAAATCGACTTCGATTTTCGGAATGCACGATGACTAGATTAATATAAAGAGCGCCCTGTGGGTGTCCGGTAAGGACGCACGGCGCTTGGGGCGGAAGGGTTTCAATGAGCATGACGCAGAGTTTTCGCATGTACGGCACCATTTTTGGCGCAGTATCTGTTTGCCTTGCACTAGGCGCGTGCACCAGCCCGACCTATGGCACGGGAAAGACATCGGCTGAACAGCTGGTGGATGACCTCGGCAGTGCCACCTCCATCACCGGCGATCAGAGCAAGCGCAACCTGAAATACAATCCGCGTCCCGGCCTCGTTGTTCCCGCCCAAGCCCGCGCCGAGCAGCTGGCACAGCCGCAGCAGAGCCTTGCCAACCGCGAGACCAACCCGCAATGGCCGGAAACCCCGGAAGAAGCCCGCGAACGCCTGCGTCAGGAAGCCGACGCCAACAAGGACAACCCACATTACCGCTCGCCATTGCTGGCCGGTAACGGCACGAACGGCCAGATGACCGAAAGCCAGAAATGGGAAGCCTTCCGCAAGGCCAAGGCCGATGCGCAGGGCGGCACCATCGTCAACAGCAATCAGCGCAAATTCCTGACCGACCCACCGGTCGAATACCGCAACCTGCCGCAGGATCAGCTTGCTGATCTGGGCGAGCCGGAAGCGAAGAAAGAAAAAGAGCGCAAGAAGAATGCCGCTATGGCGGGTACTGGCAAAAGCTGGTGGAACCCGTTCCAGTAAGGGTTGATGGGCGGCCGTGGCGATATTTATTGCCCAGCGCGAAAAGCTTTATAAAGGCCCACGCCCTTAACCTCCGTCATCCTCGGGCTTGACCCACTGCTGTCCGGTTTAATCTCACACCCATTGCATTACCATCTGGTCTTTGTGTCGGTTGGTGCTGGGTGGTGGTTTGAGAAGGCTGTCTGTTCGTTTGCGATGCATGAGGTTGGCGCGCACGAGGCGGGCGAA